>NZ_BPQQ01000017.1 GCF_022179325.1 Methylobacterium isbiliense | reverse complement strand
CCAGCCGCAAGGACAACGCCGCCCACGCTTCTCTTTCTCAGATCAACTTGTCAAAGAACCACCTGCCGGAGCAGGCTACACCCTGATAAGACACGCCCGCAGTCCCGAGGCTCTACTCGGCTCTGCCGCTCGTCTTCTCTGGAAGACTGACGCCGGGGCCGGAAGTGCTGGCCGCCGCGTCGGTGGAGGGGCGTATAGGCCCGCCGCTCCGGGCTGTCAACACGCAATCGGCGCTGCCGGATCGGCGGGTCGCCTGAGCGGCCCGGGCCAGGTCGAAACCGAGGCCCATCGGCTCGTCTGCGTGTCCGTGAAGATCAGCGGGCACCGAGGCGCCGTCACCGACAGTCCCGATATGGTGATGATCGTCGCCGATTCAAGAGGCGGGATCGTGATCGACTGATCCGATCCCGCCGTTCGCTCTGGCCGATCTCAGATGGTGATGGCAATCGGCCTTTCAAGGGCGCGGTCAGCGGGTGTGGTGCACCTCCTGCAGGCCGTAGACCGGCGTCGGGATGCCCTCGTGGCGCGCCTTGAGCTGCAGGGCGAGGACGTGGGAGTAGTGGCGCGACTGGTGCAGGTTGCCGCCGTGGAACCACAGCGCCTCCTGCCGGGTCGGCTTCCACATGTTGCGCTGCTCGCCCTCCCACGGCCCCGGATCCTTCGGGGTGTCGGAGCCGAGGCCCCAGACCTTGCCGACCGTGTCGGCGACCTCGCGGCTGACGAGGTCGGCGACCCAGCCATTCATCGAGCCGTAGCCGGTGGCGTAGACGATCACGTCCGCCGGGATCTCGCGGCCGTCCTCCAGGCGCATGCCGGCCTCGGTGATCTCCTTCACCTGCCCGCCGACGAGCTTGATCTTGCGGTCGATGATGAGCTGGGACGCCCCGACGTCGATGTAGTAGCCCGAGCCGCGGCGCAGGTACTTCATGAACAGTCCGGACTCGTCCGCCCCGAAATCGAGCCGGAACCCGGCGGCGTCGAGGTCGCGGTAGAAGTCGGCATCGACCTCCCGGATCTTGTCGTAGACCGGCTTCTGGAACTCGTGAAGGATGCGGTAGGGCAGCGAGGCGAAGATCAGATCGGCCTTGGCGGTGGTCATGCCGGCCGCGACTGCGCGCTCGGAATAGAGGTCGCCGAGCCCGTACTCCATCAGCGAATCCGAGCGCACGACGTGGGTCGAGGAGCGCTGCAGCATCGTGACGTCGACGCCCGCCTCGTAGAGCGCGGCGCAGATGTCGTGGGCGGAGTTGTTCGAGCCGACCACCACCACGGTCTTCCCCACATAGGCGTCCGGGCCCGGGTGCTGCGAGGAATGGTGCTGCTCGCCCCGGAACCGCTCCATCCCCGGGAAGTCCGGGATGTTGGGCTTGCCCGACATACCGGTGGCAAAGACGAGCTGCCTGGGGCGCAGGGTGATCTCGCGCCCGTCGCGCTCCACCACCACCGCCCATTCCTTCGCGGTCTCGTCGTAGGCGGCGCGCTTGGCCGTCGTGCCGCCCCAGTAGTTCAGCTCCATGACCTTGGCGTACATCTCCAGCCAGTCGCCGATCTTGTCCTTGGGCGCGAAGACCGGCCAGTTCTTCGGGAAGTCGATGTAGGGCAGGTGGTCGTACCAGACCGGATCGTGCAGGCAGAGCGACTTGTAGCGCTTGCGCCAGCTGTCACCCGGCCGCTCGTTCCTCTCGACGATCAGGGTCGGCACCCGGAGCTGCCGGAGCCGGGCGCCGAGCGCGATGCCGCCCTGGCCGCCGCCGATGATCAGCACGGCGGGCTGCTCGGTGTGGCCGAGGCGGGCGGCCTCCTCCTCGCGCTGCTCCTTCCAGCTCTTGGCGCCGGGATGGACCCCGTGGCGGGCGCCGAGCGGGCGCGTGAAGCCGGCCTGCTCCTCGTGGCCCTTCAGCTCGATCATCGTGGTCAGCAGGGTCCAGATCAGGTCGCCCTTCAGCCGCACCAGCCCGTAGCCGCGGGCGACCTCGGTGTCGAAGGCGAACCAGGCCTGCGTCACGCCATCGGCCTCGGTGGGCACCTCGCCTTCGGCGAGCCGCCAGTCGCGCGGCCGCACGTGGGCCAGGCAGTGGGTGAGGAGATCGCGCACCCCGTCGCGGCCCTCCACCGTCTTGATGTTCCAGGTGAAGGCGACGAGGTCGCGCCAGTAGCACGCGCCGGAGAACAGGGTGACGGCCTCGTCCACGTCGCCGGCCTGCAGGGCGGCGTCGAGGCGCTTGAGCACCGCCTCGACTCGGGCGGCGGGGGTTCTGTCGAGCATGGGCGTCCTCCGGATCCGGCGCCGGGCTCCACGGCCCGGGTCGCACGGGCGCGGCGACGGTCCCGGCCGCCCCGCGCGCACCGCCTCGTTGGTCGGTCCCGGCGGAGGCGGGGCGGCACGGCGCCTCGGTCCGGGGCGATCCTGCGGCGTCCTCGCCGCGGGCGCACGGGTCCGGTGCAGCCGGCCTCGGCTCGTGGTGCGATCGCCCCGAGACCGACGCGCCTTCCCCGGGCGGATCATGGGTCGGCGGGTCGGCCGGACGCAAGTCCCCTGGGGCAGCTCCCTTGAGGCAACTCCCTTGAGGCAGCTCCCTTACGGCAGCCCGGCCTGCCGCAGCGCCACCGCCATGCGGGCCGCGAGCGCCGCATTGTTGCGCACGAGCGCGATGTTGGTCGCGAGGCTGCGCCCGCCCGTGAGTTCGAGCATGCGGGCGAGCAGGAAGGGCGTGACCGCCTTGGCGGCGATGCCCGCCTCCCGGGCCTGCGCGAGGGCGGCCTCGATCCGGGGGGCGATCTCGGCGGCCGGGATCTCGTCGGCCTCCGGCACCGGGTTGGCCACCAAAACACCGCCCGCGAGCCCGAGCGCGTCCTTGGCCCGGATCAGGGCCGCCAGCGCCTCCGGCGTGTCGAGCCGGAGCGGCGCGGGAAGTCCGCTGTCGCGGCTCCAGAAGGCCGGGAAGCGGTCGGTGCCGTAGGCCACCACCGGCACGCCGCGGGTTTCGAGGTATTCGAGGGTGCGCGGCAGGTCGAGGATGGCCTTGGCGCCGGCGCAGACCACGGCGACCGGCGTGCGGGCGAGTTCGTCGAGGTCGGCCGAGATGTCGAGCGTCGCCTCGACGCCCCGGTGCACGCCGCCGATCCCGCCCGTGGCGAAGACCCGGATCCCGGCGAGATGGGCGCAGATCATGGTGGCGGCCACCGTGGTCGAGCCGTGCTTCCCCGCCGCCACCGCGTAGGGCAGGTCGGCGCGGCTGAGCTTCAGCACGTCCGGCGCCGTGCCAAGCCAGTCGAGCACCTCGTCCGGCAGCCCGATCCGCAGGCGCCCCGCCACTACCGCGATCGTGGCCGGCACGGCTCCGTTCCGGCGCACCTCGGCCTCGACCGCGCGGGCGGTCGCGACGTTCTGCGGGTGGGGCATGCCGTGCGTGACGATGGTGGATTCGAGCGCCACCACGGGCGCGCCCGCCTCGCGCGCGGCGCGCACCTCCGGGGCGAGATCGATCGGCGCGTGGAGCATGGCGGGCCTCGCGGGTTGGCCGCCATAGGCCATGGCAGATTCCGCCCGTCCGCGCGAGGGCCGCTTCAGGGCGTGCCGAGTCCTTGGTGAGCGGGACCGGAAGGTGTCGGGCAGCGCGCTCGGCCCGGTGTTCAGCGCGGGCCCGTTCGGGCCGAGGTCTCGCCCGGGCCCCCTCAGGCGAGCCGCGAGGCCAGCGTCCGGGCGAAGGAATCGATGTGCGCCGCCATCGCGGCCGCGGCCCGCTCCGGGTGGCGGTCGCGCAGCGCGTCGCGGATCGCGGCGTGCTCCTCGGCCACCTCGGCGAGGTGCTGGCCGGTGGCGAGCGACAAGGCCCAGAACCGCACCGAGCGGCCGTGCAGGCCGGCCAGCACCTCGGCGAGCACGCGGTTGCCGCTCGCCTCCGCGATCACCGCATGGAAGCGCCGGTCGGCGTCGAGGATCGGCCCGAGTTCGGCCACCGGGCCGGCCGGGGCCTCGGCCAGCAGCGCGTCGAGCCGCGCGAGATCCGCCTCGGTGATCCGCTCGGCCGCAAGCGCCGCGCAGGGCGGCTCGGTCAGGCGGCGCACTTCGATGAGATGCGCGAACTCGTCCATCGAGAGCGGCTGCACCAGCACGCCCTTGCGGGGCAGGATACGCACCAGCCCCTCGTGCATCAGCCGGTGCAGGGCCTTGTTCACGGGGGTGCGGCCGATGCCGAACTCGGCGCAGAGCGCCGCCTCGTTGACCGCGTCCCCGGGCTTGAGGCGCAGCGCCAGGATGTCGTCCTTCAGGCGCCGGTAGGCGCGCTCGTTCTGCGTATCGTTTGGGCGCTCCGTTGCACGCATTCGCATCACCACCGCCGCAGCCGCCGCCGGCGACCCTGGCCGGGCCGGCTTCTCGCGAGCCATAGCACGCCTTGTGAAATTTCACAGGCATGGTACTTGCGAGGCAAGACGCGATGCGGCCGTTGCGGACCGCGGGAGACGTACGATGGACAGGGTGGAACACGAGGTGAGCGCGGCCGAACTGGACGAGGGCTATCGCAGGGCGACCCTGCGGCTGATCCCGTTCCTCGTCTTCCTGTTCATCCTGGCCTGGATCGACCGGGTGAACGTCGGCTTCGCCAAGCTGCAGATGCTCTCCGACCTCAAGTTCAGCGAGGCGGTCTACGGCTTCGGGGCCGGCATCTTCTTCATCGGCTACTTCCTGTTCGAGGTGCCGAGCAACCTGCTTCTGGAGCGCATCGGCGCCCGCAAGACCCTGGCGCGGATCACCCTGCTGTGGGGGCTCGCCTCGATGAGCCTCGCCTTCGTGCAGTCGGAATGGGCCTTCTACGCCGTGCGCTTCCTGATCGGCGTGTTCGAGGCCGGGTTCTTCCCGGGCGTCGTCCTGTATCTCACCTATTGGTTCCCGACCGCGCGCCGCTCGCGCATCAACGGCCTGTTCATGACCTCGTTCGCCATCGCGGGCATCATCGGCGGGCCGATCGCGGGTCTGATCATGGGCACGATGGGGGGCGTCGGCGGCCTCGCCAACTGGCAGTGGCTGTTCATCCTGGAGGGCATCCCCTCGGTGCTCGCCGGCATCGCGGTGCTCGCCCTGCTGCCGGACCGGCCGCAGGATGCCCGCTGGCTCTCCCCGCGGGTCGCGGCCGCGATGAGCGCGCGCGTCGCCGCCGAGAGCCGCGCCGCCGGCAAGGAGGCGAGCTTCAAGGCCGCCTTGAAGGACGGCCGGGTCTGGCTCTGCGCCCTGATCTACTTCTGCATCGTCAGCGGCAACGCCACCATCGCGTTCTGGACGCCCTCGATCATCAAGGAGATGGGCGTGCGCGACGCCATCACCATCGGGTTCCTGGCCGCGATCCCGTTCATCGCCGGCACGATCGCGATGGTGTGGAACGGGGCGCATTCCGACCGGTCCGGCGAGCGGCGGCTGCACTGCGCGGCGGCGAGCCTAATCGCGGCGGCGGGCCTTGTGGCCACCGGCGCGCTGATCGGGCAGGCGGCGCTGGCGCTCGCGGCGCTCACGGTCGCGGCCATCGGCATCCTGGCGGCCTTCCCGGTGTTCTGGGCGCTGCCGCAGACCTTCCTGGCCGGCACCGCGGCGGCGGGCGCCATCGCGGCGATCAACTCGATCGGCAACCTCGCGGGCTTCGTGGCGCCGTACATGGTCGGGGTCTCGACGAGCCTCACCGGCTCGGCCTCGAACGGCCTCTACTTCGTGGCCGGCCTCGAATTCCTGGCCGCCCTCCTGGTCTTCGGCTTCGCCCGCTGGCACGAGAGGGCCGAGACGACGCTCGCGCCCGCCGCCTCCTGAAGGGGAACGACACGATGCTGACCTTCGCGCGCAGCGCTTACGGGCGTCAGGACCGGATCGCGCTCGATCCCGAGGCGGTGGTGATCGGCGGCTGGGCGGGCCGCGACGAGGCCGCCATCCGCCACCACATCGAGGAACTCGCGGCGATCGGCGTGCCGCGCCCCTCCTCGGTGCCGGTCTACTACCGGGTGGCGGCCGAGACCCTGACCCAGGCCCCGCGCCTGACGGTGCTCGGGCCGGACACCTCGGGGGAGGCCGAGCCGGTGCTGGTCTCGCTCGCGGACGGGCTCTGGCTCGGGCTCGGCTCCGACCACACCGACCGCAAGGCCGAGACCATCGGCATCGCGCTCTCCAAGCAGCTCTGCGGCAAGCCGGTCGGCACCGGGCTGTGGCGCCTCGACGAGGTGGAGGCGCACTGGGACGAGCTGATCCTGCGCGCCTTCGCGACCATCGACGGCGAGCGGGTGCTCTATCAAGAGGGCCGGCTCTCGGCCCTGCGCCCCCCGCGCGACCTGATGCAGCGCCGCCCCGGCGGGCCGGACCTGCCCCCCGGCACGGTGATGTTCGGCGGCACGCTCGGCGCCATCGGCGGCATCCGCCCGGCCTCGCGCTTCGAGATGGAGCTGGAGGACCCGGTGCTCGGCCGCCGCCTCGCCCACGGCTACGACGTGGTGACGCTGCCGGTGGTGGCCTGACGCCGTGGCGGGCGGCCTCGTGACGGGCTTCGCCCCCGCCTTCTGGGCGGCGCTCGCCGCCAAGATGCTGGCGAGCGCCGCGGTGGTGGTGCTCGCCTCCTACGCGGTCGAGCGCGCCGGCTCCCTGGCCGGCGCGATGATCGCCACGCTGCCGCTCTCGGCGGGTCCCGCCTACGTCTTCCTCGCCCTCGACCACCCGCCGGACTTCCTGCGCGACAGCGCCGTCGCGAGCCTGCCGGCCATCGCGGCGACGGCCCTGTTCATCCTCGCCTACGCGGCGCTCGCCCGCCGGCACGGCCTCGCCGTCTCGGTGGGGGCCGCGCTCGCGGTCTGGCTCGCCGCCGCGTCCCTCCTGCGCGCGGGCGTCACGGGGCTCGCCACGTCTGCGGCCGCGGCGGCGCTCGTCATCCTGGGCTGCATCGCAGCCGCCCGGCCCCTGCGCGAGGCGGCGGCGGTGCCGGCGCGCGGCGGGCGCGGGCGGGACGTCGCGATGCGCGCCGGCATCGTCATGCTGCTCGTCGCCGCCGTGGTGGTGGCCGGCCGCGTGGCCGGGCCGGGCCTTGCCGGCCTCCTGGCCTTCGCGCCCGTCGTGATGGTCAGCCTGGCGGTGATCCTGCATCCGCGCCTCGGTGGGCCGGCGAGCGCGACGGTGCTCGTCCTCAGCCTGCCCGGGCTCCTCGGCTTCGTGGCGGCGCTCGCGGCCCTCGCGCTCACCGTCGAGCGGCTCGGACCCGTCTTCGGCCTCTCGCTCGCCCTCCTGATCAATGCCAGCTGGAACGGCACCGTCCTGCTGATCGGCCGCCCACCCCGCTCACCCGTGGAGACACGACCATGACCGCCATCCGCGACGACCTCGAACGCCGCCTCGCCCTGATCGGGGAGCCGGCAAGCCGCCACGTCTTCACCCTGCTCTACCCCGAGGCCGCCCGGGTGGCGGCCGACGCGGCGGATGCGCGGCGCCGGGCCGGCCTCTCGCTCGGCCCGCTCGACGGCGCCATCGTGTCGATCAAGGACCTGTTCGACGTCGCGGGCGAGCCCACCACCGCGGGCTCGGCGATCCGCCGCAAGGCGGCGCCGGCGGAGCGCGACGCACCCGTGGTGGCGCGCCTGCGCCGGGCCGGCGCGGTCATCATCGGCAAGACCAACATGTCCGAGTTCGCCTTCTCGGGGCTCGGTCTCAACCCGCATTGGGGCACGCCGGGCAACGCCGCGGATCCGAGCCTCGTGCCGGGCGGCTCGTCCTCGGGCGCGGGCGTCTCGGCGGCGCTCGGGACCAGCGACATCGCCATCGGCACCGACACCGGCGGCTCGGTGCGCATCCCGGCGGCCCTGAACGGGGTCGTCGGCTTCAAGCCGACCGCCCGGCGCGTGCCGCTCGACGGCGCCTTCCCGCTCTCGCCCTCGCTCGACTCGATCGGCCCGCTCGCCCGCACCGTGGCGGCCTGCGCCGAGACCGATGCGGTGCTGGCCGGCGAGGAGTTCGTGCCGCTGCGCCCGCTGGGCCTGCGCGACCTGCGCATCGGCGTGCCGCGCGGCCTGCTCTTCACCGAGACCGACCCGGCCGTGGCGCAGGCCTTCGAGGCGGCGCTCGGCCGGCTCGGGGCGGCCGGCGCGCGCATCGGCGACCTGCCCTTCGACGACCTGATGGGCCGCATGGCCGAGGCGACCGCGGCCGCCCCCCTCGCGGCGATCGAGGCCGCGGAGGTCCATGCCGACTGGATCGACGCCGAGGAGGCCTCGTTCGATCCGCGGGTGCACGCCCGCATCGCGCGCGGGCGCCCGGTGGCGGCGGGCACCTACATCCGGATGATGCGCGCCCGCGCCGGGCTGATCCGCGCCGCCGACGAGCGCCTCGCCGACGTCGACGTGATGGCGCTGCCGGCCACCGCGATCCCGGCGGTGCCGATCGCCGCGGTGGCGGAGGACGACGCCTTCACGCGCACCAACCTCCTGATGCTGCGCAACACCATGGTGGGCAACCTGTTCGACCTGACCGGCATCTCCCTGCCTCTCCCCGGACAGGCGCGGCCGGTCGGGCTGATGCTGCTCGCCCGCCACGGCCAGGACCGGCGCCTGCTGGAGATCGCCGCGGCCGTCGAGGCGCAGGTCTGCTGAGGCGCAGGTCCGCTGAGGCGGCCCATCCCGGCGGCACCGTCCTTGCGGTATGTCGGGGCGTGAACCGCCCGGCCTCCCCGGCCGGCGTGAAGGGATTTTTCTCGCGTGACCGCCTCCCCTCCCCTGCCGCGCGCCACCCGCGTGATCCGCCGGGCCGATCTCGGCCCCGGCGAGATCGTCGACCGCATCGTTCTCGACCACGGCGACCGGCACCGGCGCCGGATCGCCCTCGAAGGGCTCGGCGGCCTCGCCTTCCTGCTCGACCTGCCCGAGCCGGCGATGCTGGAGGACGGCGACGCCCTGCGGCTGGAGGACGGGCGGCTCGTCTGGGTCGAGGCGGCGCCCGAGCGCCTGCTGGAGATCCGGGCCCCCGACCCCCGCGCCCTCAAGCGGCTGATCTGGCATATCGGCAACCGGCACATCCCGGCCGAGATCGGCGAGGACGCGGTGTGGATCGCCCACGACCACGTGCTCGCCGCGATGGTGGAGGGCCTGGGCGGCACGGCGAGGCCGGTCGTGCGCCCGTTCCGCCCCGAGGGCGGCGCCTATGCGGGCGGCCACGCGCAGCAGGGTGACGCGCATCACGGGCACGCGCATCACGGCCACGGGCACGACCACCACCACGGCCACGCGCACCACCACGGCCACCGGCATGGCTGAGGGCGAGGCGTCGAAGTCGCAGCCGACGCCGGAGGCGTTGCCGGCGCGGGATGCGCTGCTGCTGCTCACCTGGCTCTCGCCGGGCTACCCGGTCGGCGCCTACGCCTACTCGCACGGGCTCGAATGGGCGGCCGAGACCGGCGACGTGCGCGACGAGGCGAGCCTGCGGGCATGGCTCGGCGACGTTCTGGCGCATGGGGCGGCGCGCAACGACGCCATCCTGGCCGCCCACGCCCATGCGGCCGGCGCGCAGGGCGACGGGCCGGCGGCAGCCGCCCTCAACGACCTCGCCCTCGCGCTCGCGCCCTCGCGCGAACTCCATCTGGAGACGAGCCAGCAGGGCCGCTCCTTCCTCGATGCGACCTGCGCGGCTTGGCCGACGCCCCGCCTGACGGCGCTCGCCGCGCATCTGCCGGGACCGGTGGCCTACCCGGTGGCGGTGGGGCTCGCGGCCGGCGCGCACGGCCTCGCCCGCCGCACGCTCCTCACCGGCTACCTCGCGGCCTTCCTGCAGAACCTCGTCTCGGCGGCCCTGCGCCTCTCGCCCGTGGGCCAGAGCGCCGGCACGCGCGTGGTGGCGGCCCTCGGCCCCGGCATCGCGGCGGTGGCCGCAGAGGCCGACGAGGCCCCCCTGGACGCGCTCGGGGCCGCCACGGTGCGGCTCGACCTCGGCAGCTTCCGGCACGAGACGCAGTACAGCCGCCTCTTCCGGTCTTGAGTTTTTCGGGGCGGCTGGCAGACCTGGGGCCTGACGCCCGGGCCCCCCTCGTCCGAGGGGGATCCCTCGCCCTGGGCTGCGCCGGAGATCCACGCGTGATGACGAACCCCGCGAACGGCCCCCTGCGGGTCGGCATCGGCGGCCCGGTCGGGTCGGGCAAGACCGCGCTGATGGAGGGGCTCTGCAAGGCCCTGCGCGCCCGCTACGACCTCTGCGCCATCACCAACGACATCTACACCAAGGAGGACGCGCGCCTCCTCACGGTGGCGGGCGCGCTGCCGGAGGAGCGGATCATGGGCGTGGAGACCGGCGGCTGCCCGCACACCGCCATCCGCGAGGACGCCTCGATCAACCTCGCGGCGGTGGCCGAGATGCGCCGCCGCTTCCCCGCCCTCGACCTGATCCTGATCGAATCGGGGGGCGACAACCTCGCGGCGACGTTCTCGCCCGAACTCGCGGACCTCACGCTCTACGTCATCGACGTGGCGGGCGGCGAGAAGATCCCGCGCAAGGGCGGCCCAGGCATCACCCGCTCCGACCTCCTCGTCATCAACAAGACCGACCTCGCCCCCCTGGTCGGGGCCGATCTCGGCGTGATGGAGGACGACACGAAGCGGATGCGCGGGCGGCGGCCCTACGTCTTCACCAGCCTGCGCGAGGGCAAGGGCGTGGAGGAGGTGGCCCGGTTCGTGGTGGAGACGGGGGGGCTGTAGGGCTGCCGGACGGCCCCTATCCCGCCGGCCTCGCCGGGTAGACCGGGCCCGCCAAGGCGGGCGCCTCGACCCGGCGGCAGAGATAGACCTCCTCCTCGGGATGGGCCGTGATGGCGAAGCCCGCCGCGCGCAGCATCGCCTCGGTGCAGGCGCGGTTGGGCGCCCACCAGTTCGTCGGGTCGCCCGCGTAGCGCTGCTCGATGAAGTGGAGCTTCGGGTAGTCCGGCCGGTCGAACGGCTCCGTCTCGAAGAAATCGTAATCGGCCTCGACGGGCGAGACGGTCTTGGCGCCGCGCTGCATCGACTGGAACACCAGGAGATCCGCACAGGCATGCGCATGGATCAGGTCCAGCGCCAGCAGCGGGTGGCGCAGGTGGTAGAGCACGCCCATGAACAGCACCACGTCGAAGCGCTCCCCCAGCGCCGCCACGTCGTAGACCGAGCCCTGCCGGAACTCGATCTCGGCCCCGAGCGCCTCGGCGGCGAAGCGGCCTTGCGCGAGGTAGTGCGGATCCTCGTCGAGGCCGACCACGCGGGCCGCGCCCCGCCGCTTCATCTCGATGGCGTAGAAGCCGCCGTTGCAGCCGATGTCGAGCACGCTCCGGCCGGTGAGGTCCTGGGGGATCGCGTGCGCGAAGCCGCGCCACTTCACCTGAGGGTAGTCGCCCAGGAAGTGGTCGGGCGCCGTGAACACGCCGGGGGCGATCTCGATGTTGTGGAACCAGCGGCCGAGGGCAGCGGCCCGGTCCCGCAGGTCGTCCGCCGCGCTCATGCCGCCACCCGCTCGTTGAGGCTCTCGACCTTGGCGCCCCAATCCCCGAGCACCAGCACGCTCACCGAGGCGGGGCTGACCTCGAAGCGCCCCATCGCGTCCGCCGCGAGGCCGAGCGCGTAGGCGAGGACGAGCTTGATCACGTCCGCGTGGCTCACCAGCGCGAGGCGGGCCTCGCCGTGGGCGCGGCGCAACTCCTCCAGGCCCCGCACCGCACGGGCCTGCGCCTCCAGGATGGTCTCGCCGCCGGGCGGGCGGGTGACGTGGCGGGCCGTGTTCCAGCCGTCCCAGCGCGGATCGCCGTGCAGCTCCTCGAAGCTGCGGCCCGACCATTCGCCGAAATCGATCTCGTTCAGCGCCGGCAGGGTTTGCAGCGGAAGGCCGGTGCGGGCGGCGAGCGGCGAGGCGGTCTCCTGCGCCCGCTCCAGCGGGCTCGCGTAGATCGCCGCGAGGTCCTCGCGCGCGAGCCGTCCCGCCAGCGCCTCCGCCTGCGCCCGCCCCTCCTCGCCGAGGCTCACCCCCGGCATCCGGCCGCACAGGGTCCGGCCGAGATGGCCGTGGGCGGCATGCCGCACGAGATAGAAGGTCGTCGTCATGCGTCGGCGCGTCTCCGGGCGGGCGTCCGCCACCAGATAGGCGCCGCGCGGGCGGCGGCCATGCCTGCCGGCCATGCTCCCGGGGAGCATCTGCACGGGGCGGCGGCGCCCGGCCGCCTCCCCCGTCGGAGATGCGGGGCGGCTCCGGCGCACCCGTCCGGGTGGATTGACCCGGGCGCCGGCGCGGCCGCAGATGCGCGGCGGAGCTTCGGAGCGCCGGATGCCCTTCAACTCCCTCGCGTTCCTCCTGCTCTTCCTGCCGCTCGCGCTCGGGCTGCATGCGCTCTGCCTTGCACGGGCGCCGGGCTGGCGGCTGCCGCTCCTCGTCGGCCTGTCGGCGGCCTACTACGCGTGGTGGGACTTGCGGGCGCTGCCGCTGCTGGCCGGCTCGGTGGTGCTCAACTGGCTGGCGGGGGAGGCCTACTGGCGCACCAAGCGCCGGGCGATCGTCGCCCTGACCCTCGGCCTCGATCTCGGGCTGCTCGCCCTGTTCAAGTATCTCGGCTTCTTCGCCGACCTGATCGACGCGGTGTCGGGCGCCGGCCTGTCGCGGCCGGACTGGATCCTGCCGCTCGGCATCTCGTTCTTCACCTTCCAGCACATCGCCTACCTGGTCGACCTCGTGCGCGGCACGGCGCGGCCGATGCGCCTCCTCGACTACGCGCTCACCGTGGCGTTCTTTCCCAAGGTGATCGCCGGCCCGCTGGTGCGCGCGGCCGAGATCGCTCCCTCCTGGCGCACCCTGCCGCCGGTCCTCGACGAGGGGGTGGCGCGCGGTCTGCTGCTGCTCGCCGCCGGCCTCGCCAAGAAGGTGTTTCTCGGCGACGGGCTCGGGGCCATCGTCGATCCGCTCTGGGCGCAGGCCGCGGCGGGGCAGGACCTGAGCGCGAGCGCCGCCCTGCAGGCGACGCTCGGCTACACCCTGCAGCTCTACTTCGACTTCTCCGGCTACACCGACATGGCGCTCGGGCTCGCCCTGATGTTCGGCGTGCGGCTGCCGGAGAACTTCCGCAGTCCCTACCGGGCGACCTCGATCCAGGATTTCTGGCGGCGCTGGCACATCACGCTGTCGTTCTTCCTGCGCGACTACCTCTACATCCCCTTCGGCGGCAGCCGGCACGGCCTGCCGCGGCAGGTCGGTGCGCTGCTGGCCACCATGACGCTCGGCGGCCTGTGGCACGGCGCGGGCCTCACCTTCGTGGCCTGGGGCGTGATCCACGGCGCCGCGCTCGCGCTCCACGTCCTGTGGCGGCGCGCGAACCTCGCCCTGCCGGACTGGCTCGGCTGGGCCTGCACCTTCACGTTCGTCGCCCTCGCCTGGGTGCCCTTCCGGGCGCCCGACTTCGCCGCGATGCTCACGGTCTATCGCGGGCTCCTGGGGCTCGGCGCCGCCGAGGCCGGGGCCGCGGCGGAGTTCTGGCCGCTCGCCCTCCTCGGCCTGGTGCTCGCCCTCGTCGGACCCACCGCCCACGATGCGGCGGCGCGGCTGCCCCTCACCGGCCGGACGGCGGCCGCCGCCGCCCTCGTCCTGGCCGCGGTCCTGCTTCAGGTCGGCAACGACGCCAACCAGGCCTTCATCTATGCGCGCTTCTGAGACCGGGGGCCTCGGGCCGGGCCGCTTCCTCGCCGCGACCGTGCTGACGCTCGCGCTCCTCCTCGCGCCGGTGGCCGCGCGGGTGGTGTGGTTCGACGCCTACTGGGTCTTCCGCACCGACCCGCCCTGGCGCGCGGCGACCGAGGGCGGCAACCGCCTCATCGACCGCCAGACCCGCCGCGCCAAGGTGCTCCAGGCCCTCACCCGGTCCTACGGCCTCGTGCTCATCGGCAGTTCCACCACCTATCACGGGCTCGATCCGGACGACGTCGAGGCGGTGCCGGCCGCAACGGTCTACAACGCGGGCATCTCGGCGATCATCGCGGACGAACTGGCCGTGGTCGCGGCCGTGGTGGCCTCGCGGCGGGAGGTCATCCGGGCGGTGCTCGGGCTCGACTACTACATGTTCTCGCGCCCCCGCGTGCCGGTGCACCTCGACCCCTCGCTCGCCACGGCGACCGGCCGGCTCACCGCGCTGATGGGCAGCGTGCTCGGCCGCTACGCCATCGCGGACAGCCGGCTCGAAGCCGTCGAGGGCAGCGAGGATCCGGGCGCCTGGACCTATGCGGGCTTCCGGGTGACGCCGCCGCTGCCGCCCGCGCTCACCCGCGAGAACGACGCCGCGCGCCGGCACAGCACCGCGCCGTTCCGGCCCGACACCCTGGCGAGCCTCGACCGCGTGCTGGAGCACTTGCGCCACGTGAAGGTCGACGCCTTCCTGTCGCCGGTGAACGAGGCGCAGCGGCGGGTGCTCGCCGATCTCGGGCTCATGGACGACTTCGCCCGCTGGCGGGAGGCGGTGGCGGCGGTGGGCGCCCGGCACGGGGTCCGGATCCTGGACCTCTCCGACCTCGGCACCCGCTATCCCTTCGATCCCGCCCGGGGCTCGACGGCGGCGTGGCTCGACAACCTGCACTACACGCCGCTGATCGGCCGCCTCGTGCTCGAACGGCTCGGCCTGCGCCGGGCGGCCGGCACGCCGTGACAGAGCCTCGGGCCCTCGGGCTCGCGCCGCCGGCGAAACCCTCCGCGCTGCGGCGCCATGCGCGGCTCGCGGCCGCCGTGCCAGCGCGGGCGGACCTCGTGCTGGTGGGCGATTCGCTCGCCGCCGGCTGGCCCCCGGATCGTCTGCCGGCGGGCGCCTTCAACTTCGGCCTGCCGGGGGACCGCATCCAGACCACGCGATGGCGCCTGCGGGCGGTCGATCTCGGGCCTCTGCGCCCCCGCGCGGCGCTGGTCTGGGTCGGCACCAACAACCTGCGCGACGGCGATCCGGTCGCCGAGATCCTGGCCGGCCTCGCGGCCGTGGGCGACGACCTGCGGCGGCTCTGGCCGGGGGCCGGGCTGGTGCGCGTCACGCTGCCGTGGCGCGCCCCCGTCCCGGGCCGGCCCGCCACCGACCGCGATCGCCTCAACGCGGGGCTCGCAGGCCTCACCGGCCGCGAGGGCGACCGGCTCCTCGACGCCGACGCGCTCCTCGGCACGGAGGGAGCGGCGGCGCGCCACCTGATGGCGGACCGCCTCCACCTCAACGCCGCGGGCTATGCGGTGATGGGCCGCGCGCTCGCGGGGCTGCTCAGCCCCGGGTCAGGGTCACGTCCAGCGCCGGGCGGTGATTGAGGGTCTGAAAGACCACGCAGTAGCGCTCGGTCAGCTTGAGGAGCTGGTCGATCTTCTCCTGGGGCGCGTCGCTCTCGACCTCGAAGGTGAGGCGGATCGCGCGGAAGCCCACGGGCGCCTCCTTGTCGACCCCGAGCGTGCCGCGGAAGTCGAGGTCGCCCTCGGCCTTCACCACGCCCTTGCCGATGGGGATCTCCAGCGCGGTGGCGACGGCCTTCAGGGTCACGCCCGCGCAGGCGACGAGGGCTTCGAGCAGCATGTCGCCCGAGCAGAGTTCGGCGCCCGAGCCGCCGCTCGCCGGGTGCAGGCCCGCCACCGCGAGCGCCCGGCCGGTCTCGACCTTGCAGGCGATGCCGGATTCGTCGAGGGAGCCCTGGGCCCGCAGGGTGATCACCGCGGCGTCGGGATCGGAGCGGTAGCGGTCCTTGATCGGGGCCTGCAGGGCGCGAAGGGCGGTGGCGTCCATGTCGTTTCCTCGCTTGGTGAAGCGTCGGGCGCCTTAGCACCGGCGCGCGGGGATCACCACCAGAGCGCGGCATCCGCCCGCTCGGGCGTCTCTCCCGGGGGGCGCAGCGAGCGGTCGAGGCTCGCCAGGATGGCGCGCACCGCCGCCTCGCTGCCGGGGGAGGTCGGCTGGCGCGGGCGGCTCAGGGGCAGCGGCACGGTGTCGTCGATCCGGCCCGGCTTGGGGCGCAGCACCACCGCCCGGTCGGCGAGCGCCACCGCCTCGGCGACGTCGTGGGTGACGATCAGCACGGTCGGCCGGCTCTCGGCCCACAGCGCCAGGAGGTGGCGGTGCAGGTCGGCGCGCGTGAAGGCGTCGAGGGCCGAGAAGGGCTCGTCGAGGAGCAGCACCTTGGGGGCGGCCACGAAGGCGCGGGCGATGGCGACCCGCTGCTGCTGCCCGCCCGACAATTCCCGCGGCCAGCGCCCCGCATGGTCGGCGAGCCCGACCCGGTCGAGAGCGTGGGCCACCCGCTCGCGCCGCTCGCGCGCCGGCAGGGCGTCGAGCCCGAAGGCGGCGTTCCCCGCCACCGTGAGCCAGGGCAGCAGGCGCGGCTCCTGGAAGACGATGCCGACGCCCGGATGCGGCGCGGTGATCGCCTCCCCGTCGAGGCTGATGCGCCCGCCCGTCGCGACGTCGAGGCCGGCGACGAGGCGCAGCAGCGTGGTCTTGCCGCAGCCCGAGCCGCCCACCAGCGCCACGATCTCGGCGCCGCGCACCGAGAGCGAGATGTCCTGGAGCGCCCGCGTGCCGTCCGCGTAGGTCTTGGAGAGCCGGTCGAGGACGAGCATCACAGGGCCTCCCGCACCGTGTCCTGCCAGCGCACCAGCGGGCGCGTCAGGGCCACGAGGGCGGCGTCGCAGAGCTTGCCGACCGCCGCAAAGGCGATGATGGCGGCCACGATCTGCTCCGGCTTGCCGAGCTGCTGGCCGTCGAGGAGGAGGTAGCCCAGCCCTTCCGAGGCGCCGAGGAGCTCGGCCGCCGCCACGAACATGAAGCCGAGGCCCAGGCCCGTGCGCAACGCCACCAGGGTGGCGGGCAGCACGGCCGGCAGCAGGATGCGCCGGGCGAGCGCCGGCCGCGACAGCCGGAAGACCCGTCCGACCTCCACGAGCTTGCGGTCGACCGACGCGATGGCCCCCGCGACCCCGAGATAGACCGGGAAGAACACGCCGACCGCGATCAGCGTGATCTTCGAGGCCTCGAAGATGCCGAACCACAGGATGAACAGCGGCACCCAGGCGATCGACGGGATGGCGCGCAGCGCCTGCAGGCTCGGGTCGAGCAACCGGCGCGCCAGCGGCAGGGTGCCGGTGACGGCGCCGAGCGCGATGCCGGCGACCGCCCCGAAGGCGAAGCCGGCCGCGACGCGCGTGAGGCTCGCGAGCACGTGGGTCCAGAGTTCGCCGGTGACGGCGAGCGCGCGGAGGGTGTCGAGGATGCGGCTCGGCGGCGGCACGAGGCGCCCTTGCGCGAGCCCCGCCCGCACGGCGAGTTCCCAGCCGCACGCGAGGCCGAGGGGCAGGAGGAGGCCGACGAGCCAGCCGCCGCCCGCCCGGTGGCGGGCGGGCGCCGGGGCGGTCTCGGCCGTCGCGAGGCCGGGATGCGGAGTCGCGTCCATGGGGGCCGTCACCGTGTCGGTCGTCGAACGCGCGGAATCCGCGTCGCGGGTCGCCTTAGCGCGAGGCCGTGGTGAAGCGGCGGTCGATCAGGCCGGTCACCGCGGCCTCGACATCCGTCCCGGCCGGGATCACGCCGGCCTCCTGCAGGGCCTTGCCGGCGGCCAGGATCGTCTCGGCCTGGAGCGGGCCGATGGCCGAATGCGACAGGTCGGTGCGCTCCAGCTGGCGGGCTACCACCGGCTCGGGCAGCTTCGTCGCCGCGCCGAGGATCCGCTTCAGCTCGTCGGGCTGCTTGACCGCGATGGCGCGGGCCTCCTCGTAGGCGGCCAGGACCTTGGCGGTCAGATCCGGATTCGCCTTGGCGAAGTCCTCGCGCACGTTGAGGACGCCCCAGGTGTTGGCGGCGGCGTTGCGGTGGAAGAGGACGGCCCCGTTCTCGATCTCGGCCGCGGCCATGAGCGGGTCGAGGCCCGCCCAGGCATCGACGTCGCCGCGGTCGAGGGCGGTGCGCCCGTCCGGGTGCTGGAGCAGGACGAGCTTGACGTCGCGCTCGGTGAGGCCCGCGCCCTGGAGCGCGCGGATCAGGAAGATGTGCGGATCCGTGCCGCGGGTGACGGCGATGCGCCGGCCCTTGAGATCCTTCACGGCGGCGATGCCGGTGTTCGGGCGGGTCACCAGCGCGGTCCATTCCGGCCGCGAATAGACGTAGATCGCCTTGATCGGGTTGCCGTTGATCCGCGCCAGGAGCGCGGCCGCGCCCGCGGTCGAGCCGAAGTCGAGGGAGCCGGCGTTGAGGAATTCGAGCGCCTTGTTGGAGCCGAGCGACTGCACCCAGCGCACCGTGACGCCCTCGCCCGCGAGCGCCTTCTCCAAGAGGCCCTTCTCCTTCAGGACGAGGCTCACCGGGTTGTAGGTGGCCCAGTCGACCCGGACCTCCTTGGCGGCCTGGGCCATGGCCGGAGCCCGCAGAGTCAACAGGCCGGCAAGGCCGGCCAGAGCGCAAAACAGCGCGCGGCGACGGATGCGCATCGTGTCACTCTCCCTGATCGGGCATGGGCCCGGAAGCCGGCTTCGCCTCTAGGCGAGGCTGTTCTTTTTGTCAAACAAAGGGTCCGCCATTCCGGATGCGCCGATTCGGCCCTGTGGATTGCGGGAGACGCAACGGATACACAACGCCCGTCGGGATCCTTCGCCTGACGACACCCCTTCCCCCGGGATCCCATGCCCGACACCGCCGCCGACCTCGCCCGGCTCCTCGCCGGCATCGACCAGACCACCAGCGATCCGACCCGCCTGCGCGAGCGCATGGTGCCGGAGCTGAAGCGCATCATCGAGGAGGGGCGGGCGGCGGCCGAGGAGAACCTGCGGCGCCACCGCGACGGCATGGCCTGCGCGCGCGAGCTGTGCGGGCTGATGGACGCGGTCATCCAGACGATCTACGCGGCGGTGGTCAAGCGCCTCTACCGGGCCGACAATCCGACCGCGGGCGAGCAGATCGCCGTGGTGGCGACCGGCGGCTACGGCCGCGGCACGCTGGCGCCGGGCTCCGATATCGATCTCCTGTTCCTGCTGCCCTACAAGCAGACCGCCTGGGGCGAGAGCGTCGTCGAGGCGATCCTCTACGTCCTGTGGGACCTCAAGCTGAAGGTCGGCCACGCCACCCGCTCGGTGGCCGAGTGCCTGCGCGAGGGCCGGGCGGACATGACCATCCGCACGGCGCTTCTCGAAGCCCGCTTCCTGTTCGGCGAGCGGGCGCTGTTCGACGAACTCGCGGCGCGCTTCGACGCCGAGGTGGTGCAGGGCACCGCGGCCGAGTTCGTGGAGGCCAAGCTCCGGGAGCGCGACGCCCGCGTCGCCAAGAGCGGCGCCTCGCGCTACCTCGTCGAACCGAACGTCAAGGACGGCAAGGGGGGGTTGCGCGACCTCAACACCCTGTTCTGGATCGCCAAGTACACGTTCCGGGTCACGGAGACCGAGGACCTCGTCGGGGCGGGCCTGTTCACGCCCGAGGAATTGCGGCTGTTCGAGCGCTGCGAGGAGTTCCTGTGGCGGGTGCGCTGCCACGTGCACTTCGCCACGGGCCGGGCCGAGGAGCGGCTCTCCTTCGGGCTCCAGCCGCGCATCGCCGAGCGGCTCGGCTACGCCCCCCGGGGCGGCCTCACCGCCGTCGAGCGGTTCATGAAATCCTACTTCCTGATCGCCAAGGACGTGGGCGACCTCACCGCCATCGTCTGCGCCGAGATGGAGGCGCGCCACACCAAACGCCCGCCGGTGCTCAACCGCTGGTTCGGGCGCTTCCGCGAGCGCTTCCGGGCGCCCGACCTCGAATCGGACGATTTCCGCCTCGACAACGGCCGGCTCGGGGTGAGCCGGGAGGACGCCTTCGAGCGCGACCCGGTCAACCTGATCCGGCTGTTCTGGCTCTCGGACCGGCACGACCTCGCCATCCACCCGGATGCGAGCCGGCTCGCCACGCGCTCGCTCAGCCTGATCGGCCCGCTGGTGCGGGTCGACCGCGAGGCCAACCGCCTCTTCCTCGACCTGCTGACCTCGCAGAACGCCCCCGAGACGGTGCTGCGGCACATGAACGAGACCGGGGTGCTGGGGCGCTTCGTGCCGGATTTCGGCCGCATCGTCGCGATGATGCAGTTCAACATGTACCACCACTTCACGGTGGACGAGCACCTGATCCGCTCGCTCGGCGTGCTGGCCAAGATCGAGAGCGGCGAGGCCAAGGACGAGCACCCGCTGGCCCATCGCGTCATCGGCTCGATCCGCAACCGCCGCGCGCTCACCGTGGCGGTCTTCCTGCACGACATCGCCAAGGGCCGGAAGGAGGACCACTCGATCGCGGGGGCGGCGGTGGCCCGCAAGCTCGGGCCGCGCTTCGGGCTCGACGCGGCCGAGACCGCCACGGTGGCGTGGCTCGTCGAGCACCACCTCCTGATGTCAATGACCGCGCAGAGCCGCGACCTCTCCGACCCCAAGACCATCGAGACCTTCGCGGGCGTGGTGCAGAGCCTGGAGCGGCTGAAGCTCCTGCTCGTGCTCACCATCGCGGACATCAAGGCGGTGGGCCCGGGCGTGTGGACCGCCTGGAAGGCGACGCTGCTGCGCACCCTGTACTACGAGACCGAGGTCGTGCTCTCGGGCGGCCACTCGGAGATCGCCCGCACCGACCGGGTGCGGCTGATCCAGATGCGGCTGCGCGAGCAGCTCGCCGACTGGACGGCGGAGGAGTTCGACGCCTACGCGGCCCGCCACTACCCGCCCTACTGGCTCAAGGTCGACGCGGTGCGCCAGGTGCGCAACGCCCGCTTCATGCGCGAGGCGGTGGCGGAGGGGCGCACCGTCGCGACCCGCTGCGAAACCGACGCCTCGCGCGGCATCACCGAACTCACGGTCTACTCGCCCGACCACCCGCGGCTGCTCGCGATCCTCACGGGAGCCTGCGCGGCGGCGGGCGGCAACATCGTGGATGCGCAGATCTTCACCACCGCCGACGGGTTCGTGCTCGACACGATCGTGCTGTCGCGCGCCTTCGACCAGGACGAGGACGAGATGCGCCGCGCCGCGCGCATCGCCTCCGCCATCGAGCGGGCGCTCAAGGGCGAGATCCGCATCGCCGACCTCGTGGCCGACCGCCACCCGCGCAAGGACCGGCCCCGCACCTTCCAGGTCGCCCCCGACCTCTCGATCGACAACGCGCTCTCGGCCCGCGAGACCGTGCTGGAGATCTCCGGCCTCGACCGGCCCGGCCTGCTCTACGAGCTGACCACGGCGCTGAGCCGGCTCAACCTCAACATCACCTCGGCCCATGTCGCCACCTTCGGCGAGCGGGCGGTGGACGTCTTCTACGTCACCGACCTCACCGGCACGAAGATCACCCAGCCCGACCGGCAGGCGACGATCCGCCGGGCCGTGATGGCGGTGTTCGAGGGCGAGGGCGCCGGGCGCCGGCCCGCGCGCAAGGCCGGCGAGTAATCCCTGCCGGTGAGACCGCTCCTGCCGGCGCAACTTGATTTCGGCCGCCCCAGACCTGATATCAGCGCCTCCCCGATCCTCGTTGTGGACCGATGATGACGCCGAACGACACGGAGACTGCCGCGCGACCGCTGCCCGACGGGGCGCCGGACCCGGCCCAGGATGCGGCCGGCGCGCCCGAACCCCAGGCCGCGGACGCGGTGGCCGCGCTCGAAGCCGAGAAGCGCGACCTGAAGGACAAGCTGCTGCGCACGCTCGCCGACATGGAGAACCTGCGCCGGCGCACCGAGCGCGAGGTCGCGGATGCGCGCACCTATGCGGTGACGAACTTCGCCCGCGACATGCTGAACGTCGCCGACAACGTGCGGCGCGCCCTCGACAGCGTGCCGGCCGAGAGCCGCGCGGCGGCGGAAGGCTCCCTCAAGGCGCTTGTGGACGGCATCGAGCTCACCGAGCGCGACTTGGTCAAGACCCTGGAGCGCCACGGCGTGCGCCCGGTGGAGCCGCAGGGCCAGCGCTTCGACCCGAACCTGCACCAGGCGATGTTCGAGGTGCCGAACCCCGACGTGGCCAGCGGCACCGTCGTGCAGGTGGTCCAGACCGGTTACGTGATCGGCGAGCGGGTGCTGCGCCCGGCCCTCGTCGGCGTCGCCAAGGGCGGCCCGAAGGAGGCCAGGACCGCGTCCGACAAGCCGGCCGAGGCGTGAGGCGGGGCCTCGGCAGACCGCCGCGTTGCGGCAAGCCGGCGCCTTCGCTAACACGCGTGTCTTGAGCATCGGCTTGGCCACTCGGGGCGGAGGGGCCGGGACGGTCGAAGCCGAGAGAGCGCCCCGGTGAGATCCTCCTCCGTCCTGCCGCTGCGGGCCCAGGCGGCCCCCGCCCGTTCACGCTTGGCGCGGCTGTTCGGCCGCGCGGGGCGGGAGCGGACGTCCGGCGATGCGGATCACGCGGAGGCGGGACTGGGCGGCCCCGGCATCCTGGCGGTGCAGGGCCTCAAGAAGAGCTACGGCGCCCGCACCGTCGTGCACGATGCCGGCCTCTTCGTCCGAAACGGCGAGGCCGTCGGCCTGCTCGGCCCCAATGGGGCCGGCAAGACCACGATCTTCTACATGATCACCGGCCTCGTCTCGGCCGATCGCGGGCTGATCAGCCTCGACGGGCAGGAGATCACCGGTCTGCCGATGTACCAGCGCGCCCGCCTCGGCATCGGCTACCTGCCCCAGGAGGCGTCGATCTTCCGCGGCCTCAACGTGGAGGACAACATCCGGGCAGTGCTGGAGGTGGTGGAGCCGGACCGCAAGGCCCGCGAGCGCCGCCTCGATGCCCTGCTGGAGGAATTCACCATCACGCGGCTGCGCAAGTCGCCCGCCATCGCGCTCTCGGGCGGCGAGCGCCGCCGCCTGGAGATCGCCCGCGCGCTCGCCTCCTCGCCCTCCTTCATGCTCCTCGACGAACCCTTCGCGGGCATCGACCCGATCGCGGTGGGCGACATCCAGGATCTGGTGATGCACCTGAAGGGCCGCGGCATCGGGGTGCTGATCACCGACCACAACGTGCGCGAGACGCTGGGCCTGATCGACCGGGCCTACATCGTGCATTCCGGGCGCATCCTGACCGAAGGAACGCCCGCGGAGATCGTCGCCAACGACGACGTGCGGCGTCTCTATCTCGGCGAGGATTTCCGCCTCTGATCCGATGTCCGGACGATCCGTCCGGCATCGTCACACGCCCCCGACATCCGCCGTCACACGACCGCCCGGATCGCGCCCGACGCCGCGCGTGGCACGCCGCATCCCCGGTCCGGCCCCAAAGAATGCGCGATCGCCGAGGCTTCGGCGCAACATCGGCAGAGGAGGCTGTCGGACTGATGGGGGAGCAACAGGCATCGGCCGCGCGAACGTCAACGAACCGTTACGGCATTGCGATCCGTTCACGGGTTTTTTCTGTGCCGGCACTGGGCGCCATCTGACGCAGCGTCTCGACAGAGGGGCGGCCCGGTGCTCTGATACGGGCGCTCCCGCCGCGGGTCGAACGTCTGCTTTGACGGATGTCCGACTTCGGTTTAAACCACCTTTGACGAATCGAAGCAAAAATCGTGCCGGCTCCTGTCGAGAGCGGGGCCGCAGGTCGGGGCTGGCTGATGGGACTGCTGCAACGGCTGGAGATGCGCCAGGGCCAAGCCCTGGTGATGACGCCGCAACTCCTGCAGGCGATCAAGCTGCTGCAGCTTTCCCACCTCGACCTCGCCGCCTACGTGGACGCGGAGCTGGAGCGCAATCCGCTCCTGGAGCGGGCCGAGGTCGAGGAGCCCCGCGGCGAGGCGCCTGCCCCCGCCGAGGAGTTCGGCGGGGACGGCGACGGGGATGGCGGCGAACCCTCGGCCGAGCCCTGGCTCGCGCAGGACCTGAACCCGAGCCGGGGCGAGATCGAGAGCGATCTCGGCACCCGCCTCGACAACGTCTTCCCGGACGAGGGACCGGCCGCGCGCGAGGCGCCGGGCGGCGACAGCCTCTCGCTCACCCCCGCCCCCTGGGGCAATGCGGGCGGCAGCTTCGACGGCGAGGCGCCCGATTTCGAGGCCACGCTTACCGCCGAATCGTCGCTGCGCGACCATCTCGCGGGCCAGCTCGACCTCGCGACCCGCGATCCCGTCGAGCGGCTGGTCGGCGGCTTCCTGATCGATGCGATCGACGAGGCGGGCTACCTGCGGGAGGATCCGGCGACGGTCGCCGAGCGGCTCGGCGTCGGGCTCGACCTCGTCGGGCGCGTGCTCGGGCTGGTCCAGGGCTTCGACCCGTCGGGCGTCGGCGGCCGCGACCTCGCCGAGTGCCTGAGCATCCAGCTGCGCGAGCGCGACCGCTTCGACCCGGCCATGCAGGCGCTGGTCTCCCGGCTCGACCTCGTCGCCAAGCGCGATCTCGCGGCCCTGCGCAAGCTGTGCGGGGTCGACGACGAGGATCTCGCCGACATGCTGGCGGAGCTGCGCCAGCTCGATCCCAAGCCCGGCCGCGCCTTCGGCAGCGGCCCGGTCGAGGTGCTGGTGCCGGACGTGTTCGTGCGCCCCGCCCCGGACGGCTCCTGGCTGGTGGAGCTGAACAGCGAGGCGCTGCCCCGGGTCCTCGTCAACCAGAGCTACTACGCCACCGTCGCGCGCGGGGCGAAATCCGACACCGACAAGGCCTTCCTGTCGGAATGCCTGCAGACCGCCAACTGGCTCACCCGCAGCCTGGAGCAGCGCGCCCGCACCATCCTGAAGGTGGCGAGCGAGATCGTGCGCCAGCAGGACGGCTTCTTCCTCAACGGCGTCGCGCATCTGCGCCCGCTGAATCTGAAGACCGTGGCGGACGCGATCGGGATGCACGAATCCACCGTCTCGCGCGTGACCTCGAACAAGTCGATCGGCACGAGCCGCGGCACGTTCGAGATGAAGTACTTCTTCACCGCCGCGATCCCCGGGGCGGCGGGCGCGGCGGCGCATTCCTCGGAGGCGGTGCGCCACCGCATCAAGCAGCTCATCGACGGCGAGGCCGACGACGTGCTCTCGGACGACGCCCTGGTGCAGCGGCTGCGCCACGAGGGCGTCGACATCGCCCGGCGCACGGTGGCGAAGTACCGGGAATCGCTGCGCATTCCCTCCTCGATCGAGCGCCGCCGCGAACGCGCCGCCCTGGCGCGCTGAGGCGCGGCTGCCGCTGCGTCGCGGGCCTCGCGTTGACTTCGCGCGCCCCGATTCTTAGCTCTTCAAGCATCGGCCCTTAAGGCGGACGCCATCCGCCGGGCCGCCGTGAGAATGGCCGGAGGACGTTCATGGCAGGATTGCGCGTGTCGGGTCGCGGCGTCGATCTGGGGGAGGCACTCCGGTCCCGGGTGGAGGAGCGGATGGCCGCCACCCTCGCCAAGTACTTCGACGGCGCCTATTCGGGCCACGTGGCGATCGGCCGGGACGGCGGGGCCTACCGCACCGACTGCGTGCTGCACCTCACCTCCGGCATCACCCTGGAGGCGTCCGCCAGCGCCCACGACCCCCATGCGAGCTTCGAGCAGACCGCCGACCGCATCGAGCGGCGCCTGCGCCGCTACAAGCATCGCCTGAAGACCCATGCGGCCGGCGCCAACGGCGCGGCCCGCCGCGGGGAGCCGGACGCTGCCGTCGAGGCCGCCTATGCGGTGTTCGAGGCGCCCGAGGAGGATACCGGCGCCCACCCGCCGGTGATCGCCGAGAGCACCCGCACCCTGCACCGCCGCTCGGTGAGCGAGGCGGTGGTGGAACTCGACCTGACCGGCGCCCCCGTGCTCGTCTTCGTTCACGCTGGAACCGAGCGGGTCAACGTCGTATATCGTCGGACGGACGGCGCGATCGGCTGGATCGATCCGCCGGAACGCGGCACACCGTGAGCGGGCTGAACCGGCCCACGGCTTGCCTCCGGTCCTGGAGAGGGAACGGGCGCCTACCGTCCCGTCGATGAGGCAGCGGTCCCGATGCCATTGCTGGAATTCCTCAAGCCGGAGGCCGTCCTCCCGGCGCTGCGTGCGCAGGGCAAGAAGCAGGTCCTGCAGGAGCTGGCCCACCACGCCGCCAAGCACCTGCCGGGCCTCGACGAGCGCGAGATCTTCGAGACCCTGCTGCAGCGCGAGCGCCTCGGCTCCACCGGCATCGGCGAGGGCGTGGCGATCCCGCACGGCAAGCTGGCCGGCCTGACCCAGCTGTTCGGCCTTGTGGCGCGCCTGGAGCGCCCGGTGGATTTCGAGGCGCTGGACGGCCAGCCGGTGGACATCGTCTTCCTGCTGCTCGCCCCCGAGGGGGCGGGCGCGGACCACCTGAAGGCGCTCGCGCGGGTGGCGCGGGTGCTGCGCGAGCCCGGCATCATCGACCGCATCCGGGCGGCGCGCGACGGCGACGCGCTCTACGCGCTCCTGACCCATTCCCCCGCCCCGCAGGCCGCCTGATTCCCCCGATGCTTCGGCCGATCCGTCTCGCCGCCCTCCTGCTCGCGCTGGCGCCTGCCGCCGCACGGGCCACGGACGGCACCTGCGCGCGCGATCTCCTGGTCGCGCAATCCTCCCAGAAGATGGCGATCGAACGCCTGGAGAGCCTGGGCGACAGCGAGGCGGACCGCTGCCGCGGCTGGCGCCAGCACGTCGACACGATGCGGCGCGCGGCGGTCGTGTACGGGCGCTGCCTGACCGGCGCGGAGCGCAGCGAGCGCCTGGCGCAGGTCCAGGGCTCCGAGCGCGAGTTCGCGGCCCTGGTGCGCAGCCGCTGCCGCTGAGGGCGCGCTTCAGCGCATCAACGGCTCGGCCACCACCTTCACGGGACGGCCGCGGCTCATCAGGATGGCGGCGCGGGAGCTCTCCGGATCGCTCTCGAAGCGCGTGCGAACCCAGGCCACCAGGAACTTCACGTATTCCGAGGCCAGCAGCCGGGCGGAGGACGGGTGGCGCCACCACGTATCCGGATCGAAGCCGTCGTGGACCACCGGATGAGGCACCACCCGGTCGCTCTCCGCCAGCGCGTGGTCGAGCTCCACCAGGGTTCGCGGCATGTGGTAGTTCGAGGTCACCACCGCGACGGTGCGGAAGCCGTGCTCGCGCATCCAGCGCCGGGTCTCGATGGCGTTGCCGATGGTGTTGCGGGCCCGGTAGTCGAGGTCGACGCAGCAGGCGATCAGGTGCTGCTGGCCGGGATTGAGCCGGGCGATCTCCTCGCGGCTCGTGCGCTCGTTCACGCCGGTGATGAGGAGGCGCCGGCCGTAGCCGGCGGCCAGGAGATCGATGGCGTCGCCGATGCGCTGGGCGCCGCCCGTCAGAGCCACGATCGCGTCGGCCCGGGCCATCGGCTGGCGCTCGGTGCGGGCGACGCCGGCCACGAAGGCCAGGAAGCCGATCCCGAGACCGGCCGCACCCGCAAGGCCGAGGGAGACGAGCACGACGGCGAGCCGCCGCCAGGGCCGCGGCGGCGGCGGCCGACCGGCCGGTGCCGACCCGGCCCAGCTCCACCCGACCACATCGGCGTTGCGCGCCTTCATCCTACGCCTCATCCGCGAGGCCGCCCCGACGGCTCGACCATAGTGCCGATTGCGGCGGACCGGAGGCAGGGCCGGCCGCGACGGCAGTCCCTGCACAACGGTTTCGCCGGAGAGATGGTTACGGGTGACAACGCGTTCCCCCTGCGTCAGTTCGCTCAATCGAGGAAGCGGCGCACCGTCACGCGCGAGACGATGCCGGTGACGATCGAGGCGACGACGCCGATCAGCACCACGCTGGCATAGCCGCGCCAGCCGATCTCGAACCCGCCGAACAGCGCCTCGATCTCGTCGCCCGCCGGGCTCGCCCGCCAGAGCCGAGCGAGGCCGGCGGCGAGCGCGAGCGCCGCGAGCGCCGCCCCCGCCCCGATCGCCCCACCCCGCAGGCCGAGGCGGAAGAAGCGCCGCTGGAACTCCCGGGCGATGAAATCGTCGTCGGCGCCCACGAAATGCAGCACCTCCACCACCTCGCGGTTGCCCGCCATCGCGCCGCGCGTCGCGAAGGTCACGGCGAGCCCCGTGGCGAGCAGCACCAGCGCGACCACGCCCACCCCGACGCCCACGAAGGTGTTCGCCATCGTCGAGAGGCGCGAGATCCACAGCGCGTGGTCGTCGAGGCTCGCCACGCCCGGCAGCGCCTCGGTCAGGCGCCGGCGCAGGGCGGGCAGGTCGGCGGCGGGGCTCGCTGCCAGCCGCACCGTGATGAGGCGCGGCACCGGCAGGTCGCCGAGGTCGAGCCCGGTGCCGAGCCAGGGCTCCAGCAGGCGCTCGGATTCGGTCTTCGAGAGTGCCCGCGTCTCGGCGATGCCGGGGGTCTCGCGGGCGAGCGCCACCGCCACGGTCACGTCGGCGTCGGCGTCGCGTCCGGGGGCCGGCCGGACCTGGATCGTCACCTCGTTGGCCACCGCGCCCTGCCACTGCACCGCGCTCGACGCCACGATCTCCGCCGCGCCGGCGCACAGGGCGGCCAGGAAGGTCAGGATCGCGATCACGGCCGCGAGCGCGCGGCTCGCGCTGCCGTCGGTGGGCACCAGCGGGGCGTTGCGGCGAAGGGACGTCGACGAACCGGACGCCGACGCGTCGGCCGGGGGCGGCCTCCGCCCGGCCGCGTCCTCGGACATCCCCGTCATTCCTCGATCCGCAGGCGCCGGTCGCCGAGGACGAGGCGGCGGGCGTCGACGAGGTCCATGAGGGCGAAATCGTGGGTTGCGATCAGCACGGATGTTCCAAGCCGGTTGAGTTCGATGAACAGGCGCAGCAGGCGGCGGCCGAGCTGCGGGTCGACGTTGCCGGTGGGCTCGTCGGCCAGCAGCAGTTCGGGCCGGGCGATCAGCGCGCGGGCGATGGCGGCGCGCTGCTTCTCGCCGCCCGACAGGAGCGGCGGCAGCACGTGCATGCGCTCGCCCAGGCCCACCCAGCGCAGGAGTTCCACCACCTCGGCCCGGTAGCTCGTCTCGGACCGGCCCTGGACGCGCAGCGGCAGCGCCACGTTCTCGTAGGTGGTGAGGTGGTCGAGCAGGCGGAAATCCTGGAAGACCACGCCCATGCGCCGCCGCAGGCCGGTGAGCGCGTTGCTGGAGATGCCGCTCACCTCCTCGCCGAACACCGAGACGAGGCCGCGGCTCGGCCGGGCCGAGAGCAGGATCAGGCGCAGCAGCGTGGTCTTGCCCGCACCCGACGGCCCGGTGAGGAACTGGAACGAGTGCGGGGCGATCGTGAAGCTGATGTCGCTCAGCACCTCCGGGCCCACGCCGTAGCGCATGCCCACGTTCTCGAACCGGACGACGGGCTCCTCCATCCCGGACAGGAGGCTCTCCCCCGTCACCCGATACGCTCCCGCCGCCATGCGCTCCTCGTTGCTCGCCGGGAAGCCTAACGCCCCGGATCTTGCGCGGGGGTTGCGGCCCTGCGTCTCGGTTTACCACGCATTAAGGATGTCGCGAGAGGAGTGGAGCGACGGCCCGCCGGCGTCACCCGAGGTGATTCGCCATGCTCATCGTCTGTCCGTCCTGCGCCAGCGAGTACACGCTCGATCCGGAGCGGATCGGCCCCGAGGGCCGCACGGTGCGCTGCGCCGCCTGCCGCGAGCCCTGGTTCGTCGCCCGCCCGGCCGATCCCGCGGCGGCGCCGCCGCCCGACCTCGCGCCCGATCTCGCGCCGCCCGGCGAGGCCGTGTTCACCGCCGTCGACGCGCCGGTGCCGGTCGTCCCGCCCGCCGCGGCCGGGCCGAGAATCCGCTTCCGGCTGCCGGCCCGGACCGGCCTCGCGCTCGGCCTCGCGCTGCTCGCCGCCCTGCCGGCGGCGGCGCTCGTCGCCCGCGAGGGCGTGGTGCGGGCCGCCCCCCAGACCGCGCGGCTCTATGCCGGGCTCGGCCTGCCGGTGAACCTGCGCGGCCTCGAGCTGCGGGACGTGGTGGCGTTCCAGGCGCCGGACGGGCCGGAGGGCGGCCGGCTCGTGGTGGAGGGCGACGTGGTGAGCGCCTCTCCGCACCCCCGGGCGGTGCCGCCGCTCGCCCTTGAGATCCGCGACGAGCACGACCACGTGATCTACCGCTGGACCGCGGAGGCCCCCCGCGCCCGGCTCGAACCCGAGGAGAGCGCCCGGTTTCGGGCGGAGCTCGCCGCCCCCCCGGCCAAGGGCCGCCGGGTGCTCGTGCGCTTTGCCGCGGTTGACAGCGGCCCGTCTGCCGTCAGCCTGGGCGCCACCCCCGCCCCTTCGACCGAGGTCCGATGACTTCCCCCACGCCCCGCGTCCGCGTCCTCTTCGACGAGGCCTCCATCGCGCAACGCAACGAGGAGATGGCGCGCGCCATCGCGGACCAGTCGCCCAAGGACCTGCTCGTCGTCGCGGTCCTCAAGGGCAGCTTCATGTTCGCAGCCGACCTGATCCGGGCGCTGCACCGGGCGGGCCTCAGCCCCCAGGTCGAGTTCATCCACCTGTCGAGCTACCGCGCCGCCACGGTCTCCTCCGGCCAGGTGGCGATCCTGCGCGACGTCGAGAGCGAGGTGCGCGGGCGCGACGTGCTGCTGATCGACGACATCCTCGAATCCGGCCGCACCCTGGTCTACGCCAAGGATCTGCTGATGGCGCGCGGCGCCCGCCGGGTGCTGACCAGCGTCCTTCTGGAGAAGCCGGGCAAGCGCGCCGTGACCATCGATGCCGACCATGTCGGCTTCGTCTGCCCGGACGTGTTCGTGGTGGGTTACGGCATGGATGTCGCACACGCCTTCCGGCAATTGCCATTCGTCGGACTGGTCGATTACGGGGACGGGGAGCCCGACCTGTTCGATCACAAATCTTCGCCGCCTGTGTCCTTCGGAACCTAGGCCGTCGCCGACGCTTGACGCATCATGCGCGGGGAGCCGGGCCGGACACGGCGAAGAGCCGAGCGGTGAAGAGTCGAAGGGCATGGCGCACATCCTTCTGGTCGACGACGAGGAATCGATCCGGGGCTTTCTCAAGCGGGGCCTGGAGATGGACGGCCACGCCGTGGTCACGGCCATCGACGGCAGCGACGGGCTCGACCGCTTGGTCGAGGCCGAGGGCGCCTTCGACCTGATGCTCACCGACATCCGCATGCCGCTGATGGACGGCATCGCGCTGGCGCTCGCCGCCAAGCGCGATTATCCGGACCTCGCCATCATGCTGATGACCGGCTTCGCGGATCAGCGCGAGCGCGCCCGCGGGCTCGACGCCATCGTCTCGGACGTGCTGACCAAGCCCTTCACGCTCGCCGACATGCGCGCGAGCGTGCGCCGCGTCCTCAGCGCCGAGGCGCGCTGCGCGGGCTGAGCGCGGCTCCGTCTCTCCCCGCCCAGAATCTCACCGCCCAGGAACCCTCGCCGCGAGCCCCGGTTGCCTTGGACCCCCCGGCTCCTGCCGGAGAGGCGCGTCACGGCAAGGGAGATCGCGATGCTACGTCATGCCTTCGTCGTCATGGGCCTGGTGCTCGCCAGCCCGGCCCTCGCCCAGTCGCTCGGCGAGCGCAGCGGGCTCAACACGCTCATGGGCGTGAGCCCCTCGACGGCGGATTTCGTCAAGGAAGCCGTCATCAGCGACATGTTCGAGCTGCAGTCGAGCCAGCTCGCCGCGGAGCGGGCCGACGCGGCGACCAAGCAATTCGCCACGCAGATGCTGCAGGACCACGGCCGGACCTCGGGCGAGCTGAAGGCGCTGGTCGAGTCCGGAAAGGTCAAGGCGGAGATTCCGACGGCGCTGGATTCGACCCACCAGAGCAAGCTCGACAAGCTCAAGAGCCTGAACGGCGACGACTTCACCAAGCAGTACCACAGCGACCAAGTGAAGGCGCACAAGGATGCGGTCGACCTGTTCCAGCGCTACGCCAAGGGCGGCGACAACGAGGAGCTGAAGGCCTGGGCCGGCAAGACCGAGCCGGCGCTCGCCCAGCACCTGAAGATGGCGCAGGATCTCGGGAAGTAGGGGTGCGGGCCGCGGCGGTTCTTCCGGCCGGGAGGACCGCCCGGGAATCAGGACAGCGGCGAGCCGCCGGAGTGCCGCCCCAGGACGCCGAGCCCAACCAGCACGGCAACGATCACGACTGCGCTCGCGAAAAGATGCATCTCGCCTCCCGACGGGGCCGATCCTTTGGCCGTGCGGGAGCTTTCAAGATCCGCGCCAGCGGCGCAATCCTTCAATAGGCGATGGAGAGGCCGCCGAGGCGGGAGGCGAGCCGATAGGCCTTCTCGCGGGTGAGGCCGCGCAGGATCAGGCGGTCGTCGCTGTGGAGGCTGAAGGTGCCGTCCGCATCGGCCTGGATCCGGATGCCTTCGTCCATCGTCCCCCCTCCGTTGTGGCCGACCTCGGTCGGGCGGGTCGGTCCCTCTCAACGCGTGGCAGGACGAGAGGTCCCAAGCTCGGCCGCAGATTCTCCGCGCACGGCTCGCGAAGAGGACGATCGTCCTCGTGGAACCTCGCTCTTGGATGGAAGCTTGTGTGGGGGCTCATCCACGGGGTGAAGCATTCTCCTGCACGCGCAGGAGGAGAACCGGAGAACCATCAACAATGAAGAAGAGCATGCTCGGCTTGGCGGCGGCCCTGGTTTTGGGAGGGCTCACCCTCGGTGCCGGCTCCGCCTCGGCGGAATCGGCCGGTCTCGGCCTCGGCGCGATGCCGACGTCCTACGCGCAGATGACCCGGATGGAGCGGCACATGATGCGCAAGCGGATGATGCGCCGCGAGATGCGGCGCGAGCACCGGATGCACCGGCACATGATGCACCGCCGGATGATGCGCCGGATGTAGAACTGCGGTCCCGCGGCGTGTCCCCGCGCCGCGGGAGGTCTTTGCGCCGTCAGGCCGCCGCGCCGGGCTTCGTCGCCAGGATGTCGGCCGTGACCGCCTTGATGTCGCGCAGGCCGCACATCGCCATCGTGACGTCGAGCTCCTTGCGGATGATGTCGAGGCACTGGGTCACGCCCGCCTCGCCCCCGGCCCCGAGCCCGTACAGGAAGGCGCGGCCGATGAAGACGCCCTTGGCGCCGAGCGCGAGTGCCTTGATGACGTCCTGCCCCGAGCGGATGCCGCCGTCCATCAGCACCTCGATCCGGTCGCCGACCTGGGCTGCGATGGCCGGCAGCGCAGCGATCGAGGAGGGGGCGCCGTCGAGCTGGCGCCCACCGTGATTCGACACGATCAGGGCCTGGGCGCCGCTGCGGGCGGCGAGTTCGGCATCCTCCGGATCGAGGATGCCCTTGAGGATCAGCGGCCCGCCCCACCGGTCCTGGATGCGCTTGACGTCGTCCCAGTTGAGCCGGGGATCGAACTGCTCGGCGGTCCACGAGGACAGGGAGGAGAGGTCGCTCACCCCGCTCGCGTGGCCGACGATGTTGCGGAAGGTGCGCCGCTGCGTCTGCAGCATGCCGAGGCACCAGCGCGGCTTGGTCGCAAGGTTGAGGATGTTCGGCAGCGTCATCCGGGGCGGCGTCGAGAGCCCGTTGCGGATGTCCTTGTGGCGCTGGCCGAGGATCTGCAGGTCGAGGGTGAGCACCAGGGCCGAGCAGCCCGCCGCCTTGGCCCGGTCGATCAGGCGGTTGATGAAGTCCCGGTCGCGCATGACGTAGAGCTGGAACCAGAACGGACGATCGGTGTTCTCGGCCACGTCCTCGATCGAGCAGATGCTCATGGTGGAGAGCGTGAAGGGCACGCCCGCCTTGGCGGCAGCGCGGGCGGCCAGGATCTCCCCGTCCGGGTGCTGCATGCCCGTCAGCCCGGTGGGCGCGAGTGCCACCGGCATGCTCACCGGCTGGCCGATCATCTCGCTCGCGAGCGTGCGGTTCGTCATGTCGACGGCGACGCGCTGGCGCAGCTTGATCGGCGCGAAGTCGTCCTGGTTCGCCCGGTAGGTGCTCTCGGTGTAGGAGCCCGAATCCGCGTAGTCGTAGAACATGCGCGGCACCCGCCGCTCGGCGAGCCGCCGCAGATCCTCGATGCAGGTGACGGGGGCCTCGGAGAAGAACCGCGACATCAGCGACGGCGGCCGCGACGAGGGCATACGGGTCGAACTCATGGGGGTCTCGCGCTGCAGGGCCCGGCGGTCCGGGCTCAGGAACCTCGAAGGGACAAGGACATACTCCGCCCGAGCGGCCTTTGCCCACCCCTCCCCGACCCGCGGGCGGACGAACCTTTGCAGGCGGCCCTCCGCGGTCGCGGTTCATCACCGAGAACAACACCCAAGCTTGACAATAAACAACGCTCAGCTTGGCAGTAAAGGCCTCACTCTTCTCGGATTGGCCACGCTCCTGCCCCACAAATGCCGATCCGCACCAGTCCTTTTCTACCCGAGAACCGGGGCTGTTCGGCGCGTCGTGCGCGGCGTCTTGCCTCCGTAGGCGAAGCGATCCGGCGGGGGTCGGTCGGGAGGACGATACGTGACTGGCGTGGATGCGGCACCTTCTCCCTCGTCGGGCGCACGCGCCCCGTCGCGCCGCCGCGGGCTGGCACCGCTCGCTCTGTGCCTCGCCGCCCTGACGGGTGCCGGCGCGTTCGGCGCCCGGTACGCGGAGGTGCAGCCCCCGGCTCCCCACGAGGCCGGCCCGCCGCCCGCCGAGCCCGTCGCCGCCGCGGTGCCCGCCTCCCGCGAGGTCGTGGCGGATCGGGCTCCCGCGCCCGCCACGGACGAGGCGGGCTGGCGGAGCGCGCTCCTCGACGCGGTGGAGACGGTGCCGGGCCCGGCGCCCGCCGCTCCGTCGGACGAGCCCGAGACACCGCCCGTCGTGCAGAGCGCCCCCCTTCCCCAGGCCGTGCCGCTGCCGGTGCCGCGCCCGCCGGAATTCCGCGCGCCGCGGACGGCCAGACCCGGGGCGGCGGACCGGGCCGCGCAGCGCCAGGCCGCGGTCGCCCCGCCGCCCGAGGACACCCGCACCTTCATCGAGAAGCTGTTCGACCTGCCGGCCGCGTCGAACACCGCCCTGTCCTACGCCTCGCTGGAGCCCAGGCCCGTCGAGCCGGGACCGGTGCGGCGCATCCTGCCGCCGGCGAGCGCGAACCCGTCCGGGGGCGTCGCGGTCTACGACATCACCGCCCGCACCGTGACGCTGCCGAACGGCGAGCGGCTGGAGGCTCATTCGGGTCTCGGCCCCAAGATGGACGATCCGCGCCACGTGCACGTGCGCATGCACGGCGCGACGCCGCCCGGCATCTACGACCTCACCGAGCGCGAGGCCCTCTTCCACGGGGTGCGCGCCATCCGCCTCACCCCCGTGGGCGGCCCCGGGGCGGTTCACGGCCGGACCGGCCTGCTCGCCCACACCTACATGCTCGGCCCGAGCGGCCAGTCGAACGGCTGCGTGGCATTCCGCGACTACGACCGCTTCCTCCAGGCCTTCCTGCGGGGCGAGGTGCGCCGCCTCGTGGTCGTGGCCGGGAACGGGATGGATGGGCCGCCCCCCAGCCAGATCGGCCTGCTGACCCGCCCGGCCGCCGCGAACGGCGGCTGAGGGTCAGGGCACGGCCGGGGCGGCCCCGGGCGGAAGGCCCGGCGCGGGGCTCGGCGCGGGGCTCGGCGAAGGACCCGGGATGTCGAGCAGGCGGGCGAGGTCCGTCCGCACCGGTCCCTCCACCAGGTCCGCCAGCGTGACGCCGTCGAGCACCTCCAGGAAGGCCGCCAGCGCCTCGCCGAGGGCGCGCTTCAGGCGGCAGGACGGGGTGATGGCGCAGGCGCCGCCGCCGAAGCACTCCACGAGGGCGAGATCCTCCTCCGTCTGACGCACCACGGCCCCGACCACGATCTCGGCCGGCGGCCGGGCGAGCCGCAATCCCCCGCCGCGCCCGCGGATGGTGCGGATGAGGCCGAGACGGCCGAGCTGGTGCACCACCTTGGTCAGATGGTTCTCCGAGATGCCGTAGGCCCGCGCGATCTCGGCGATCGAACTCTGCCGCGGCTCGTGGACGCCGAGATAGATCAGGGTGCGCAGGGCGTAGTCGGTGTAGCGGGTCAGGCGCATGCGGGCTCCATCACCGTTATAAGGTACACTCTCGTTGCATCTTTTAAAGGCGGCCTCTATAAGGTGCATGCGCTATGCACCTTTGAGAGCTGCCGATGCCCACTCCGCTCACCCCCGCCACGATTGCGCTCATCAAGGCCACCGTCCCGGCGCTCGACGCCCACGGCCTCGCCATCACCCGGCGCATGTACGAGCGCCTGTTCGAGAACCCGGACATCCGCGACCTCTTCAACCAGTCGCATCACGGCGAGACGGGATCGCAGCCCAAGGCGCTGGCCCAGGCGGTGCTGGCCTACGCCCGCAACATCGACAACCTCGGGGTGCTGGGCGGCGCCGTCGAGCGCATCGCGCAGAAGCATGTCGCCCTGAACATCCTGCCCGAGCACTACCCCTTCGTGGCGGATGCCCTGCTCGGCGCGATCGGCGATGTGCTCGGCGAGGCGGCGACGCCCGAGATCGCCGCCGCCTGGGGTGAGGCCTACTGGTTCCTGGCCGAGCTGCTGATCGGGCGCGAGGCCGCGATCTACCGCGCGCAGGCTTCGCGGCCCGGCGGCTGGAACGGCTGGCGCGACGTCGTGGTGGAGAGCGTAACACCCGAGAGCGAGACGATCCGCTCGTTCGTGCTCGTCCCGGCGGATGGCGGACCGGTGCTGCGGCACGAGCCGGGCCAGTATCTCGGCTTCCTCGTCACGCGGCCCGGCCAGGGCGTGCTGAAGCGCAACTACTCGATCTCCTGCGCCCCGAACGACCGCGCCTACCGCATCACCGTCAAGCGCGAGGAGCGGGCGGGCGAGCCGGCGGGCCTCGTCTCGACCTGGCTGCACGATCACGCGGGTCCCGGAACCCTGTTGAAGGTCTCGGCCCCGGCGGGCGAGTTCGTCCTCGACCGGGCGGACGAGACGCCGGTGGTGCTGGTCAGCGGCGGCGTCGGCCTCACCCCGTTGGTGAGCATGCTGGAGACGATCACCGCGACCACGCCGGCGCGTCCGACATGGTTCGTCCACGGCGCCCTGAACGGCCGCGTGCACGCGATGCGTGACCACACCCGTTCGCTCGCGGCCGGCCGGGACACCATCCGCCTCAAGACCTTCTACGCCGAACCGGAGGCGCAGGACCGGCTGGGCGACCATTACGACGCGCAGGGCCTGATCACCGCGGACTGGCTCGTCGCGCACACGCCGCACGCGGCGGCGACCTACTACCTGTGCGGGCCGAAGCCCTTCCTCGCCTCCCTCGTGCACGGGCTGCAGCGCCACGGCGTGCCGGACGACCGGGTGCGGTTCGAGTTCTTCGGGCCGGCTGACGATCTCCTTGACGCGCCCCGGCAGGCGGCTTGAGTTCCGGCGCGCCGCGGGGCGGCGCGCGCGCTCCTCCCGCGCTAAGGTGAGCGGGCGGCCGGCACGACGGCCGCGGACCGACGGGAGGAGACGCAGTGACGAGTGCGATGACAGTAGGCGTCGTGGGGGCGGGCCTGATGGGGTCGGAGATCGCCCTCACCTTCGCGCTGGCCGGGCACCCGGTGGTGCTGGCCGACCGGTCGTCCGAGGCGCTGGCCGCAGCGCTGGAGCGGCTGCAGGGCGTCTACGAGCGGGGCGTGCAGCGCGGGGCGCTGCCGGCCGCGGAGCGGGACGCCGCCTTCGGCCGGCTGTCCACGACCACGGATCTGTCGGGGATGGCCGCCTGCGGCTTCGTCACGGAAGCCGTGTTCGAGCAGCAGAGCGTGAAGGCGGCGGTGTTTCGCGACCTCGACGCGCATTGCCGGCCGGACTGCATCCTGGCCACCAACACCTCGACGATCCCGATCAGCGTGCTCGCCGCCGAGGTCAGTCCGGCGCGCCGGCCGCGCTTCCTCGGCACGCACTACTTCTCGCCCGTGACGCGCATGAAGCTCGTGGAGGTGATCCCGGCCTTCGAGACCGCGCGCGAGGTGGTGGAGGCGACCCTCGCCCTGTGCCACGCCATCGGCAAGACGCCGATCGAGATCAAGGATGTGGCCGGCTTCGCGGTGAACCGCCTGCTGCACGCCTTCATGATCGAGGCGGTGCGTCTCGTCGAGGAAGGGGTGGCCACGCCCGCCGACATCGACACCGCCTGCCGGCTCGGCCTCGGCCACCCGGTCGGCCCGTTCGAACTGATGGACGCCACGACCTCCAGCCTCTGCCTGCAGGTCCAGGAGATCCTGCAGGACGCCTACGGCGAGCGCTTCCGGCCGCGTCCGCTCCTGAAGCAGCGGGTCAAGGCCGGGTATGTCGGGGGCCGCGGCAAGCCGGGCTGGCGGCGCTGACGGGGGGCCGCATCCGGCGCTATGCTGGATCCTCCAAACCTCCACCGTCGAGGGATCCGCATGCGCGCCATCCGCCTTGAGGAGAAGCTGTCCGCCTTCTCCGAGCACTGGTCGCCCAAGATCGTGACCCGCTTCAACGGCCACGACGTCATGGTGGTCAAGGTCAAGGGCGAGTTCGTCTGGCACGCGCATCCCGACACGGACGATCTCTTCTTGGTCCTCAAGGGCCGGCTGACGATCCAGCTGCGCGACGGCGACGTGCATCTCGGTCCCGGCGACCTCTACGTCGTGCCCAAGGGCGTCGAGCACCGCCCGGTGGCGGAGGAGGAGGTCCACCTCCTGCTGATCGAGCCGGCCGGCACGCCGAACACCGGCGATCCCGCGACCGCCGCCGCCAAGACCGAGATCTGAGCGCGGCCGGCCTCACTCACTCCGCGGGCGCGGCGGGCCGGGCGGGGGCAGCCTGCTGCGCGATGGCGTGGAACGCCACCGCGGCGGCGAACACCACGGCCCCGAAGCCGGCCGCCGCCGCGAGCACCAGCCGGAACCCGCCCATCCCGTGCAGCAGCGCGATCAGCGGCACCGCGAACCCGCTCGCCGTGAAGCCGAGGAAGTAGCGCACGCTGAACGCCTTGGCCCGGTGCCGGGGCGGGACGTAGCGCGCCACCATCGCGTCGTTGACGACGACCTGCCCGTAGATCGCCGCGGTGATCAGCACGAGGCCGGCGACGAGCGGCAGCCCGCCCGCCGCCGCGGCCAGCCCGAGGCCGAGCGGCTGCAGGGCCGCCAGACCGACGAAGATCGTGGGCAGGCTGAAGCGGTCGACGAGGCGGCCCATCAGCAGCTGGGTCAGCGCGCCGAACCCGAACACCAGCGTGGCGAGCGAGCCGGTCAGCACCAGGGGCAGGTCGAGCCCGAGCCGCTCGTCGAGCACCTTGGGCAGCGCGATCGTGGTCACGTTGAAGGTCATGCCGCCCGCCACCACCGCCATGCCGAACACCGCCAGGAGCGCGAGCGGGCGTGCCACCGGAATGAGCGGGGCGCCGCCCGCCTTCTGCCCCGACCCCTCCCCGTCGCCCGGCACCAGGGCGAGGAACGCCGCCCCGGCGGCGAGGCAGACGAGGCCCGGCAGGACGAAGGCCGCCCGCCAGCCCAGGGCGGCGGCCACGAGGGCGGTGACGCCCGAGGCGGAGGCCGCGCCGAGATTGCCCCAGACCCCGTTGATGCCGAGGTCGCGCCCCAGCCGGCGCGCATGCGTCACCAGCATGGTCGAGCCGACCGGGTGATAGATCGCCGAGGCCACGCCCAGCACCAGGAGCCACACCGCGAAGGCGGTGCGGCTTCCCGCCGAGGCGACGCCCAGGCAGGACAGGCCGTAGCCGAGGAAGAACACCGCCAGCAGCGTGCGGCGGCCGAACCGGTCGGCGAGCCAGCCCATCGGCAGCGAGCAGAGCCCGAAGGCCACGAAGGCGCCGGTGGCGAGCCCGATCAGCGTCGCGTAGTCGAGGCCGGTCTCGGCCGCGATGGCGATCACCGCGGTCGGATAGATCAGCAGCACGAAGTGATCGAGCGCATGCGCGATGTTGACGAACAGCAGCGTGCGGCGGGAGAGGCGGTCGGGACTCATCGGCGACTCTTCGGAGATTCTTCGGCAGGCGCCCGGGATGCGCGTCAGCCGGCATCCTACCTTGACCCGTTCGCGCGGTCGGGTCGAACCTGCGTGCGATCGGGCCAATGGCGCGGGGCAAGGCGCGGGGCAAGGGAGGAGGCGATGCGCTCGGAGCGCGCGGCGGATTACCAGGACGTGCCGCGCCGGCTGGCGGTGATGCCCAAGACCTACCCGGCCGGCAGCACGACGGGCCTCCACAGCCATCCGCGCGCGCAACTGCTCTACGCGACGGCCGGGCTCATGGTGGCCGGCACCGCACTCGGCACCTGGGTCGTGCCCTCGGGCCACGCCCTGTGGATTCCCCCGGGCGTGCTCCACGACGTGACGATGTGCGGCCCAGTCGCGATGTCCTCGGCCTACATCGCGGTCGACGGCACGGAGGCGGCGCAGACGCCGTGCCGGGTCCTGAGGGTCTCGCGGCTGCTGGCGGCGGCGCTGGCGGCCATCGCCGAGGAGCCGGTCCTGTACGACGAGGCCGGGCGCGGCGGCCTGCTCGCCGCGCTGGTGCTGGACGAGATCATGCGGGCGCCCGAGACGCCGCTGGCCCTGCCGATGCCGCAGGATCCGCGGCTGCGGCGCGTCTGCGCGCAGATCGTCGCCGATCCGCGCGCGCCAGGCGACCTCGATGCCTGGGCGGGGCTCGCGGGAGCCAGCCGCCGCACGCTGACGCGGCGGTTCCGGGCCGAGACGGGCCTGAGCTTCGGCGCGTGGCGGACGCGGGCGCGGATGGCGCGGGCGCTGGCGCTCGCCGCCGAGGGGACCGCGCCGCGGGCGGTCGCGGCGGCGGTCGGGTACGCCAACCCGCAGGTGCTGCACGGCGTCATGCGGCGCACCCTCGGGTCCTGAAGCCGCCGGAGCCCGGCGGCCGCGCTCAGGCGGCCTGCGCGCTCGGCACCGGCACCGGCGCATCCATGGCACGCATGTAGACGTCGAGCAGCGTCTCGTGCTCGTCGCGCTCGTCCTGGTCCTGCTTGCGCAGCTTGATGATCTCCTTGAGGATCTTGACGTCGAGACCGTCGCTCTTGGCTTCGAGGAAGATCTCCTTCTTGGCCTCGTTGAGGTCCTTGATCTCCTCGTCGAGCTTCTCCACGCGCTCGATGATCGTGCGGATCCGGTCGCCCGGGATGCCGGCCGTGTCGCTCATGGTTGCTCCTTCCTCACAACGGACGCGCAAGGTCGGGCATCGCGCTTAGCGAGGCGTTAAGCCGGGCAAGCGGCGGCCCGCCGCAGCCCTGCGCCATGAGTCAATCACCCTCCAGGCTAACAAATGTCATTGTCGAGCCTCGTCGCGATCCTGAAGTCTGTCGCTCCAAGGAGGAAAGAATGATCAAAGCTTTTGAAGAGCGCGAGCGCGCCGCCGAGCTTTTATTCGCCCGCTACGAAGAAGCGCGATTTGCCGCTCACTGCTACGCCGTGCGGGCGCTGGCAGCTTATGCTGTGCGACAGCTCGGAGTGAACGACCAGACCTCCGAAGCCTATGCCCGGGTGCTGATCGCCGCGATGATCGGCGGCGTCGACGACGAGGCCCTGCTGGCGCGCGTCCAGGCCGACCTCGCGGCGAACGGGGTCGATGTGTCCCTGACGGATCTGCGCGACGAGATGAGGCGGTCGACCGCACAGGCCGCGGGGACCGCCGGCCTCGTCGCCGCCCGCATGACCCGCCGGATGGCAGGCCGGGCCGCGGCCTGACGGTCCCAGGGCCATCGGGTGACCCCGATGGCCCTGCTGACGGCCACTCCGTTCATCGACGTCCGCACCGCGACGTGGCAGACTGGCGCCCGGTCGTTCTGTCCCGCGGAGGCCGGCGATGACCACCTACATCATGCTCGCGAACTGGACCGATCAGGGCGCACGCGCAGCCAAGGATTCGCCCGAACGGCTCGACGCCGCCAAGGCGATGCTGGCCGCGATGGGCGGACGCTTCCAGCAGGTCTTCCTCACGATGGGCGGCTACGACGTCATTGCCGTCTACGAGGCGCCGGACGACGCGGTCGCGGCGCGGTTCAACCTGCAGCTCGGCATGCTGGGCAATGTCCGCACCCAGACGCTGAAGGCGTTCCCGGAGGCCGCCTTCCGGCAGATCGTGGCCTCCCTCGGCTACGAGGGGGCGCCGCGCTGGCGGAGCTGAGGGCCGGGCCGGCTCAGTCGGCCTCGTCGTCCTTCTCCAGGCAGTCGCGGCAGAGACCGATGCGGTAGACGTCCCGCTGCTCCTCCTCGTCCTCCGGCATGGCGCCGCACGCCTCGCACACGCCGGCCAGGGATGGAATGCCGCCGGCACGGTCCGTCCCGGTGCCGCCCCTGGCGGGCGCCCTCGGCCTCAGGAGGGCCAGGACATGCTTGGCGAGGGAGGTGATGGCGCGGCCCCGTCGTCGAGATAGTCCTCAAGCCATGCGGGCGTGAGGATCAGGCCGCCCGCGGTGATGATCCACGGGCTCGCCTCCGGATCGGTCAGCGCATCCGCCGCGGCCGCGAGCGCCTCGCGCACCGTCGCGAACTCGACCGGCAGCACCGCCTTGAGGCAGTCCGGTCTGGACTGCCAGACCGTCAAGCTGGCAGGTCCGTCGAGGTCAAGGTCCGACATGCGAGCACTGGCCAAGATGGCGTCTCACGGTGGTGTGCCGAGTTCTTCCATCGGCAGGCACAGGCCGTGCCAAATCGGAACGATATCGCCGCCTGACGGTCCCGAATGGGGCTGAGCCGAGACGACGCCGGCATCAATGCCGCGCGGGTGCAGTCAAGGCCGGTTCATCGTGCCCCGGAGCGGAGCGCGCGGCGCACAGGAGCCTCGTCGCGCAGACCAGGGGCGCCCCGCATCGCGCGGCCCGGACGCTCAGTGCCGGGTCGGGCGCAGCCGCATCAGGCCGCTCATGTGGCGCTCGTGCAGTTCGGCCAGTTGCAGCACGAGGGTTTGGCGCTCGGCCCTGTAGCGGAGGTCGAGCCGGGCCAGGGCCCGGTGCTTGAGCGCCTCGTCGATGGGGCTCTCATGAACGCGACCCCGCGCGAGGTCGTACTGCGTCTCCAGATCGGCGAGACGCGCGAGCATGGTCTGAAGCGGCTCGAGGTCGCCGGGATCCGACGACGGCCCGAGCGGCGCGTGCGCCTTCATGGACGCCTCCCATCTCTTGTACCTTAGTACAAGACATCGACCGGCGCGCGCGAACTGGGAAGAGGTTTTACGGTTAGGGCGAGCGCGTCCGGGACGGCCGTCACCGTGCCGCAACCGGCGAGGCGATCTCGCAGCCATGGTCGAGGAGGGCCTCGGCGTGGGCGCGCGGGGCCTGCCGGGCGAGCACGATGAAGCCCGGACGGGGGTCGTCCGCCGCCGTGGCCACGACGGCGAGACTCGTCGCGCGCAGGCCGCCCCGGATCGGCGGGAGCCGGGACAGGGCCGCGAACGGGTTGAAGTCACGCGCCTTCGCGGCGTCGACCCGCAGGCCGTCGTAGCGTCCGCCCTTGAGCCCGAAGGGCAGCCGGGTCCAGGTGGCGCCGATCGCCCGTGCATGGGCGTCGAGCGCGGCACGGACGCCCGGATCCACGCAATCGAGGTGGATGTGGAGCTGGTCCTGCGAACGGCCGCCCTTGGAGTTCACCGCCATCGCGACGTCGTTCAGCGGCAGCCGGCCCTTCAGCGCCGCGACGACGAGCGGGCGGGCCTCCAGGGCGGCACGCCAGTAGGCGAGGCCCGGCTCCCCCTGCAGCACCGGGTCCTCAAGGCCGGAGACGGGCGTCGTGGGCACGACGAGCAGGTGGCTGCGCGCCCCGGGCGGCCGGACCAGCGCGGTGCCCGGATCGGCCGCGCTGCCCGGGCTCACCCGCACGCACGGGAAGGGCGAGCCCACCAGCCGCTCGGCGCCGACGCAGGAGCGCACCACCAGCCAGAGCGCGTCGCGCGGCAGCGCCTCGACCGCGCCGGCGAGGACGACGAGGGCCGGCACGGACAGGAGCGTGGCGCGGATGTCGACGGGCACGCGGCCTCTCCGGTGAGTGCAGGCGCGCGATCTCCGCCCCGGCGGCCACGCCGCGCCATCCTGTCACCCGACCCCCGCCGCCGTCCACTCCGGACGAGGCTGCCGGCCAGCGCGCGCCGGGAGCGCACGCCTGAACCGCACGCCTGAACCGCTTGCAAATCTAATATATCAGTTTACGGTGCGGGTCGGGGAGGCCCTCCGGGACCGGCGCGCTCCAGCGCCGGCGGGTGAGGGACGAGAACGATGCCGGGCCGTTCCACGCCGACGATGCGCAAGGCGCCGAACCGCTTCCCGTCCGCGCCGCGGCCGGGCCGGGCGCCCTCCGCCGCGGCGGTGATCCGCCAGGAGCTGCGCGCCGAGATCGCGTCCCTGGCCCTGCTGCCGGGCCGGCCGATCAACGAGAAGGAGATCGCCGCCCGCTACGGCGTCAGCCGCACGCCGGTGCACGAGGCGGTGCTGCGGCTCGCCGACGAGGGGCTGGTGGAGATCTTTCCTCAGGCCGGCACCTACGTGGCGCGCATCCCGTACCGGGACCTGCCGGAGGTGATCGTCATCCGCCGCGCCCTGGAGGAGGCGAGCGCGCGGCTCGCCGCCGAGAACGCCGCCGCCCCCGACCTCGCCGCGCTCGATGCCAGCATGGCGGCGCTCGGCGAGGCGGCGCGCAGGCAGGACCGCGAGGCGTTCCACCAGCACGACGAGGATTTCCACGCCGCGGTGGCCGTCGCGGCGGGCTATCCCGGCCTGTGGCGGCTCACCCAGCAGGTGAAGATCCAGGTCGACCGCTTCCGCCGCCTCACCCTGCCGCAGCCGGGCCGGTTCGCGCGCGTGCTCGACGAGCACGCGGCCGTGCTCGCCGCGATCCGCGGGCGGGACGCCGCCCGCGCCGGCGCCGCGATGAGCGCGCATCTCGACGGCCTGCTCGCCGATCTCGGCGGCATCGCCGGATTGGGGCCTGTCGCAAACGCGGATGGGCCGCTGTTCACGGGTCGTTAGCCATACCTGCCCAGCTTGCCGCCTCCCTCCGGAGCCGGCCCATGATCCTGAATGCTCTCGACTTCAAGCTGAAGCGCCAAGCCCGTGGCGACTTCCGGGGCCGGCACTTCGAAGCCACCCTGATCGTCCAGGCTGTCTCCTGGTACCTGCGCTACGCGCTCAGCTACCGCGACATCGAGGAGATGCTCCTGGAGAGGGGCATGGAGATGGACCACTCCACCATCAACCGCTGGGTGCTCGCCTATGCGCCGGCCATCGAGCGCTGCCTGCGCCGGTTCCGCAAGCCGCACTGCGGGTCCGTGCGCGTGGACGAGACCTATATCAAGGTGCGGAGCCAGTGGCGCTACCTGTACCGGGCCATCGACAAGCACGGGCAGACGGTCGACTTCCTGCTCACGGCCAACCGCGACCTGGACGCGGCCAAACGCTTCTTCCGCAAGATGCTGCAGGATCAGCCGCTTCTCGCGCCCGACCGCATCGGCACCGACGGCGCTGGCCCCTACCCGCCGGCGATCGCTGAGAGCCGCAAGGAGGACCTGCTGCCGCGCGCTCCGATCCACCACGTCACCAAGCACCTGCAGCAAGGGATCGAGAGCGACCACTTCCGCGTGAAGCGGGCGATGCCGCGGGTGGGCGGGTTCCGCTCCTTCCACACAGCACGGCGCACGATCCAGGGGTTCGAGGCCATGCTGTGGCTGCGCAAGGGCTTCGGGTTCTCAGGGGCGTGGACCGTCCGGGAGCAGAACCAACTCCTCGCCACCCGCTTTGGACTTCCCGTCGCGAACAAAGCATGAAAGTGGATCGCAGAGGCCCTTCTGCGGCCTGCAGCCGAGTTTGCGACAAGCCCCAAAGCGTCGCATCCCGCTCACATGGGCGCTGGCCCCGCACCTGTGAACCCCTTTGCAGAGACGCTCTAGTGTCCTGCGTCTGAAGTTTGTGACAAAGTGTGGGTATGCTGGGAGGTGCCGATGGCCTACCGCGTGCCCACCCCTGTCGACCTGAGCGCCGCGGAACGAGCCGAGCTTGAGAGCTGGGCGCGCCGCCGCAAGACAGTACAGGGTCTCGCCCTGCGCGCCAGGATCGTGCTGCGGGCCGCCGACGGGCTGAGCAACACCATCATCGCGGCCGAGCTGAACACCGGCAAGCACACGGTCGGCAAGTGGCGTGAACGGTTCGCCCGCGAACGCACGGACGGGCTGCTCGACGAGCCGCGGTCAGGGGCACCGCGCCGGATCGGCGACGAACAGGTCGCCGAACTCGTCGACCGCACGCTGTCCGAGCGGCCAGCGGGCGCCACTCACTGGAGCCGGCGCAGCATGGCCAAGGCCAGCGGGGTGTCGGGCAGCACGGTCGGGCGTGTGTGGCGGGCGTTCGGCCTGCAGCCGCACCGGTCCGAGACCTTCAAGCTCTCGACCGACCCGCTGTTTGCCGAGAAGGTGCGCGACATCGTCGGGCTCTACTTGGCTCCACCCGCCCGTGCCCTGGTTCTCTGCGTGGACGAGAAGTCCCAGGTCCAGGCTCTCGACCGCACGCAGCCGCTGCTGCCGCTGCGGCCCGGCCAGGCGGAGCGGCGCACCCACGACTACGCCCGGCACGGCACCGCCAGCTTGTTTGCCGCCCTCGACGTGAAGGCCGGCACGGTGATCGGGCAGTGCTACCCGCGTCACCGCGCCAGCGTGTTCCGCCACTTCCTTGACGAGATCGAGGCGGCGGTGCCGGCCGACCTCGACGTGCATCTGGTGCTCGACAACTCGGCCACGCACAAGACCAAGCTGATCCGGGACTGGCTGGCGCAGCGCCCGCGCTACCACGTGCACTTCACCCCGACCTCCGCCTCGTGGATCAACCAGGTCGAGCAGTGGTTCGGGCTTTTGACGGAGCGGGCGACCCGGCGTGGGGTGCACTGCTCGGTGGAGGATCTTGAACGCGACATCCGCGCCTTCATCGCGGCCACGAACGCCGACCCGAAGCCGTTCCGGTGGGTGAAGTCAGCTGACGCCATCCTGGCCAGCGTCAAACGCTTCTGCTTGCGAACGCTCGACTAAGACACAGAATATCTGTCTTTGTCATAAACTTCAGGCGCAGGACACTAGGCAAGGCGGCGGTGTACCGCTTTAGCCGAAACACACAGTCTGATGTGCGATTGGTATCGATTGATGGGCAACCGAGCGCGAACTGTGTCGCCGGTGCGCGCGGTTTGACTTATGACGCGAACAAGTTCATCGCGTCGGAGACAGACGAAGAAGGACGCGTAACCGCCTACGTGCGCGATGTCAGCGGCCGTCCGACCTCGATCACCCGCGGCTCGGGAACGGCTCAGGCCTCCACCACGACGATCACTTGGCATCCGACCTTCAACGCTCCGTCACAGACCGTGGAGCCAGGCCTGACGACGGACTTCACCTACAACGGCAGCGGTCAGCTCACCCAAGTGAAGCAGACCGACACGACTTCTTATACCGTCCCGTTCTCCACCAACGGGCGCACTCGCATCTGGACCTACGCCTACGGCGTAGGGGGCCTCCTAGCCTCCGCCGATGGACCGCTCGCGGGAGCCGGAGACACCACTTCCTATACCTACAACGCCTCGGGATACCTTCAGACCTCCACCAACGAGCTGGGGCAGATGACCACCGTCACCGCCTGGAACTCGCGCGGTCAGCCCACCGCAGTCACGGGCATCGACGGTGTGGTCACCGCCTACGCCTACGACGGCATGGGCCGCCTCACCGCGATCACCATCAATCCAGGCTCATCCCAAGCCACCTGGAGCATGACGTACACCCCAGCGGGCGACCTTGCCTCCTATACCGAGCCCGCGGGCGCGGCCTACACGCTGACCTGGGACGACAGCCGCCGTCTCACCAAGGTCACCAACAATCTCGGTGAAGCGGTCGGCTACACCCGTGACGCCATGGGCGGCGTCACGGCCAAGACCATCACGGCCTCCGACGGCACTACCGAGATGTTCAGCCTGACCAATACCTTCGACGAGCTCGGCCGCCTCATCAAGCAGGTGGGTGGCGAGGGGCGCACCTGGAGGTATGCCTACGACAAGACCGGCAATCTCACCGGGATCACCGATCCGCGCAGCAAAACTCTCGCTTACGGGTACGACGCGCTCGGCCGCCTCGCCACCGAGAGCGAGCGCGACGGCGGCGTGGTGCAGCACGCCTACAACGGCAAGGACGAGGAGACCTCCTACACCGATCCACGCAGCCTCGCGACCACTTACGTGCGTAATGGTTTCGGCGAGGTGATCCAGGAGACCTCGCCCGATCGCGGCATCACCGTCTACGACTACGACGCGCGCGGGTTGATGATCTCTAGGAAGGACGCGCGAAACGTCACCACCTCCTATACCTACGACAATGCCGGCCGCCTAAAGAGCCGCTCCTACCCCACCGCGGCTCTGAACGAGAGCTTCGGCTACGACGAGCCCTCCGCCGGAGCCCTCGCCAAGGGACGGCTGACCAGCATGCAGGACGCGGCCGGCACCTCCGTCTTCTACTACGACGCGGTTGGCCGGGTGACGGGCGAGGTGCGCACGATCGGCAGCTATGCGCACTCCGTGGCCTACTCCTACGAGGAAAGCGGGTCCGGCCGGCTGCGGTTCCTGACCTATCCGTCGGGACGGATCGTCGCGTACGGCTACGATGCCATGGGACGGGTCACCTACGTGGCGCTGAAGGCCTCGTGGAGCGCGCCCGAGCAGGTGATCGCCTCCTACGTGGGCTACTACCCGTTCGGCTCCCTGCGCGGCTTCGCCTTCGGCAACGGCCTGAACGCGTGGTCGACGATGAGCCTGGAGTACAAGCTCGACGCACTGTACCTCGACCCGGCGGCCGGCGGGCCGAGCTTGATCACGCGCTATCACTGGTTCGGCGACGGGCTCAACCTGATGGCGCTGAACAACGACAGCGTCGATCCGAACCAGACCCAGCGCTTCGCCTACGACGCGGGCCGCCTGCTGACCGCGACGGGTCCGTACGGCTCCCTGGGCTGGAGCTACGACAAGGTCGGCAACCGCCTGAGCGAAGCCAGGACGCTCGCGGGCACGACCACGACCCAGAGTTACGCGTATCCGACCAGTTCGAACCGGCTGAGATCGGTCAGCCAGGGCGGGACGGCCCTGCGCTCGTTCCTGTACGACGCGGCCGGGAACCTGACGAGCGACACGCGCGCAGGCACGGCCTACAGCTACACGATCAGCGGCGCCGGGCGGATCGCGCAGGTGCAGGTCGGAGGCGTGGTGAGGGCGAACTACGCCTACGACGGCAGGAACCGCCTGTCGGTGCGGCAGACGCTGAACCTGACGCCGTCGGGCACGACGCACCTGATCCACGACGTGTGGGATCGGGTGCTGGTGGAGACGAACGGTGCGGGCGCGGCGGTCCGGGAGTACGTCTGGGTGGGCGACATCCCAGTGGCGGTGGTGGACAACTCGGCCGGCGGCACGAACCCGACCTTGCTGTGGGTCCACGTGGACCACCTGGGCCGTCCGGAGCTGATGACGGATGCGACGCAGGCGGTGAAGTGGCGAGCGGCGTACGAGCCGTTCGGAACGGTGGCGTCGGTCACGGGGCCCGCGGCGCTGCAGATGCGCTTCCCGGGGCAGTGGTTCCAGCTCGAGGCGGGATTAGCCTACAATTGGAACAGGCATTACGATGCTACGATAGGACGGTACACTCAGGCAGATCCATTCGGGCTGAGTCAAGGGCCTCAATTGGTAAGCTTTTATGAAAAAATTGATCTAGAAATGAAAAAGAAAGATAATTCAATTTCGATTGATGGCTCGTACAATACGGGGTTTTTAAGATATTTATCTAAAATATACGAGGATCATGAAATGGGAAATACATTTATTTTACCAAAAAAAATACGTCAAAAAATTTCTTGTCGGTAAATAAAAGAAGCGGAAATAATTTTTATATTTATGCAAATCAAAATCCTATTCAAAATAAAGATAAAAACGGTCTCATGGTTAGCGGTCCCTTTACGCCGCTCCCACGAGATAACAACAAGTGTCTACATGATCCGTCTGAGAAGGAATGCAAGGAAAGGCTTCGTGGATGTCAGAAGGGATGTGCAATGTCTTTTGCGAACGGATTGTTTAGTACACCAGGAGCAATGCGAGCCTGCATTCGTGAATGCATGGAATCTTTTGGTTGCGGCGGTTATTATTAGGAGAAATAAAGTGAAAAACATAAAATCTGAATATGAAAAACTTAACATTTCTCTCCAAAAACTAATCGAAGCACTTGAAGAGCCAATGAAAATCGCTAGCCAGATTGATGATTTAAAAATAAAATTGGCAATCGGAGAACTTTCTGCCGATATAATTGGAAAAATAGATTATGAAATAAAACCAATGTTAAATAAATAGATTTCTATAAAAATGTAATATCGCCTATTATCAGACCGTTGCAAAGGGATATCTTCGGCAACGGTCTGATAATAGGCG
>NZ_BPQQ01000016.1 GCF_022179325.1 Methylobacterium isbiliense | reverse complement strand
GTTGCTCGTGATGTCGAGCTGCGCGGTGAGGCCCTTGAGCGTCGTCAGCGCCGTCATGGCCGAGATGTTGGCGAGCAGGCTCGTCACGGCTCCGGTGCTTTCCCCTGATCGTCCAACGGGTCTGCCGCGGCCGCGATGCTGCGGCCGACCTTGCGTAAGACGCTAGACGTCAACGACCGGTTAAGCTTGCCGGGGTCGAGGACGGGGCGGGGCGCGGGCATCACGCAGTGCCGGCCGACGCACCTCCCCCTCCGCCGCCAAGGCGATCCGTCAGGCGCCGCGCTGCCACGCGCGCGGCGCCTGCGGCCTTCGCACCGCGCTCGCCGGGCGCGCGGCGTCGTGGACCGCCGCGATCCGCAGCGGCTCGTTGCGGCCGCGCACGCTGCGCAGCCCGAGATCCTCGACCAGGATGTCGTCGGGCAGCGGGCCGAGACGGTCGAGGAGATCGCCCGAGACGAGGATCGCGACGTCGAGTTCCTTGGCGACGGCTTCGAGCCGGCTCGTCGTGTTCAGCGTGTCGCCGAAATACGCGATCTTGTGTCGTTCGAGCCCGATCTCCGCCGTGACGACGGAGCCGCAGTGCAGCGCGGCGCGGAAGCTCGGCACTTGGCCGAACTGCTCCCGCCAGCGCTCGGCCTCCGCCTCGATCGTCCGGGTGACATCGAACACGCAGCGCAGGCAGGCCGCGTCCCGCGTTCCCCGCTCCATCGTCCAGCTCACCAGGGCCATGTCGCCCACGTAGTCGTCGATCGAGCCGCGCGAGCGGTGGACCGGCAGGGCCAGCGCGCCGAAGATCGCCCCCAGGTAGCGCTGGGCCATCAGGTCGCCGTGCGCCTCGGCGAACCGGGTCGAGCCCGCGACGTCCAGGAAGAGAAAGATGCGCTCCTCGCTGATCGGGCGGTGGTAGCGGCCGATCAGCAGGTTCGCGAAGACGCGCGGGCCGATCAGATCCCGGACGCGGAACACGAAGGCGGCGGCGGCGGAGAAGGCGAGCGCGTAGGCGAAGCCGGTCTCCGAGATCATCATCGCCGCACGCGGGTTCGGCATGTGCCCGAAGCCGTGGTGCAGGACCGTCCCGGCGCCCGCGTTGCCGACGACGATCATCGCCACGTAGGTGGCGAGCGTTCCCACGGCGAAGAGCGGCGTCGCGGCCCGGCGGATCAGATCCCGCCAGCCCCGGAGCAGCAGGCTGCGCTCGTACAAGAGGATGGGAGTGCCGATGAAGCCGCCGCGGAGGGCCGCGACCAGAAGCTCTTCCTTGAAGATGAGGCCGTAGGTCAGGCCCGCCAGCACCCCGATGGCAGGCGCCACGATCCAGAAGCCGGCTCGGAACGGAGGCATGGCGTCATGCTATCCCAGGCCGCCGGGCAATGCATGCCCGGCGGCCGGATCGTCAGCGGGCGTAGCGCGTGAAGACGTAATCGCGCTCCCTCACGCGGGCCTCGTGGCAGGCGAAGCAGGTCCGGTGCTGCGCCTCGTCCACCGGCTTGCCGTCGATGAAGCGGCCGAAGCCCCACCCGCCCGTCTCTGGATAGCGTGTGGCATCCTTCACCATCACCTGCACGGTGGTGGCCCGGCCCGGCACGGTGGCCGGCTCGAAATCGGGCGAGGGCCCGTGCTGCCACGCGAGCTTCACCAGCATCGTGCCGTCCGGGAACGGCAGGGTGCCGCCCGCGTAGGCCCTCACCGCGACGTCGTTGCCCAGCACGGCGCGCAACTCGTTGAGCGGTTCTCCTTCGAGGGCCGGCGCGATCAGCGGCCATCCCCGGTAGCCGTCCGGGACCGTGACGCCGAAGAGCGGCGAGGCCGGCTTGCCGGCGTCCGCCCGAGCGAGGGCCATCGCCGCAAAGGCCAGGACCGGGGCGAGGGCCGCGGCCGGGACCAGCCAGGACCGGCGGAGATCAGACGCCATCGACATCGACCACCGCCTGCGCGAAGGCCTGCGGTGCCTCCTGCGGAAGATTGTGGCCGACGCCGCCGGCGATCAGCCGGTGCGCGTAGCGGCCGGAGAATTTTTTGGCATAGGCCGACGGGTCCGGATGAGGCGCCCCGTTCGCGTCCCCCTCCAGCGTGATCGTCGGCACGGCGATGGTCGGGAAGCCCGCGAGCTTGCGTTCGATCGCGTCGAACCGCGCCTCGCCGTCCGCGAGCCCCAGCCGCCAGCGGTAGTTGTGGATCGAGATGGCGACGTGGTCGGGGTTCTCGAAGGCCGGGGCCGAGCGGGCGAAGGTGGCGTCGTCGAACCGCCATTGCGGCGAGGCGAGTTCCCAGATCAGGCGGACGAAGTCGCGGGTGTAGCGCGCGTAGCCTTCGCGCCCCCGCTCGGTCGCGAAGTAGAACTGATACCACCATTGCAGTTCGGCCTTCGGCGGCAGCGGCATCGCGTTCGCCTGCTGGCTGCCGATCAGGTAGCCGCTGACCGAGACGAGGCCGGTGCAGCGCTCCGGCCAGAGCGCGGCGAGGATGCAGGCGGTGCGCGCCCCCCAGTCGTAGCCCGCGACGAGCGCCGTCTCGATCTTCAGCGCATCGAGAAGGGCCAGGGCATCGACCGCGAGCGCCGCCTGCTGGCCGTTGCGCGGCGTCGCCTCCGACAGGAAGCGCGTCCCGCCGTAGCCGCGGAGGTAGGGAATGAGCACGCGGTAGCCCGCGCCGGCCAGCGCCGGGGCGACGTCGAGGTAGCTGTGGATGTCGTAGGGCCAGCCGTGGAGGAGCAGGACCGGTTTCCCGCTCGCCGGCCCGGCTTCGACGTAGGCGACCTCCAGATCCCCGGCGCGGACCCGCCGCAATGGGCCAAAGGAGGTATGCGAGCCCGCCGTCACGGCTGGGAGCTTGCGGGAGGCCGCACCGACCGGTTGAGCCCGTGCCGCACCGATCGGACCGATGGAACTCGCTGCCAGGAGCGCGCCGGCTTTCTTGATCCAGGTCCTACGTGACGCGTCGATCGTCTCAGCCATGCTTCGGTCCTCCGCAACGTCGATATCGGGGTGGATGCCGGCGTCGATTGTCCCGAGTGTGTGGTCCAGGCCGGCGAGTGTGAGCGCCTGTACGGTCGAGCCCGTCGCGATACAGACGATTACAATGCCGGGTTCGGCGGTGTCGGGGGACCTGATCCTCGGCGAGCCGACCCATCAGTTCGACTGCGAGGCGATCGCGGCGATCGAGGCAGGATCGGCCGCCCAGGACGGCGCGCTCCTGGTCGTCAGCCACGACGAGGCCTTCCGGCGCGCCCGGCGGATCACGCGATGGCCCGCCCTCGACGAGGGCGTGGGCGGCTGCGGTGGGTTCAGGTCAGCGTCACGGTGGCCTGCAATCCGCCGCCGTCGCGGTTGGCCAGCGTGAGCCGCCCGCCGATCGCGGCGGCGAGCTGCGCCGCGATGGCGAGCCCGAGGCCCGTGCCGCCGGTGTCGCGGCTGCGCGATTCCTCCAGGCGGATGAAGGGGAGCAGCACGGCATCGAGCTTGTCCGCCGGGATGCCCGGTCCCCGGTCCAGAACCGAGATGGCGATCCCGCCCTCCGCGCACTCGACGCGCAGCTCCGCCCGCCCGGCATACCGCAGCGCGTTGTCGATCAGGTTGGTCAGGATGCGCCGCAGGGCCTGCGGCCGCGTCGCCATCGTGACGTCCGGCAGGCAGGAGATCGCCACGTCCCGCCCGGTGTCCTGATAGTCGAAGACGAGGCTCTCGATGAAGGCCCGCAGATCGAGGCGGGCCGGCGGCTCGACATCGCCATGCACGCTCCTGGCGTAGGCGATCCCCTCGCGCACCAGCGCCTCGATCCCGTCGAGGTCGCCGAGAAGGCGCTCCTGCTCGGGCCCCTCGACGCCCGTCTCCACGCGCAGCCGCATGCGGGTGATGGGGGTCTGCAGGTCGTGCGAGATCGCCGCGAGGATGCGCACGCGCTCGTCGAGGTGCCGGGCGATGCGCGCCTGCATCGCGTTGAGAGCCCGGGCGGCCCGTGCCACCTCCTCCGGCCCCCCTTCGGCGAAGCGATCGGCCGGCCGGCCGGGCTCCAGCCGGTCGGCCGCCTCCGCGAACCGCGTCAGCGGCCGCACCGCCAGCCGTACCGCGAGCCAGACGCAGCCGATCAGCCCGACAAGCTGCACGACGAGCGCGACGGGCAGCCATGACGCCAGGGGCCGGGCCGCCGGTCTCACCGCGAGGGTGAGGGCCGTGCCGTCCGACAGCACGACGTGGCCCTGCAGCCGCGGGGGTTCTCCGGGCACGGCATCGAACCGGACGGGGAAGCGCGGGGCCAGCGCCGTGCGGATCTCGTCCGCGATCACCTGCAGCCGCGGGGAGAGCGGCGCCTCTCCCGGCGAGCCGGCGCCGAGATCGAAGCGATAGGTCGGCCGGTCGAGGAGCGGGAGCCAGGCGGGCCGCTCCGTGGGCGGCAGGCGGTCGAGCAGGGCGACCGCGACGGTGACGTCGCGCTGGAGCGTCGTCAGCATCACGGCCCGCGCCGACTCGTCCCGTTCGAGCAGCATGACGGCGAAGGCCAGCACCTGGGTGCTGGTGAGGCCCGCGAACAGGATCAGGAAGAGCCGGTTGCGCAGGCTGCGCGGCAGGCCCGGGAAGCGGGCCCTCATTGCTCGCGCGCCTGCGCGATGGTGATCGGCATGGCGAAGACGTAGCCTTCGCTGCGCACCGTCTTGATGTAGGCCGGCTCGCGGGCATCGTCCCGGAGGCGCTGCCGCAGGCGGCTGACGAGCAGGTCGATCGACCGGTCGAACAGGTCGGCCTCGCGCCCCTGCGTCAGGTTCAGCAATTGGTCGCGCGACAGCACCCGCTGCGGATGATCGAGCAGGACGCGCAGCAGCCGGTATTCCGCGCCGCTGAGCGGGACGACGGTGCCCGTCTGGTCGATCAGCTGGCGGGTCGTCGTGTCGAGCTGCCACGCGCCGAAGGCGAGGAGACGGCCGACCTCGGTCACCTGGAGGTTGGGCGGCAGCATCCGGGTGCGGCGCAGGACGGCCTTGATCCGGGCGAGCAGTTCCCGGGCCGCGAACGGCTTCACCAGGTAGTCGTCCGCACCCATCTCCAGCCCGATGATCCGGTCGGTCTCGTCGCTGCGCGCGGTCAGCATCAGCACCGGGATCGCCTTGTGCTTGCCGGCGCGCAGCTCCCGGCACAGGACGAGGCCGTCATCTCCCGGCATCATGATGTCGAGCACGACGAGATCCACGGTGTCGGCGTCGAGGAAGGCCCGCATCTGCCGCCCGTCCGCCGCCACCGTCACCCTCAAGCCGTTCTTCTTGAGGTAGCCAGACAGCAATTCGCGGATCTCGCGGTCGTCGTCGACGATCAGCACGTGATCGATGTGATCCACAGGCGGTCCCTCGGCGTGCCTCGTCGGATAGCGCGAGACCGGCGGCCCGGCGAGCCGATCTTCGTATCGGCGTGTAGCCGGGGTCGGTGCCGGCGCAGGGCCGCCGGATCGGGGCGCTACACGCGGGTACACGACCGGTGAAACCGCACACAGGCGGGACCAATCGGCGGGTGACGCAGGAGGGCCACCAGGGCACCGAGCGGAGCCGCCATGACCCTCCTTGTTGCCGCCTACCTTGCCGGCGCGCTGACCATCGTCAGCCCGTGCATCCTGCCCGTCCTCCCCTTCGTCCTCGCACGGGCGGGCCGGCCCTTCCTGGGCGGCACGCTGCCGTTCCTGGCCGGGCTCGCCGCGGCCTTCGCCGGTGCGGCGACGCTCGCGGCCGTCGGGGGCGGCTGGATCGTGCGGGTCAGCGAGGCCGGACGCCTCGCGGCCCTTGGCCTGCTGGGGCTCTTCGCCGTCACGCTGCTGTCCCGCCGCGCGGCGGCGCGGCTCTCCGCGCCGTTGGTGCGGCTCGGCGAGACCATCGCGCGGATCGCCGGACGCGGAGCCCCGGCCGGCCTCGTCTCCTCCCTCTGCCTCGGGGCCGCGACCGGGCTGCTGTGGACCCCCTGCGCCGGACCGATCCTCGGTCTCGTCCTGACCGCCGCGGCCCTGAACGGACCCGGCCCCGAGACCGTGCTGCTCCTCGCGGCCTACGCGGCCGGCGCCGCCTCGTCCCTGGCGCTGGCTGTCGGGATCGGCGGAACGCTCGCCGCAGCCCTGCGCCGCCGGCTCGGCCTCGGCGAGCAGATCCGCCGGATCGCCGGCGCGGTGATGCTCGCGGCGCTTGCCGGCATCGCCCTGGGGCTCGACGCGGAGGTCCTGGCGCCGCTCGCCACGGCCCGCACGATTGCGGCCGAGGAGACCATCGCCGCAACGCTGCGGCTCGACGCCACTCGCGCCGAGCCGGCGACCGGCCCGTATCGCAGCCGCCTCCCGGTCGAGGGCCGCCTGCCGAACCTGGACGGTGCGGTGCATTGGCTCAACGGCGGGCCGCCGAGCGCCGAGCAACTCCGCGGCAAGGTGCGGCTCGTCCACGTCTGGACCTCTTCCTGCATCAACTGCATCCGCACGCTGCCGTACATCCGGGCCTGGGAGGCGCGCTACCGGGAGCAGGGATTGGCGGTGATCGGCGTCCATGCGCCCGAATTCGCCTTCGAGCGCGACATCGACACCGTGGCGCGCGCCGTCCGCCGCTTCGCGATCCGGTACCCGGTCGCGCTCGACAACGATTTCCGCATCTGGCGCGCGCTCCGCAACACGTACTGGCCGGCCCTCTACATCGTGGATACGGACGGACGCATCCGGCACCACCAGTTCGGCGAGGGCGGCTACCTGCAGGCGGAGGCCGTCATCCGGGACCTGCTGGCCGAGGCCGCGGGACGGCCTGCGGCGGACGGGGCGGTCACGACCCCGCTTGCCGACGGCGCCGAGACGGCGCCCGATCTCGCGCAGCTGCGATCCGCCGAGACCTATCTGGGGTTGGACAAGGCCGAGAACTTCGTCTCGCCGGAAGGCCTTGCCGGCGGGACGCGCACCTACTCGCCCGCCATGCCGCGGCTCAACGCGTGGTCGCTCTCCGGCACCTGGGAGATCGGACCGGAGCATGCCCGTCTCGGCCGCGCGGGCGGCGGCATCGCCTACCGCTTCCGGGCGCGCGACCTGCATCTGGTCATCGGCCCCGGCGCCGGGCCGGTGCGCTTCCGGGTGACGCTCGACGGGCGGCCGCCCGGCGCCGATCACGGCGCCGACATCGCCCCGGACGGCGAGGGCGTCGCGACGGAGACGCGCCTCTACCAGCTCGTCCGTCAGTCCGGGGTCGCCGCCGAGCGAACGTTCGAGATCCGCTTCCAGGATCCCGGTGTCAGAGCCTACGCCTTCACCTTCGGATGACCGGGATCCGGCGTCTTCGACGAGGCTCGGCAAGAGCCATCGGCAAGAGTCATCGGCAAGAGCGAGGATTGTTGCACAGCAGATGCGGACGGTTCCTCCCGATCCCATTGGCCGCACAGGATCGTGCCGCCGCATGCCGGTACGGACCCGAAGGCGATGCGGTGAGGCTGCATCCGTCCGCAAAGCCGGATTATCATCGCCCGGTCCAGTCGGGACTGGAGGAGTTCAGCGTGATCCACGTCCTCGCCATCATCACGACCAAGCCCGGCCAGCGGGAGGCGGTTCTGCACGCCTACCGGGCGAACCTGCCGGCCGTGCGCGCCGAGGACGGCTGCATCGAGTACGGCGCGGTGGTCGATGCCGCGGACGCGGGCCCGATCCAGGCGCCGCTGGGGCCGGACAGCTTCGTGGTGGTCGAGAAGTGGGCCAGCCTCGACGCCCTGCGGGCGCATGCGGCGGCTCCCCACATGGCCGCTTACGCGGCGAAGACGAAGGACCTCATCGCCTCGCGGGTGATTCACGTGCTCTCGCCGGTGTGAGCGCCGCGCCGCCTTCGTCCTGCGCGCATCCCCCCTGCGCCCGCGGCAACCCGCGCGCCGGCGCGGGTGCTATGAGGACGACCCGGCGCGCCTTCCGCCGCCATCCGGCGGCGCCACGACCATGAGCACGATCCCAGCATGAACGATGCGGTCACCTTCGCGCCGCCGGTCGATCTCGCGGCCGGCCTCTCCGCGCGTCTCCACGGCGTCGGCACGAGCCAGATCGGCCTCGTGGCCGATCGCGGCCGGGACGATCCCGCTGTGGTGAAGCTGTGGATCGGCGAGGGCGACCTGCCGACGCCGCCCTTCATCGTCGAGGCGGCGCACCGGGCCATGCAGGCCGGGCACACGCGCTACGCCACGTCGCTCGGCCTGCCGCGCCTGCGCGAGGCGCTCAGCGCCTATCACGCCCGCCACTGGCAGGTGGAGGTGCCGCCCGACCGGTTTGCCGTCACGGCGGGCGGCATGAACGCGATCATGCAGGCGGCGCAGGCGCTGCTCGAGCCGGGCGACGAGATCGTCATTCCCTCGCCCGCATGGCCGAACCTCGCGGAGGCGGTTCGGATCACCGGCGGCGTGCCGGTCACGGTGCCCTACCGCGTGCAGCCCGACGGGCGCTTCAGCCTGCCGCTCGCCGATGTCGAGGCCGCCCTGACCCCGCGCACCCGCGTGCTCGTGGTGAACTCGCCCTCGAACCCGACCGGCTGGATCATGCCGCTGGCGGAGATGCGGGCGTTGCGCGACCTCGCCCGCGCGCGCGGCCTCTGGATCCTGTCGGACGAGGTCTATGCGCACTTCACCTACGGCAACGCCATCGCGCCGTCCTTCCTGCAGATCTGCACCGAGGACGACCGCCTGATCGTGTCCAACACCTTCTCGAAGAACTGGGCGATGACCGGCTGGCGCGCCGGGTGGCTGGTCTATCCGCGCGGCCTGGGGCCGACCTTCGCCAAGCTCGGCCAGTACAACACGACCTCGATCCCGACCTTCATCCAGCACGCCGCGGTGGCCGCCCTCGACGAGGGGGACGGCTTCATCCGCACCATGGTCGCCCGCTGCGCCGAGAGCCGGGAGATCCTGGTCTCCGGGTTGTCGCGCCTGCCCGGCGTCACGGTCGCGACGCCGGACGGCGCGTTCTACCTCATGGCGCAGGTGGCGGGGGCTGAGCCCAGTCTCGATCTGGCGTTCCGGCTGTTGCGCGAGGCGAAGGTCGGCGTCGCACCGGGCACCGCATTCGGTCCGGAGGGCGAGGGATTCATCCGCATGTGCTTCGCCATCAGCCCCGCTCTCGCCCACGAGGCGGTCGCTCGCCTGTCCGCCGTTCTCGGGCATGAACGCTGGGCGCTGCCGGCCAAGTGAATCTGCCGTCCCAGTGAATCGATTCACGATGGCAATACGGCGAACGGGCAGGTGAATTGACCATTCCATCGGACAATGAACCCGATGATCAAAGCCGTGTCGGTCCCACGCCGGGATGAGCCAAATCACGTTCGATGGCGTTGATCGATTGGCCCGAGGCGGGGGCGTCCCTGCGTGCTGCCGATGCGCCTACAGGCCCTTACGCCTCCAAGTGGTCCGTCACGACTTGAGTCCGGACCCACGCGAGGGCGTCGTCCCGTGTGGCAAAGATTTGTCCCTTGTTCCAATCCTGACAGGGGCCGAACCCAGCTTCCAGAAACCATTTGCCGTGGAGCGTCGCGTCCGCATCGTGATTGGCGCACATCAGAACCAGCACCGCCACAAGCTGCTTGTCGACGAACACGAGAAGGCCGTCCTGGCCGCCGGCTCCCGTGTTTACGATCACGGGTGTTGAGCATGCGGTTACTTCCATCGCCGTCACCATGCGCTCCCTTCAAGAGGCATACCTTGCTGACATGGAGCTGAAGAGAAGATTCGCCATTGGTGCAAAGCGGAGCCATGCGGTGCACGTCAGCGCAGACCGGCTCAAGATGCGCGGTTCTGTACCACGGTGTTGACGAGCACTCAATATGATGCCGGAGTAAAGTCGGCATAATTTTTTAGGCGGTCAAAATCAATGACCGTTATCGCCTTATGGTCGCGCAGTATCAGGCCTATTTTATGCAGATAGATTAGAATTCGATGTGTATGTACGCTCGTGATGCCCAATATGTCGGCAAAATCTTGGTCTTTCAGCGGAATTTCGAAACTGTCATTCCTGGCCAGCCCGACGGCCTGCAGGCGGGAGAGAAGGTCGCAGATCAAGTACGCCACGCGCTGGGGAGCCGGGCGCTGCCCGACGTTGGTCAGCGATGCACAGAGACAACTCTTCTCCAACAGGAGAGACCACCAGAGAGCACGGGCTATGCGGGGACTGTGGGCCAAAAGATCGTCGATGATATCGCGCGGGATGAAGGCCACGGTACACGCTGTCAAGGTGACAACCGTGTAGTCGGCGCTCTCGGTGGAGATGCCGTAGAGGCCATCCGCGTCGCCCGGGATCAGGCAGGCAACGATCTGCCGGTCACCATTCGTCAGGAGCTTGAAGCAATAAGCAAAACCGCTGAGTATCACGTAGGCGCCGTCCTGCAGATCGCCCTCGCGGACCAGATTCGTGCAGGCATCCACGGTCTGAGTTCGACGGGTCGCCTCGGCCAGGCGCTCTCTGTCAACTGCGGTCAAGTCTACGCCTCTTCGGAGCTTTCGAACGAAGGCGTTCGGCATCAAGCCCCTCCTTGGAGGTCCGGCGTGACTGGCCCGCGCCGGGCGTCGTCAACAAGGCGGCCAGTATCGGCCTGATCCGGTAATTCAAAATGAACGTGCACGTCGTCGCCCGGGCATGTCGAGAAACACCGATCGTCGGCCGTCGTTCCTGCGGGTTCACGGCCGCCGCGACGTCGGCCTCGATGCCCGCTGCGAGGAGAAGGCGGCACGGTCACGCGGGGGGCACCGCACCCGAGAACCCACCGGGCCGACCGATGTTGTCCGGCTGAGCCCTGCCGGTGCGGTCCACGAGGGGAGCCATGAGACTTGAGCAATGCCGGCTCCTGATCCTCCTCGATGAGGTCGGCGGCTGGACGTCGATCGCCGAACTGGACGAGGATCCGTACCTCTATCCCCACGATGATCTGTTCGTGCCCAGCCTCGTCGCGCAGGGGTGGGTCGATCATGACGTGGCGAGCGCCGCGATCCGCATCAACGAGGCGGGCCGGGCTGCCTTTGCGCAGCGCGGTTAGCCGACCGGCGCAGCGGCCGCATCGACCGGTTGATCGCCCGATCGCTGTTCGCAGCACCAGAATCGTACCGGCCGACGGTCGTCGATCACCGTCGTATCCGAGAAAAACCTGTCCGCTGCCAGCCCCGAATGGCGCGACCTGACTGGAACTGATCTGATCAAACCTCGTTGAGAGGCGATCCTTCAACGGCGTACGCCAGACCTGGAGCGCACATGCCGGCTGCCGTCCCTTTCCGACATCGCCGCATGCTTGCGGCGGTACTTTCCCTCGGCGCGGTCGTGAGCACCGTCGTGTCGGTGCAGGCCGGGGATGAAGGCGGCCTCGGGTTCTTCCAGTCGCTCTTCGGCTCCCCGCAGGCGGCTCCGCCGTCCGAGGCGGCGCCCGTCGCCGCACCGGCGGCCTCCGCGGGGCCTCAGACGCTGTCGCCCTCTCGCGTGTACGGGCGCCGGCACGCCCGGCGGGCGGACGGCGCGCCCGTGCGGGCCAAGGTGCGGTACGCCGCTCTGCCGAGGCCGGAGCCGGTCGCGCCGCGGAAGGTCCGTGCTGCCGTGCCCGAGCTCAGTTCGGACCGGCAACGCCCGCTCGACATGTCGGCGGGTCCCGCGGCCGCCCTGCTGAAGGACCCGACCCTTCGGCCGGGCGACATCGTGGTCCTGCCGGACGGGGCGCACGTGTTCAAGGGGACGGCGGGCAAACGGCACACCATGCGCGATTTCGAGGAGGTGAGCCGGTCGGCGTTGGTGGACCGCAAGACCCGTGCCCGGCTGGCCGCCATGGTCGCTCCGGCCGGTGCGCTGCCGGCCAGCGAGGCCCGCCGGGTGATGGCCCGGCTGAAGCGGGCAACACCGGCCGGGCCCGATCCGTCGGAGAGCCGGCCCGAGATGGCGGCCATGCGGGTCATCTATCCTTGAGGGCGATCGCCCGCGCGATGGTGCTCCGGGTCTCCGATCCGAGCGCGTGGTCGAAGGATGCGTCAGATCGGTGGTCCCTGCGGCGCGTGCGGCCCAGCCGGGACGCGGCCCGAGGCGATCGCGCGAGGAACCGATGGGCGGCGCTGCCGTTGGAGTGGCCCTGTGATCGGAACTCGCCATGCGCCTCGGATTGATCCTCGTCCTGTCTCTCGCTCCGCTCCCTGCCTTGGCCGCACCAGACCCCGCGCTCTCTGCGCGGGCGGTTCCTCAGACCGTCCAGGCGCCGTCGGAGGCTCGCACGCAGGCGCGGACCGAGACCCCGGACACCGTGGGAGACAAGGCCCGGGCTGAGGACACAGCTCGGGCTGAGACGGCCGCGCGCGCGAAGGAACGCGCCAAGGAGCGAAGGGCCGCCGCGAGAGCCAAAGCGGAAGCGGTCAGGAAGGCCCGGGAGGAGGCGGCCGCAAAGGCCAAGGAGCAGGCCGCTGCCCGTGAGGCCGAGCGGCAACGCGTCGCCCGGCAGAAGGCGGTCGAGAAGCGCAACCGCCTGTGGGACGAGCGAATGCGGCAGACCCTGGGTGCGATCTGCGTGGGCTGCTGATCCGGTCCCGCGGACGCGGCTCTAGGCGGGCCGGGGACGCTGGCGCGGCACCCCGGACGGGCTGTTCATGCCGCGACCGAAGCGGCGAGGGCTGGAGTCGGATGAACGTCGTCCGGCGCCGCTCTGCCGCGTGAAGGTCCGCCAGGGATGATCGGACAACTCCGTTCGGCCGATGGCGCGATCCCCGGCCTCCGCCACCCCGTGGTCGTTCTCGACGGTCGACCTGCCAGTACCGATCGCATCAGACATGACACCGGCCGCACTCACCAGCAGGCCCGCGGCAGGCCGATCGTGCGCCGCATACGGAGCCGAGCGCACCGGTCTGCCGGGCGCTCACACCAAGTAGAGCGTCACCGAGCCGTGGAACGTGGCCGGGCAGTGCTCGCGCTGAACGAGCTTTTGCGCCTCATCGACCGTGATGCTGCGATCCCGGGCGATCTCCTGGATCGTCTTCCACTGCTTGCTCATCGCAGTCTCCGCTGGCGCTCATCACCCAAACAGGACAGGTCTCGTCCTCGCTGCCGGTTCCGGCGTCCGTCACGCCGGCTTGTGACGCGGGCGGGCCTGCCGGTTGCCACGGACGGGCCGCTCCGCGTTCGCGAAGTCAGCCTCGTTCACGGCGTCGCAGCGCAGCTCCCTGACATCGCACCAGTTGCAGGGTTCGCGCATCCCGACCCAGGTCAGCTCCCGCGCCACTTCGCAGAAATGAGCCCAGAGACCAGAGCGCATCGGACGATTCCTTTCCCGGCTCTCAACGCTCAAGCTGCCTTCTGGTTGCGTAGGCCGATCGTCCGGCGGCCGTGCTTCTTCGGCCGCAGTGTGGCGCAGCCGACACGGACGCGGCTTCGGCCATCGGACAGAGTTGCGCCCGGATCGACATCTCGACACGGGAGGCCCCATGACACTCGCCCTCACCCCTCAGGCTTTCGCGTCGGCGGGCGCCGTCACGTACCAGCCGGGCGACCGGGATTGCCGGCCGTGGGGGACCTGGGAGGTGCTGGCGACCGGCCCCGGCTACACGGTGAAGCGGATCACCGTCACGCCGGGCCAGCGCCTGTCCCTGCAGTATCACAACCACCGCGCGGAGCATTGGACCATCGTGTCGGGCTCCGCCGACGTGGAGATCGACGATCGGGTCCTTCATCTCGCGCAGGGCGAGCACGTCCATATCCCGCTCAAGGCCACGCACCGGATCCGCAACGCCGGCCAGGACGACATGGTGTTCATCGAGGTGCAGTACGGCGCGCTGCTCGACGAGAACGACATCGTGCGCGTGACGGACGATTACGGCCGCTGCGTCCCTGCATAGAGGATTGTCCGACGACGTGGACACCGGCTTCGGGACGAAGCCGGGGCAGGCATCGAAGGCTCGGCGGGACCGCATCCGCCGCGGTCATGGCGACATGACGGGGCGCGCCTGCGCGCGTCCATCGCCGCGCCGCTCCGCTCGTGGTCGAGCAGCCCGGCCAGCACTCCGCCCCGCGGCAGGAGGCCGGTGACGGTCACCCCGGGCTTGCCGGAGCGCCGAGTTGCACCGGCCGGCTCCTGCCATGCCATGTTGCCCCCTCCCGACCATCGCCAAACGGCCTAATTCTTCTTGCGCAATTGATTCTCGCGCGACGTAATCCGGTATCGGCTGAGGCATGCGCCCATCGCGCATCCGAGGTACCTGATGAGCAGCCGAACCGCAGCCGGTGTGATGGTCGCACAATCCGTGCAGGTCTCATCGTCCGGCGAGATCGATGACGTCACCTGCACTCTGCTCGAGATCAGGGCCCATAGCGCCAAGATCATCGTGCCCGCCGGAACCAGATTGCCGACGTCCATCTGCCTGAGGCTCAGGCCTGGCGGGATGAACTGGATGTCGGAGGTCGTCTGGCAACGCCTCGGGGTGGCCGAGGTCGAGTTCATCTAAGCATCATTCGCCGAAGCGGCCGCCGGTTCGGCGGCAAAAAGATGCAGCAGCAAGAGCCTAAGCCGAACGGCCGCGTGCGATTCTGCTCAGCGTCGAGGACCGGTCGACGCGGCGCAGCGAGGGCCGGCAGGGAACGCACGCCGCTGCCGCGCGACCGGATCCCTCAAGACCCAAGCCGGGACCGGGCCGGGCCTGATCCAGCCTGTCCCGGGCTGACGCAGGGTCATGGCGACGCCGCTGCGGGGTTCGTCCGTGGCGGCGCCCGCGCGACGGCACGTTCCCGATCGCGAGCGGCAGGCGGTCCCCCATCCCGCCGCTCCGCCCGCTGCGCGCTCACCCGGCGCGAAGATCCTGCCGCGGGAGGCGTTTTCCGGCAGCCTTGGCGGCGATCGCCCCTGGACACCGGGCCGCACGCCGCCACATTCCGGCAGGGCAGGCGTGAAGGAGGCTGGCATGAACCCGCTCAAGGCGCTGCACGCGGAACAGGGGCAGGCCGTTTGGCTCGACTTCGTCGCGCGCGGCTTCATCGCCAAGGGGGAGCTGAAGCGGCTCGTCGAGGAGGACGGCCTGCGCGGCGTGACCTCGAACCCCGCCATCTTCGAGAAGGCGATCGGCCACTCGGACGAGTACGACGGTGCCCTCCGGGAGGCCGGCGACCGCCGGGTGATCGACCTCTACGAGGGGCTCGCCATCGCGGACATCCAGGCCGCTGCCGACGTGCTGCGGCCGGTCTACGACGCGAGCGGCGGCCGCGACGGCTTCGTCAGCCTGGAGGTCTCGCCCTACCTCGCGATGCGCACGGACGAGACCCTGGCCGAGGCGCGCCGCCTCTGGACGGCCGTCGCCCGCGACAACCTGATGATCAAGGTGCCGGCCACGCCCGAGGGCCTGCCCGCGATCCGGGCGCTCATCGCCGAGGGCATCAACGTCAACATCACGCTCCTGTTCTCGCAGGACGTCTACGAGGAGGTGGCGAACGCCTATATCGCGGGCCTGGAGGAGCTGGCGGGCAAGGGCGGCCCGGTCGGCCGGGTGGCAAGCGTCGCGAGCTTCTTCGTCAGCCGCATCGACGCCAACGTCGACGCCCAGCTCGACGCGCTGATCGCCAAGGCCGGCGCCGGCGACGGGGCGGGGCTGGAGGCGCTCAAGGGCAAGGTCGCCATCGCGAATGCCAAGCTCGCCTACCAGCGCTACAAGCGGCTCTTCGCCGGCCCCCGCTGGGAGGCGCTGAAGGACAGGGGCGCGCAGCCGCAGCGCCTGCTCTGGGCCTCCACCGGCACCAAGAACAAGGCCTATTCCGACGTCCTCTACGTCGAGGAACTGATCGGCCCCGACACCGTCAACACCGTGCCGCCGGCCACCATGGACGCGTTCCGCGACCACGGCCGGGTGCGGCCGAGCCTGGAGGAGGATGTCGGCGGCGCCGAGCGCGTGCTCTCGCAGCTGGCGCGGACCGGGATCGACCTCGACGCGGTGGCGCGCGACCTCGTGCGCGAGGGCGTGCAGCTCTTCGTCGATGCCGCCGACAAGCTCCTGGGCGCTGTGGCGGGCAAGCGCGCGCAGGTCCTGGGCGACCGGCTCGACCGGCAGGACCTCGCTCTCGGCGCCCTGAAGGAGCCGGTGGACAAGGCCGCCGAGCACTGGCGGGCCGAGGGGCTGGTACGCCGGCTCTGGCAGCGCGACGCGGGCGTCTGGACGGGTGCCGACGAGGCGCGCTGGCTCGGCTGGCTCGACATCGTCGAGGCGCAGGCCGCGCAGGCGGGCGACTACGCGGCCTTCGCGGAGGAGATCCGGTCCGAGGGCTTCACCGATGCGGTCGTGCTCGGCATGGGCGGCTCCAGCCTCGGGCCCGAGGTGCTGGCCGAGACCTTCGGACGACGGGCGGGCTTCCCGCGGCTGCGCATCCTCGACTCCACCGACCCCGCGGAGGTGCGGGCGGTCGAGCGCGCCGTGGACCTCCGGCGCACCCTGTTCATCGTCGCCTCGAAATCCGGCTCGACGCTCGAACCCAACGTCTTCCGCGACTACTTCCTCGCCCGCATGCGCGAGGAGGTCGGTGACAGGGCCGGCCGCCACTTCGTCGCCGTGACGGATCCCGGCTCGGCGATGGAGAAGGCGGCCCGGGCGGACGGCTTCCGGCGGATCTTTTACGGCGTGCCGGAGATCGGCGGGCGCTACTCGGTGCTCTCGGCCTTCGGGCTGGTGCCGGCGGCCGCGAGCGGCATCGACGTGGCGGCCTTCCTCGACGGCGCCCGGCGGATGGTGCGCTCCTGCGGACCCGACGTGCCGCCGCCGCTCAACCCCGGCGTGATGCTCGGCCTCGCGCTCGGCCATGCGGCGACCCTGCAGGGCAGGGACAAGGTCACGCTCGTGGCCTCGAAGGGCGTCGAGACCTTCGGCGCCTGGGCCGAGCAGCTGATCGCCGAATCCACCGGCAAGCAGGGCAGGGGGCTGATCCCGATCGACGGCGAGCCGCTGGGCGCGCCCGACGTCTACGGGTCCGACCGCGTCTTCGTGTCCCTGCGCCTCGACGACGGCGCGGATGCGGCCCAGGACGCGGCCCTTGCCGCGCTTGAGCAGGCCGGCCACCCGGTGGTGCGCATCGCGCTCGCCTCGCGGGAGGGATTGCCGCAGGAGTTCTTCCGCTTCGAGATCGCCACCGCGGTGGCCGGGGCGGTGCTCGGCATCAACCCGTTCGACCAGCCCGACGTGGAGGCGAGCAAGGTCAAGACGCGGGAGCTGACCGACGCCGCCGAGCGCGACGGCGCGCTCCCGGCCGAGACGCCGGTGGCGGAGGATGGGGGCTTCGCCCTCTACACCGATGCGGGCAACGCCGAGGCCCTGCGCCGCGCGGGGGCGGGGAGCGACCCCGAGAGCTGGATCCGCGCGCAGATCGGCCGGGCCGGGGCGGGGGATTACGTCGCCCTGCTCGCCTATGTGGCGCGCACGCCCGCGCATCTCGCGCCGCTGCAGGCGGCGCGGGTGAGCCTGCGGGATGCCAAGCGGGTCGCGACCTGCGTCGAGTTCGGGCCGCGCTTCCTGCACTCGACGGGGCAAGCCTACAAGGGCGGTCCGGACAGCGGGGTCTTCCTGCAGATCACCGCCGACCCGGACCCGGACCTGCCGATCCCGGGCCGCACGCTCAGCTTCGGCACCGTCATCGCCGCGCAGGCGCGGGGCGATTTCGGAGTGCTGTCGGAGCGCGGGCGCCGCGCGCTGCGCGTCCACATCAAGGGTGACGTGCAGGCAGGGCTCGATCGCCTTCGCGGGATCCTGGCCTAAACTCGAAGGCGGTGCAGGGCGCCTCGCCCTGCCGGGGTGCGGGGCGGCGCCCCGCGCGACGCCGGGGCGTCCCGCCCGTGCACTCCAGCAGGGGCCTCGAGCCCTCTGCACACCCTGACCGGAGGTCTCGATGCAGCTCGGCATGATCGGCCTGGGGCGGATGGGCGGCAACATCGTGCGGCGCCTGCTCCGCGCCGGGCACACGGCCGTCGTCTACGACCGGAGCCCGGAGGCGGTGGCGGCGCTCGTCGAGGCGGGCGCCACCGGCGCCACCGGCCTGGAGGATCTCGTCGCCAAGCTCGAAGGCCCGCGCGCCGTCTGGGTGATGCTGCCGGCCGGCGCCGCCACCGAGGACACGGTGAACCGGCTGGCCCCGCTGCTGCAGCCGGACGACACGATCATCGACGGCGGCAACTCCTTCTACAAGGACGACATCCGGCGCGCCGCCGCCCTGCGCGGGCAAGGCCTGCATTACGTCGATGTCGGGACTTCGGGCGGGGTCTGGGGCCTGGAGCGCGGCTACTGCATGATGATCGGCGGCGACAAGGCGGCGGTGGACCGGCTCGACCCGATCTTCGCCACCCTCGCGCCGGGCCTCGGCGAGGTGCCGCGCACGCCCGGCCGCGAGGGCCGCGATCCCCGCGCCGAGCAGGGCTACATCCATGCCGGCCCGAGCGGCGCCGGCCACTTCGTCAAGATGATCCACAACGGCATCGAGTACGGCCTGATGCAGGCCTATGCCGAGGGGTTCGACATCCTGCGCCACGCCAACTCGGAGGAGCTGCCGGCCGCGCAGCGCTTCGACCTTGATCTCGGGGACATCGCGGAGGTGTGGCGGCGCGGCAGCGTGGTCTCCTCCTGGCTCCTCGACCTCACCGCGGCGGCGCTCGCCCGGGACGAGCATCTCGACGGGTTCTCGGGCTTCGTGGCGGATTCCGGCGAGGGGCGCTGGACCCTCAACGCCGCCATCGAGGAGGCGGTGCCCGCCAACGTGCTGGCCGCCGCGCTCTACGCGCGCTTCCGCTCCCGGGAACAGGCCTCCTTCGCCGACAAGATGCTCTCGGCCATGCGCAAGGGCTTCGGCGGCCACCAGGAACCGAAATAGGGGCTGCCGATGTCCGACCGGACCCCCCGCACCGACGCCGCCCCGGCGCCCGACTGCACGCTGGTGATCTTCGGGGCCACGGGTGATCTCACCCACCGGCTCCTGATGCCGGCCCTCTACAATCTCGCCCGCTGGAAGCTCCTGCCCGCACGCTTCGCGATCCTGGGGGTGAGCCGCAGCGCGATGTCATCGCAGGACTACCGGAGCGACCTGACCGAGCGGGTGCGCGGCTTCATCGCCAAGAAGGGGGGCGAGGCCGGGGGCGGGACCTTCGATGAGGCCGTCTGGTCCGGCCTCGCCGACCGGATCAGCTACATGCCGGGCGATCTCGCCGACCCGGAGACCTTCGCGGCCCTGAAGGAGAGCCTCGCGCAGGCGCCCGGGGGCGGCAGCGTGCTGTTCTACCTCGCGGTGGCGGCCAGCCTCTTCGGCCCGACCGTGCGCCGGCTCGGGGAGGCCGGGCTCCTGGAGGAGCCGGAGGGGGCGTGGCGGCGCGTCATCATCGAGAAGCCGTTCGGCCACGACCTCGATTCGGCCCGCGCCCTGAACCGCGAGATCCGGGGCTTCCTCGCGGAGGAGCAGATCTTCCGCATTGACCACTTCCTAGGCAAGGAGACGGTGCAGAACATCATGGCGTTCCGGTTCGGGAACGGCATGTTCGAGCCGCTCTGGAACCGCGACCACATCTGCCACGTCCAGATCACCGTGGCGGAGACCGTGGGCGTCGAGGGGCGCGGGCGCTTCTACGAGGCGACGGGTGCGCTGCGCGACATGGTGCCGAACCACCTGTTCCAGCTCTTCACGCTGGTGGCGATGGAGCCGCCGGTCTCCTTCGCGGCCGAGGCCGTGCGCGACAAGAAGCAGGAGGTGCTGCTCGCCACCCCGTCGGCCGAGCCGGAGGCCGCCGTGCGCGGCCAGTACGCGGCCGGCCGCGTGCAGGGGCGGCCGGTCGGCGACTACCGGCACGAGCCCGACGTGGCGGGCGACAGCCGGACCGAGACCTTCGTGGCACTGCGCCTCGCGGTGGACAATTGGCGCTGGGCGGGGGTGCCGTTCTACCTGCGCACCGGCAAGGCGATGGCGCGGCGCGACACCGAGATCGCGATCCGCTTCAAGCCCGCGCCGTTGGCGCTGTTCCGCGGCACCGGCGTCGACGCGCCGGTCGAGAACTGGCTCCTGCTGCAATTGCAGCCCGACGAGGGCATCTCGCTGCAGTTCGGCGCCAAGATCCCGGGCCCGAAGGTGCGCATCGACACGGTCGACATGCGCTTCTGCTACAAGGATCATTTCAAGGTCGAGCCGAGCACCGGCTACGAGACGCTGATCTACGACGCGATGATCGGTGATTCGACGCTGTTTCAGCGGGCCGACATGATCGAGGAGGGCTGGCGCGTGGTGCAGCCGATCCTCGATGCGCAGGCGAGCGAGCCCGCGCCCTACGCGGCCGGCAGCGCCGGTCCGGCCGAGGCCGACGACCTGCTGGCCCGCGAGGGCCGGGCGTGGCGTCCGCTCCACGAGGCCTGACGTGGTGGCGCCGCCTCCCGCCGCGACGATCCTCCCCGACGCGGATGCGGTCGCCCGCGCGGCGGCCGAGCGGCTGCTGGCGGTCGCAGCCGGCACCGGGCGCGCCGCCATCTGCCTCTCGGGCGGCTCGACGCCCAGGCGCCTCTACGCGCTGCTGGCCGGACCGGAGTTTCGCGGCCGGGTGCCGTGGGAGCGCCTGCACTGGTTCTTCGGCGACGAGCGGGTGGGCGACGGCCCGGAGGCGGGCAGCAACCGGCGCATGGTCGAGGCGGCCTTCGGGGCGGACTCACCCGTGCCGGCGGGCCACCTGCATCCGATCCCGACGGATCGCGGCCCCGAGGCGGGCGCCGCCGCCTACGAGGCCGAACTGCGCGCGTGGTACGGCGCCGACGGTCTCGATCCCGCCCGGCCGCTCTTCGATTGCGTCCTGCTCGGGCTCGGCGAGGACGGCCACACCGCCTCGCTGTTTCCCGGCAAGCCGGCGGTGGCGGAGACCGGGCGCTGGGTGGTGGGCGTGCCGGAGGCGGGCCTCGCCCCCTTCGTGCCGCGGGTGAGTCTCACCCTGCCGGCGCTCGGCTCCGCACGCAGCCTGCTGTTCCTCGTCACCGGCCGGGGCAAGCGGGACCCGCTTGCCCGCCTCGCGGCGGGCGAGGAACTGCCGGCCGGCCGGGTGCAACCGCAGGGCGACGTCGCGTGGCTGCTCGACCAGGAAGCGGTGGGTTGATCCTACTTTCGGTCCCGCGCCGCCCTACCTCGCGGCGTAGACGCGTCCCAACCGGAACCGAGAGATGGTACAGCTCCACCGCCGCGCGCTGCTCGCGACCCTCGCGGGTGCCGCGACCGCGCTCCACGCCCGCCCCGGCCGCGCCCAGGCGCCCGCAGGCCCGTTCACCCTCGACCCGCTGCCCTATCCGGCGGCCAAGAACGAGCCGCACATCGACGCGGAGACGATGGAGCTGCATCACGGCAAGCACCATCAGGCCTACGTCACCAACCTCAACGCGGCGGTCGCCAAGCACGGCGAACTCGCCAAGAAGCCGCTCCCGGATCTCCTGGCGAACCTCAACGCCGTGCCGGAGGACGTGCGCACGGCCGTGCGCAACAACGGCGGCGGTCATGCCAACCACACCATGTTCTGGCAGATCATGGGTGGCTCGGGGGGCCAGCCGACCGGCGACCTGAAGGCGGCCATCGACCGCGACCTCGGCGGCCTCGCCAAGCTGCAGGAGGATTTCAACGCCGCGGGCGGGCGCGTCTTCGGCTCGGGCTGGGTCTTCGTCACCGTGACCAAGGACGGCAAGCTCGCGCTCACCTCGCGCCCCAACCAGGACACGCCGCTGATGGACGGGCAGCGCGTGCTGCTGGGCAACGACGTCTGGGAGCACGCCTACTACCTCAAGTACCGGAACCGCAGGCCGGACTATCTGAAGGCGTGGTGGAACGTGGTCGATTGGGGCAAGGTCGGCCAGCGCTACGCCGCCGCCAAGGCCGGGACCCTGGCGATCTGAGAAGTGGTGTATCCCCGCCGTGGGAGCCTGCGGCGGGGCCGCCTTGCAGGGTCGGCTGACCCCCTTGCCGGCACGGCGGGTGGAGCGTGCCGGCTGAAGCCCGCAAGGGGCATCCGGCCTACACCAGCCCCGCTCCATGCAGCGCCATGCCGGCGGCCGCGCAGGCCGCCAGGGTCGGGACCATGCCCGCCCCGAAGCGGAACACCGCGACGATGGCTGCCAGCGCCAACACCAGGGCGAAGGGATCGACGCTGGCGAGCACCGGCACGTCGAGCCGCAACGGCCCCGCCGTGACCGGCCGCACCTCGCGAAACACCGTGTGGAGGGCGAACCAGACCGCGAGGTTGAGGATCACGCCGACCACCGCGGCGGTGATCGCCGAGAGGGCGCCGCTCAGCGCCGCGTTGCCGCGCAGCCGCTCCACGTAAGGGGCGCCGACGAAGATCCACAGGAAGCAGGGCGTGAACGTCACCCAGGTGGTCAGGAGGCCGCCCAGCGTCCCGGCCAGGAGCGGAGGCAGCGCGCCGGGCGCGCGGAAGGCCGCCATGAAGCCCACGAACTGCGTGACCATGATCAGCGGGCCCGGCGTGGTCTCGGCCATGCCGAGCCCGTCGAGCATCTCGCCGGGCTTCAGCCAGCCGTAATGCTCCACCGCCTGCTGGGCGACGTAGGCCAGCACCGCGTAGGCGCCGCCGAACGTCACCATGGCCATCTTCGAGAAGAACACCGCGATGCGGCCGAACACGTCGTCCGGTCCGAGGACGAGCAGGAGGGCGGCGACCGGGATCAGCCAGAGAGCCGCCCAGAGCGCGGCGCTCCGCAGCGTGGCGCCGGGTGTGGCGCGCTCCTGCGGCAGCGCGTCGTCGCCGAGCAGGAACGGGCCGGAGGCGATCGCGGCACCGCTCCCGTGTCCGCCGCCGGCCCGGAATTCCGGCCGGCCGGCGCGCCCGCCGAGGTAGCCGATCACGCCCGCCGCCACGATGATGAGGGGGAACGGCACGTCGAGGACGAAGATCGCCACGAAGGCCGCGGCGGCCAGCGCCACCATGACCCGGCTGCGCAGGGCGCGCCGGCCGATGCGCAGCACCGCCTGGGCCACGATCGCCAGCACGGCGGCCTTCAGGCCGAAGAACAGGCCGGCGACGAGGCCGGCCTGCCCGTAGAGCGCGTAGATCCAGCTGAGCGCCATGATGGCGACGAGGCCCGGCAGCACGAACAGGCCGCCGGCCAGGAGCCCCCCGCGCACCCCGTGCATCAGCCAGCCGACATAGGTGGCGAGTTGCTGCGCCTCCGGGCCGGGCAGCAGCGTGCAGAAGTTGAGGGCGTGCAGGAAGCGGTTCTCGGAGATCCAGCGCCGCTCCTCGACGAGGATGCGGTGCATCACCGCGATCTGCCCAGCTGGGCCGCCGAACGAGAGCGCGGCGATGCGCGCCCAGACCGGCAGGGCCTCGCGCAGGCCGACCGGCGTCGGGACGGGCTCGTCCGGCCCGAGGCGCGGGGCGGTGCTCGCGGCGGAGTGCATCGTCAGGTCCCTGGCTTCGGCCGGTTGGTCGGCCAGTTGTGGGTCTCGTCGGTGGCGTCGCGGCACCAGCGGTAGAAGGCGTCGTAGAGGAGCATCCCGGCATCGAGCTGCGCGAGATCGTCGGCATAGAGCCGCGACAGGCCGAGCGAGGCGGCGAGCAGGCCGGACGCCTCGGGCGCGAGATCGAGGCGCGCCGTGTCCGCCCCCCGCACGATGGTCGCCAGCCGGCGCAGCGGCTCGGTGGCGAGGCAAAATTCCTCCAGCATCACGTCGAAGGTGCAGAGCGGCCCGCGGTGGCTCCAGAACACCTCCGAGGCGTCGATGTCGAAGGGCGTGGCGCCGAACCGCTCGGCCACCGCCTCGACCTCGGCCGGCGGCACGAACAGGAAGACGGCGGCGGGATCGACGAAGCGGCGGATCAGCCACGGGCAGGCGATGCGGTCGATCTTCGGCCGCGCCCGCGTGACCCAGACGGTGCGGCCGAGGGCGTCGCGTGCGGGCAGCGTGGCCTCCGGCACCCTCGGCAGGCCGGCGGCGCGCCACGCCTCCGTGCCGCCCTCCAGGCTCTCGGCCGGGACGCCCGCGTGGCGCAGCCACGCGGCCACGCCGTGACTGAGCTTCTGGCCGCGCCGGCAGATCACGATGGCGGACCGGCCGGCCAGCGCGCCGCCCCAGGCCGCGACGTCGGCCCAGGGGCGCCGCGCGGCGCCGGGGATCAGGTGACGGTCGGCCGCGACATCCTCGTCGGTGCGGATGTCGAGGAGGGCCGGGCAACCGGGGGTGCCGATCAGGCGGGCGAGCTTGTCGACGGGAATGGAGTTCGGCATGGCGCGTCCGTGCGGTGAGGCAGGTTGGACGCGATGCTTGGGCCGGAGCCTCGTGAGGAGATCGCAATCCCCATGGCGCGAAGGGTAGGCGGCCGGGAGGGCCTGTCAAGCGCGCCCCATCGACAATCGGGCGACGCCCGATTGTCCTGCGCCTCACACGAAGTGCTTCGACAGCTTCAGCCCCTGCGCCTGATAGTTCGAGCCGGCCTGCGTGCCGTAGAGCGCGGCCGGGCGCTCGGCCATGCGCTCGTAGATGAGGCGGCCGACGATCTGGCCGTCCTCCAGCATGAAGGGCACGTCGCGGGAGCGCACCTCCAGCACCGCCCGCGCGCCGGTGCCGCCCGCCGCCGCGTGGCCGAAGCCGGGATCGAAGAAGCCCGCGTAATGGACCCGGAACTCGCCCACCAGGGGATCGAACGGCACCATCTCGGCGGCGAAGTCCGGCGGCACCTGCACGGCCTCCTTCGAGGCCAGGATGTAGAACTGGCCCGGATCGAGGATGAGGGTGCCCGAGCCGTCCGCGCGCAAGGGCTCCCAGAACTCCGCCGCCGGGTAGCTGCGCGGCCGGTCGACGTCGACGAGGCCGGTGTGGCGCTTGGCGCGGTAGCCGACGAGGCCCTCGAAGCCTGCGAGGTCCACCGAGACCGCGACGCCGCCCTGGAACGAGGGCTCGGCCGCATCCACCAGCGGTGCCTCGGCGTGGAGTTTCGCCAGGGCCGCATCGTCGAGCCGCACGGCGCCCTGGCGGAAGCGGATCTGCGACAGGCGCGAGCCCGTGCGCACCAGCACCGGGAAGGTGCGCGGCGAGATCTCGGCGAAGAGCGGGCCCGCATAGCCCGGCTCCACCATGTCGAACTCGCGCGCCTGATCGGTGATCACCCGGGTGAAGACGTCGATGCGTCCGGTGGAACTCTTCGGGTTGGCGCTCGCCGCCAGCGTCGGCGGCAGGGCCAGGCCCTCCTGCAATTCGGCGATGTAGACGCAGCCGGTCTCCAGCACGGCGCCCTGGCGCAGATCGATCTCGTGCAGCTTGAGCTTGGCGAGGCAGGCCGCCACGTCGCGCGTGCGGCCGGGCAGGAAGCTCGCGCGCACCCGGTAGGCGCGCTGCCCGAGCCGCAGGTCGAGGCTCGCCGGCTGCACCTGGTCGTCCGCGAAGGGCGCGTCCGTGCGGATGACGCCCGCCGCGCGCAGCGCCGCGATGCTCTCCGCCGATTGAATCCCGTCCCGCAAGCGCACCATGACCTGTCCTCGCTCGCCGAAGTCTCCCAGACGCGGGTTGCGGATGCGTGAAGCCGGCGCGGGCGAATGCTGACCGCGCCCGGCCCCGATTGACGACCGCCGAGGCGGACCGTACCACGGCGCGGCTGTGCGGCCGCACCGCTCGGAGAGCCGGCCGCGTCCCCGGAGGCTCCCTGATGTACAAGGCCGAGACCCGCGGCATCAGCGTGGTGGTCACCCCCCGGTTCGTGGAGGAGGAATCCGCGCCCGACGAGAGCCGCTACTTCTTCGCCTACACGGTCGAGATCACCAACAATGGGCTCGACCGGGTGCAGCTGCGCTCGCGGCACTGGCGCATCGTGGACGGGCGGGGCGCCCTTCAGGAGGTGCGCGGCGCCGGCGTCGTCGGCAAGCAGCCGGTGCTCGGCCCGGGCGAGTCCTTCAGCTACACCAGCGGCTGCCCGCTGCCGACGCCGAACGGCACGATGGAGGGCACCTACACGATGGCGACCGCCGACGGCGAGAGCTTCGAGGCGGCGATCCCGGCCTTCTCCCTCGACGTGCCCCACAGCCGCCGGGTCATGCATTAGCACCGCCGGTAGCGGCCGGGCGCGGTCCGGCCGCGCCGCTCCCACTCAGCCGAAGGCCCCGATGACGGATACCGGTCCCCGCCTGACGCCGCTCGCCATGCTGGAGCGGCTCGTCGCCTTCGACACCGAGAGCCAGAAGTCCAACCTGGCGCTGATCGACTTCGTGGCCGGCTACCTCGACGCCTGGGGCGTCCCCCACCGGCGCCTGCCCAACCGCGCGGGCGACAAGGCCGCGCTGTTCGCCACGATCGGGCCGCTGCGCGACGGGGGCGTCGTGCTCTCGGGCCACACCGACGTGGTGCCGGTGGCCGGGCAGGACTGGACCGGCGACCCCTTCCGGCTGCGGCTCGCCGATGGCCGGCTCTACGGCCGCGGGGCGGTGGACATGAAGGGGTTCTGCGCGCTCTGCCTCGCACTCGTCCCCGACATGCTGGCGGCCGACCTCGCCACCCCGATCCACCTCCTGCTGTCCTACGACGAGGAGACGACCTGCCTCGGCGTGGTGGACGTCATCGCGCGGTTCGGGGTGGACCTGCCGCGGCCGGGCGCCGTGATCGTGGGCGAACCCACCGGCCTCGACGTGGCGGATGCCCACAAGAGCGTCTTCACCTACGCCACGACGGTGCACGGGCACGAGGCGCACTCGGCCAAGCCGATGCTCGGGGCCAATGCGGTGATGGCGGCGGCGGACCTCGTGACCGGCCTCAACCGCATCGCCGACGCGATGATGGCGCGGGGCGATGCGAGCGGCCGGTTCGATCCGCCCTACACCACCGTGCATGTCGGCACGATCCGCGGCGGCACCGCGCGCAACATCCTGCCGAAATCCTGCAGCTTCGAGTGGGAGTTCCGCGGCCTTCCGGACCTCGACCTGCAGGAGATCCCGACCCGCTTCGCGGCCCTCGCGGACACCGTGACCCGGGAGCGGCTGAACCGGTTCGGCCCCTTCGGCCGGATCGAGACCGTGGAGGATGCCGCCGTGCCGGGGCTCGCGCCCGCGCCCGGCTCCCCGGCGGAGCGCCTCGCCCTGCGGCTCGCCGGCCGCAACCGCACCATCACGGTCCCGTACGCCACCGAGGCCGGGCGCTTCCAGCGCGCCGGCCTGCCGACCATCGTCTGCGGCCCGGGCTCCATCGATCAGGCCCACCAGCCCGACGAGTTCATCACGCTCGCGGCCTTCGAGGCGGGCGAGGCCTTCCTGCGCGGCCTGATCCGCGAATGCGCCGCCGGCTGGGTGCCGGGCTGACCGGCACCAGGGCGCATCACCGCTCCGCGGATCCGGGCGTTTACCCCGCCGCAAGCCGCGCGTGACAGCCTCCGGCCTGACTTCGGAGCGCGGTCCGCGATGCACATCGTCCTCGTCCTCGATCACGCCCACGTCAACGGCGGCCAGGCCAAGGTCGCCATCGACTCGGCGGTCGGCCTGCGCGCGCGCGGGCACGACGTCACGCTGTTCGCGGCGGTGGGGCCGGTCGATCCGCGCCTGACCGAGGCCGGCGTGGAGGTGGTGTGCCTGGGCCAGGACGACCTGAACTCGGCGTCGAGCAAGCTCGCCTTCGCGGCGCAGGTGGTCTGGAATGCGCCCGCGGCCCGGGCGCTCGCGGCGCGGCTGTCCGCCTGCGATCCGGCGCGCACGCTGGTGCACGTCCACGGCTGGGCCAAGGCGCTCTCGCCGGCCATCGGGCGGGTGCTGGCCCGCTGCGGCCTGCCCGTGACCTACACGATGCACGAGTTCTTCCTCGTCTGCCCGAACGGCGGCTTCTACGATTTCCGCCGGCACGAGATCTGCCATCGCACCCCGCTCTCGGGCGCCTGCATCGCGACGAACTGCGATTCGCGCAGCTACGCCCACAAGGCCCTGCGCCTCGTGCGCCACGTCGCGCTCGACCGCGTGAGCGGGATGCGCGCGGTCTTCCGGCACGTCGTCACCATCAGCGCCCTGCAGGAGAGCGTGATCACGCCCCACATGCCGCCCGGCACGGTCTTCCACCGGGTGGACAACCCGATTCCCGCCGTCGACCACGGGCCGAAGCCGGTGCCCGGCGAGCATTTCCTGTTCGTCGGCCGGCTCTCGCCGGAGAAGGGCGCGCCGCACTTCGCCGAGGCCGCCCGCCAGGCGGGCCTGCGGTCCGTCTTCGTCGGCGACGGGCCGAGCGGCGCGATGCTGCGCGCCCGCTATCCCGAAGCCGTCTTCCTCGGCTGGAAGTCGCCGGCCGAGGTGGCCGGACTGATGCGCGCGGCGCGGGCCCTGGTCTTCCCGTCCGTCTGGTACGAGGGCCAGCCGCTCACCGTCTACGAGGCGCTGGCGACCGGCACGCCGGTCATCGTCAGCGACGCCTGCGCGGGGCGCGAGGCGGTGGCGGACGGCGAGACCGGCCTGTGGTTCCCCTCGGGCGACGCGGCGGCGCTCGCCGCCCATCTGCGCACCCTGAGCGACGACGGCGTCGCCCGGCGGATGAGCGCGGCGGCGCATGCCCGCTACTGGGCCGCGCCCTTGAGCCTGGAGCGGCACCTCGACCGGCTCACCGCAGTCTACACGCTGGTACAGGCGGACCACGCCGCCCGGGCAGGGAGCGCCGCGCCCGCCCCGGCCCTGGCCCGCGCCGCCCTGTCGTGACGCCCTGGCGGCCCCTCTCGGCCGAACGGTCAGACCTCGCTGGTGCCGATCGCCCGGGCGAAGCGGCGGGACGCCTCGTCCTCGCCGAGACCGAGGATGCGGGCCGCCCGTCCGAGCGGCAGCCTCCAGATCGCGTGCAGGACGTAGATCTCGCGCAAGGCGTGCGGAAGCGCGGCCGCCGCGATGACCGGCGCGCGGCGCTCGGGCTCCGGATCAGGCTCGGCGAAGACCAGGACCGCGTCCCGGGCCGCCGCGTCCGGGAGCGCCTCGGCGATGCGCCGCACCCGCGCCTCCCGGTCGGCGGCCGCAGCCTCGGCGCGCAGCACGAGGGCGAGCAGCCAGGTTCGGGGACCGAGCAGGGGATCGCCCGCGGGCGCGCGGCGGGCGGCCAGCAGCGCCTCGCCGACGAGTTCCGCCACCGACAGGCGCGGATGCCCCTGCGCCGTCCGTTCGGCCGCGAGATCCTCGGCCAACCGCACGAGGTCCGGATGCCACGCCGCGAGCGCGGCCTGGAACGCCGCGTGCGGATCCGGCACCGCTTCAAACTGGCGGCGCTGCGCCGCCCGAACTCGTCCCGTCATCCGCGTCTCCCGCCGCGCTGCCGCAGGAGGGCAAGCGAGGTTCGGGCCAGCGCCGCGGTGCCTTGCCGCAGGCGGCGTCCGTCTTAAGCTGTGCGTCGTTTGAGGGGCGGAGCCTGCTGGAGCGCCGTGATGGTCGAGTTGGAAGCCGTCGATCCCGCGATGCCGCCGCCGCGGTGCTCGGAGGTGGTGCTGGCGGATTTCGGCCTGTTCTTCGAGGAGCAGAGCCGCAAGCGCCATCTCGCGGACGAGCCCGAGGAGGAGGGGCCGGCCGAGCCGCTGACGCCCGAGGATCTGCGCCGCGTCTCGCTGCTCAAGGGCATCGCCGCCGAGGTGCTGACCGCCGCGGCGGCGCAGCTCGGGCCGCACGGGGTCCTGGTCGAGACCGGCCCGTCCCTGAAGGGCCGCCCGGATTTTGAGCAGGCCTACACCCAGTTCATGCTCATCAACCGGCATTCGGGCCGCGCCTCGCCGGTCTACGTCATGAGCATCACCGATACGGGCTACTTCCTCGCCAGCGCCTGCGATCCGCAGCTCGACCACGACCTCGCGGACCGGCAGGTCACGCATTGCGCGGCGAGCGAACTCACCTGCGAGGTCATGGCCCGCGTGGTCAAGGACGCCATCCTGCAGGTGGTCTGAAAAGCCGGCTCAGGACCGCTTGACCACCGCCCCCGAACGGGCGCAGCATGCCCCCGTCGACGTTGATGCCAAGGAGGTCAGCCATGATTTCCAGAGGTTGCCCAACCCACGCGACGTGCACCGATGACGGGGGCGAGGACGCGCCGCCGGGCTTCTCCCGACAGGGATAGTGGTTCCAGGGCGGACCAGCCCGGCGCGGCGCCGAGACGGCATTCCCACCGCGCCCATCTCATGACTCCGAACCCTGGAACGTGGACCCTGCCCATGAGGCTCGCCGGCTGACGTCGGCGGGCCTTTCCTCGTATCCTGCGACCATGCTGGATCTCGTTCTCCGTCCGGGCCTGCTGCTGATCGCCCTCACCACCGCGGCCGCCGCACAGGGCGCCGGCCTCGTCACCAATCCGTTCGCCTCGAACTATCCGTCGGTGCCGATCCGCGAGGGGACGGTCCGCCCCGCGCGGCCGCTCGCCGCCCCCGTCGCGGTGCCCCGCCGGTCCGCGTGCCGCGACCGGTCCGGCCACGGCAGAGCCGCGTGCGGGCGGCCTCCGCGTTCCTGAGCTGGACAACCCGGCGGGTGCGCGCGAGGTTTGGGACGACCTGCGGTGGAGGATGCGCATGGCAGTCCCGGTTCCCGACACGGCGCGCGCTTCGCGCGGCCGGCCCTGAGGCGGCCCATGCGCGCGCTCCATGGCGTCTTCCCGTATCTGGTCTCGCCGGTGGACGCGGAGGGGCGCGTGCTGCGCCCCGTCCTCGCACGGCTGGTGGATCACCTGATCGCCGAGGGCGTGCACGGCCTCACCCCGCTCGGCTCGACCGGGGAGTTCGCCTATCTCACGGTCGCGCAGAAGCTCGCCGTGGTGGAGACCGTCGTCGAGGCGGCCGCCGGGCGCGTGCCGGTGATCGCGGGCGTGGCCGCCACCACGACCGCCGAGGCGGTGTCCCTCGCCCGCGAAGTGATGCGGCGGGGCGCAGACGGGGTCATGGCGACGCTCGAAGCCTATTTCCCGGTGCCGGACGACGGCATCGCCGCCTATTTCACAGCCATCGCCGAGGCGGTGGACGGGCCCGTGGTGCTCTACACCAACCCCAACTTCCAGCGCGCCGACCTGTCGCTGCCGCTGATCCGGCGCCTCTCCCACGTGCCGAACATCCGCTACATCAAGGATGCCTCGACCAACACCGGACGGCTGCTGTCGATCCTGACGGAGACCGAGGGGCGGATGCAGGTCTTCGCCGCCTCCTCGCACATCCCGGCCTGCGTCATGCTGATCGGCGGCGTCGGCTGGATGGCGGGGCCCGCCTGCCTCGTGCCGCGCCGGAGCGTCACCCTCTACGAGCGGGCGCGGGCCGGGGACTGGGCCGGCGCGATGGCGGTGCAGCGCGATCTCTGGGCCGTGAACCAAGCCTTCGCCCGCTACCAGCTCGCCGCCTGCGTCAAGGCCGGGCTCGCCCTCCAGGGCTTCGCGGTCGGCGACCCGATCCCGCCGCAGGCGCCCCTGGACGAAGTGGCGCAGGCGGACCTTCGCGCGATCCTCAAAGCGGCCGGCGCGCTGCCCGCCGCCTGATCCAGCCGGACGAGAACCCGGCGCCGCATCTGCGGACATTGTCCGGCCGCAGGCCCGGCGCCGCCCGCTGCGGCAGAGCCCTGCCCCGGGATCTCGGACGCGGCCGCCCGCATCTTCGGCCATGGCGCGGGGCAGCGTCGCGAACCCCGCTCGTCTTGCCGCGACTGCGCCGAATCTGCCGCAATGCCGCAGATCCTTTTCGCAATGCAAAACAACTCGTTGTATTCCTGCACCACCCTGATCTTCTGTGTTCTCGTCAAGGCAAAAGAAAGACGGCGCGACCGCGGCCTGCCCCGTCTCCGCCACATTTGCGGTCGAGCTGTACGGAAAGCGTGACCGCAAGCTACGGGGGTTGCATGCAGCGTACGCGACGTGTCTCATTCGCCGCCGGACTGGCCGTCCTGGCTTGCGCACCGCATCTCGGCGGCTGCGGCATCCTCCAGCCCGGCCTCGACACCGCGTCCACCGGCTCGATCGCGAGTCGCAAGCAGCTCGCCGCCGTCACGACGGCCGACCGCGAGTGCCTGGCCCGGGCCATGTACTTCGAGTCGAACCGGTCGAGCGAGGAGGGGCTCCTCGCCGTCGGCACGGTGGTGATGAACCGGCTGGAAGCGCCGAACTATCCGGACTCAATCTGCGGCGTCGTCGGCCAGCACAGGCAGTTCGCCACCGGCGTGCTGCACAAGCCGATGCGGGACAAGGAGCGCGACAAGGCCGAGCAGATCGCCGATGCGATCCTGGCCGGCGAGCGCCATGAGCGCGTCGGCGGCGCGAAGTTCTTCCACACCGCGGGCCTGCGCTTCCCCTACACCAACATGCACTACGTCGCGCTGGCCGGCGGCAACGCCTTCTACGAGAAGCGCTCGCGCCACGAGCGCGAGACGAGTCCGGCCGCGATGCCGGTCTTCGTCGCCGAGACGCGCACGGCCGCCCAGCCGGTCCGCTTCGCTCAGGCGCATCCCGCCCAGACCCATTCGGCCCAGCCTCGGCGCCAGGCCCAGGCCGTCCGCGTGGCTCAGGCGGGCCAGACGCCGCTCGCGGAACTCGGTCCGGCCCGCAACATCTGCCGCGTCGCCGCCGCCGAGACCGCGCGCGCGCCGGGCTGAGGCCGGTCATACTGAGGGGCGCGGAGAACTCCTGTCGGTTCCGCTGTCGTGTTGCCGCTGCGCGTCATGCGCCGACGCGAGTTTGTGTCGACGCGTACTCCTCCCCCGCCCGCATCGTCGCGCAGTCATCGGGCAAGATCGGATGGCAGCTGAGTGGTCAGGCGGGCGAGAGCGTTGACGCCGTCCCGCATCCTGCCGGCGGCGCCCTGATCGTAAGCCTCGACCCACTCCAACTCGGCCGCGAGCTTCTCCACCAAGCTCCTGACGGCATTCTGCAGCTGCGTCAGCTCCTCTCTCGCTTTGTCGCGCTCGTGGTGCGCTTCCGCGACGTGCTCGGCGATCATCCGTGCGACATCGGCCGGAAGCGTGTGGATGCAAAGCGATGGCCCGCGCATGGAAGCCTTGTGAGTCGGTGCTCAACCAGGGGATAGGCCGGCGCCGAGGCGATGAACGCCCACAGCCCCCACCCTGGTTCCTCAAGAAGAGACGCGCAGGCAGAGCTGGTAATCCCAGAAACATTACGACTTCACGTCGCACGCGCGCCGCAGACCAACGGCTATGCTGCGGGGCTCTCGACTTAGCCACGGTCATTATCAATGACCATTGCGCCGCTCTCGAATTTTGCCAAGTCCTTGGCTTGATGTCGAAAATTCGAGATGGCTCAACGGCCCCGTCGATCCCGGGCAAGCCCGGGATCGAGATCGATGCGTCAGCATCCTGGGCCGTTGGTACAGTTGCAGCCCGCTGATATGGCCGCGCGTTCGTGTCAGCGCGTTCTCGTCCCCACCCGCATCTCTGCGCAGCATGGTTCACGCAGGCAGGTCGGATCAAAGGCGCGCCGGGATCAGGTGTCGCGCCCGAGTTCGATGACCCGCAGGTTGTTGGTCGTGCCCGGCGTGCCGAAGGGGATGCCCGCCACCACCACCACGAGCTCCGGGCTCTGCGCGAAGCCCTCGCTCTGGGCGAGCTCGGACGCCTTGGCGGCCATCGCCTCGTAGGAGGCGATATCCTCCGACAGCACGCTGTGGGCACCCCAGTACAGGCTGAGGCGGCGCGAGACGCCCGGATCCGGCGTGGCCGCCAGGATCGGCACGTTCGGGCGCTTGCGGGCGATGCGGGCCGCGGTGGTGCCGCTCAGCGTGAAGGCGACGATCGCCGCGGCCTGGATCGCGTCCGCGAGGCCGGCGGCCGCGGCCGCCACCGCGTGGGGCGGGCTGTCCTCGACCTCGGGCTCGCTCGCCGCCACCAGGGAGCGGTAGAGCCGGTGGGTCTCGGTGCGGCGGATGATGCGGTCCATCATCGCCACGGCCTCGACCGGATACTGGCCGACCGCCGATTCGGCCGAGAGCATCACCGCATCGGCCCCGTCGTAGACCGCGGTCGCGACGTCCGAGGCCTCGGCCCGGGTCGGGCTCGGGGCCGAGACCATCGAATCGAGCATCTGCGTCGCCACGATCACCGGCTTCACCGCCCGGCGGCAGGCACGCACCAGTTCCTTCTGGCGCCCCGGCACGTCCTCGGGCGGCAGCTCCACGCCGAGATCGCCGCGGGCCACCATGACGGCGTCGGACAGGCGCACGATATCCTCGATATGCTCCAGCGCCGAGGGCTTCTCGATCTTGGTCATCAGCCCGGCCCGACCGCCGATGAGGCCGCGCGCCTCGATGACGTCGGAGGGCGTCTGCACGAAGGAGAGCGCCACCCAGTCGACGCCCAGCTCCAGCCCGAAGGCGAGGTCGGCCCGGTCCTTCTCGGTCAGCGGCGAGAGCGCCAGCACGGTGCCCGGCAGGTTGACGCCCTTGCGGTCGGAGATGACGCCGCCCGTCACCACCTCGGCATCGAGCGCGTCGTCCTGCACGCCCGTGACCCGCACCCGCACCCGGCCGTCGTCGATCAGAAGGTCCTGCCCCGGCGCCACCGAGGCGAAGATCTCCGGGTGGGGGAGGGGGATGGCCCGCGCGTTGCCCTCGCGCCCCTCCGGCACGAAGCGCACCCGGTCGCCCGCCGCGAGGTCCAGCTTGCCGCCCGCCACCGTGCCGATGCGTATCTTCGGGCCCTGCAGGTCCTGCAGGATGCCGATCGGCCGGCCCGTCTCGCGCTCCAGGTCGCGGATCGCCGCGTGCACGCGCGCATGGTCCTGATGCAGCCCGTGCGAGAAGTTCAGGCGGAACGTGTCGACGCCTGCCAGGAACAGGGCCTTCAGGCGTTCGGGCGAGGCGCTCGCCGGTCCGACGGTGGCGACGATCTTGGCATGGCGGTGGCGCCGCATGGCGAAGCTCCGAGTCGGTCTGATCGCCTTAGACGTTAGTCGATATCCTCACCGAACGGCACCCTCCCGCCCGTGGATCGGACCCGCCGAGGCCCTCGCCATCGCTTGACGACAAATCTGTTGCGTCGCACCATTGCCCTGTCGTCGCATCGGTTCTGACGGTCTTCCGCGAGGAGATCGCAGGAGGGGATACCATCGCCATGCTGTTCCAGCCTCCGGTCTTCGAGACGATCTTTCGCATCCCGGTCACGCATCGGCTGATGATCGAAGGCTCTCGCAGCCGCGGCGGGCCGGCGGACGGCGTATGCTGGTTCCATACCGAGTACGACGTGAAGGGCGAGCCGATCGCCCGCTACGAAACCTACGACGAGACCGACGAGACCGGCCGCCCGCGCTGCGGCTGGCGCCGTTACGACTTCACCGGTCGCCTCGTCGCCGCGCACGAGATCCCCATGCGCTGGTCGCGCCTCGTCGAGGCCACCTCCTCGCGGCGCGAGGCCGAGACGGCCTTGCAGGGACCCGCAACGCCGCTGCGCCCGACCCCGAAGCCGCGCGGGCGGCAGGAGAACGTTGCCGAGGGGATGGCGGCCTGAGGGCGGCGAGGCTTCCGGATGACGCGTCCGGTGGGTACAACGCCACCTTCGCTGCCGCTTGCGGCTCATCTCGCGGACCCGATGATCCCATGCCCACGCTCGCGCGCGCCCTGACCGTCGCCCTCATCGCCGTCGCGACCCCCGCGCAGGTCGCCCGCGCGCAGGTCGTCGGGGATCGCATCCCGGCGCCGGCCCTTCCCTGCGGTCAGGTGCTCGCCGCGGTGAACCAGCGCGGTGCCACGCTCGTCAGCACCGGCCCCTACACTTACGAGCGCCTCGTGCGCGACATCGGATTCTGCACCATCGAGCAGACGACGGAGCCGTATTTCGGCCCCTCCGCCAACGTCGGGCAGTGCTTCCTGGGGTATCGCTGCAAGGACCGGATGACCGAGGGGCGCCGGAGCAATTAGAGCGCCCCGGCCCCGCACGGAACGAGGGTCCGGGTGCGGCGCCGGTGGCGGCGCCGCACCCGCGTGGCTCAGCGGTTGCCGCTGCCGCCGCTGCCCTGCGGTACCGCCCGCGACGGCTGACCGGCATTGCTGCCCGCGGCCGAATCCGTCTGGATGGTCGAGGCGCCGGTCGGGCCGGGCGCGATCGTGACGTTGGGGTTGTTGCCCGTGGTGTTCGGCGCGGGGGCGACCGTGCCGGTGGCGGCGGGGCCGGCGGTGCCCGGGGCGGGCGCGACCTGACCGGTCGGCGCCTGCGCCTGGGCGAGGCCCGCGAAGGTCAGGGTGCAGGCGGTCGCCAGAACCGTGGTGCTCAATCGCATCGTGGTCTCCTCAAGTCGGGTCTGAGCCCCCAACGTTGGGGAGGGCCGGGAGTTCGCCCGTGATCCGAATGAAATGAACCCGAAGCGACGATGGCCTCGACGATCGCCGTCCTCACCAGGAGGATCTTCGAGGATCCTCGCACCGGGCCGAACGGGAACCTGCACGGGTCATCTCAGAACAGCGCGACGAGGCTGACGCCCAGCACCATCAGCACGCCGCCGGCGATCCGCCCGAGCCCGGCCGGATGCTCCTTGAACCCGACCCAGCCGAAATGGTCGAGGACGATCGAGGTGATCACGCCCGCGGTGACGAGGAGGCCGAGGAAGGGAGCCGCGCCGATCTGCCGGGCCACGAAGAGCTGCGACAGGACCAGCAGCGCCCCGAGGAGGCCGCCGCACCACGCCCACCACGGCACGCGCGCGGCCTCCTCCAGGCTCGGCAGGTGGAGGCGCCCCGAGAGCAGGCCGAGTGTCAGCAGCGTGGTGCCGCTCACCGTGACCACCACGAGGCCGGCCGCGAAGGGCTGCCCGAGCGTCTTGGCGAGGGTCGCATTCGGGCCGGGCTGCACCGCGTTGGCGATGCCGGCCAGGAGGGTCAGGGCGTACAGGAACCACATGGTCGCCTCGGGTGGCTGCGGGCTGCCCCAACCGCCATGCCACCGCTTGGGTTGCAGAACGCGCGGCACGTGGAGGGTGAGGAGGGCTTGACGCAGGCAGCCCGGCGCTCTTTCGATCCGGCTCGGGCCAGCCGCGCGCCGGGGTTGGACGAGACCATGAGGGATGGCCGATGAGCGTCGTGGATTTCGCGCGGTTCGTGGACGAGTTGGCCGCGCTGTCCGGGCAGGCGATCCTGCCGTTCTTCCGCGCCGCCTTCATCACCGAGGACAAATCCACCGGACAGGCGCCGTTCGACCCGGTCACGGAGGCGGACCGGGCGGGCGAGGCGGCGATGCGCCAGCTGATCCGCCGCACCTTCCCGAGCCACGGCATCCTGGGCGAGGAATTCGGCAGCGAGCACGAGGACGCGGAGTACGTCTGGGTGCTCGACCCCATCGACGGCACCCGCGGCTTCATCGCCGGCCTGCCGCTCTGGGGCACGCTCATCGGGCTCACCCGCGACGGCGTGCCCTGCTACGGCCTGATGCACCAGCCCTTCCTCGGCGAGCGCTTCTCGGGCGACGGCCGGACCGCGCAGTACCGCGGCCCGCACGGCACCCGCCGGCTCTTGACCCGGCGCCGCTCCGCCCTGTCGGAGGCCATCGTCGCCACCACGGATCCGCGCCTGTTCGGCGAGGGGCGCGAACGCGAGGCGTATGGGCGCATCGAGGCCGCCACCCGGCTCACCCGCTTCGGCACCGATTGCTACGCCTATTGCATGCTGGCCGCGGGCCAGATCGACCTCGTGATCGAGGCCGGCCTCAAGCCCTACGACATCGTCGCCCTGATCCCGGTCATTGAGGGCGCGGGTGGCGTGGTCACCACTTGGGACGGCGGTTCGGCGGCCAATGGCGGCACCATCGTGGCGGCCGGCGACCGGCGGCTGCACGAGGCGGCGCTCGCCCTCCTCAACGCCTGACCGGCCTCGGCCATCGCAGTCAGGCGATCGTCATATTCGCTCCAGCGCGGTCTCGTCCTCGCCGGGGGCGGGGGCCGGCGTGCCGGGCACGAAGGCGTCGAACGCGGCCCAGAACTGCTCGCGGATCGCGTCCTGCTCCATGAGGATCTCATGGCGCGCCCCGCGCAGCGTGATGGTGTGGCCCGCCTTGAGGCGCGCGGCGAAGCGCTGGATCGCCGGCGTGCTGCAGACCGGATCGTCGCCCGCCGCGAGCACCAGGATCGGCACCCGGATGTCGAGGGGAAAGCGCGGATCCGCCAGCCGGCGCATCGCCCGGAAGGCCGCGGCGAGCCAGGCCACGGTCGGGTCCCCGATCGCCCCGGCCCCGACCGCGAGGGCGGCCGCGGCGTTGCGGGCGTAGCGCACGGGGTCGGTGGTCAGGCGGTTGCCCGGGAACGGCTTGGTGGCGATCGACACCGACGTGCCGCCGGGCACGAAACGGCGGCCGAAGCCGAGGCGGTCGAGCACGGAAGCGAGCCGCATGGCGGCGCGCGGATGGCGGATCATCGCGATGCCGAGCATCGGCGCGATGGTCACGAGGCGCGCGAAGGGCAGCCGGCCCTCCTTGGCGGCGATGAGGCAGATCGCACCGCCCATCGAATGCGCGAGGCCGAAGGCGGGCTTGGGCATCAGCGGGACGAGGATCTGGCTCTCGATCGCCAGAAGATCGCGCCGGTACTCATCGAAGTCACCCACGTGGCCCTTGGTGGCATCCTCGACCGTGCGGTCCGAGCCGCCCTGGCCGCGCCAGTCGAAGGCCACCACCGCGAAGCCGCGCCCGCGCAGGTCCTGGATCGTCTCGAAGTACTTCTCGATGAACTCGGCCCGCCCCTGGACCAGGCAGACCGTGCCGCGGGTGGTGCGCGTGGTCGCCGCCCAGGTGGCGGCCCGCAGCGTCAGCCCGTCCGCGGTGGGGACCGCCAGGACGCGCGCGCCGGGCGGGATCGGGTTGTCCGGGGTGGCGAGCAGCGGAACGGTCACGGGCGGCCCCGGGGCGAGAACGGCGACGGTTCGAGAGCACCAAGCCCGGCCGGCAAAATCAAGCGCACGGCCGCGTTGTGCCCGTTTTGCAGAGTGCCTCGGAGGCTCTTGAACGGCGCCTTAGCACCCCCGATATCAGGGAGGCACCGGCCGTCAGGCGGTGCATCCCGGCAGGATCCGGCCCATCGCGGCGGATCCGAAGACCACATATTGCTTCGCACGGAGAATATGTCATGCGTCAGTTCGACCTTGCTCCCCTGTATCGCTCGACCGTCGGCTTCGATCGTCTGTTCTCGGCTCTCGACCAGTTCGTGAGCGCCGAGTCGGCCCCGACCTACCCGCCCTACAACATCGAGCGCACCGGCGAGACCGCCTACCGGATCACCGTGGCGGTCGCCGGCTTCACCGACCAGGATCTGTCGATCGAGGTCCGTGAGAACGCGCTGACGATCAAGGGCGAGCGCAAGGCGGCCGAGGCCCGGAAGGGTGAGTTCCTGCATCAGGGCATCGCGGCGCGCAGCTTCGAGCGTCGGTTCCAGCTCGCGGACCACGTCCAGGTGACGGGTGCCGCCCTGGAGAACGGCCTCCTCCACGTCGATCTCGTCCGCGAGATCCCGGAGGCGAAGAAGCCCCGCCAGATCCAGATCGCCACGGGCAGCGCCCCGCGGTCGATCGAGGGCAGCGTGCAGCAGGCCGCGTAACCGGCCTCGCCTGATCCCGGACAGGGCGCGCCCCGGCCATCTCGGCCGGGGCGTTTTCGCATGCGGATTCAGAGGTCCCCGAAGGCGAGCTGCGCCTGGGCCTTAGGCGGTCTGCGCGCCGCCGTCTTGGCGTCCTTCGCCTTGCGGGCCGGGCGCTTCGTCTCGGTGCCGCGGATGCGCGCCTTGCCCTTGTCGCGGGCCACCGCCTCCGGTGCGCTCTGGTCGCCCGAGAGCCACTTGCCGCGCTTGATCACCTCGTTCACCCGGCCCTGGTTGACGCCGAGCTTGAAGGCGATCTCCTGCTGGGTCATCTCCGTCGAGCCGTGCAGGTCCAGAATGGCGCGGGCGAGATCCGGCGTCATCTTCTTGCCGACGATGCGCCGGCCGGGCTTCACCGTGCGGTTGGCGCGGTCGCGTTCGCGCAGGCGCTCCAGGATCGCGAGCGCCATGAGCATGCCGTGCTCGCGCAGCGCCTCCTCGAATTCCTTCAGCGTCGTCATCGGCGCAGTCCTCACACCTCGGCCCCGAGGCAACGGTCCCGCTTGACGCAGGTTTCCCGCTTCACGGGATCTATTCACGGTTTGTGCGCGTCGCGCCGCGGCGATGCAACCGCGCGCGAACGTCATCCACCGGTCTCGGCATCGTCTGCGGGCGTGACTTCGCGGGCCGGATCGCGCATGCGGGGCCGCTCAAGGGAGGACAGGCATGATTCTGGAAATCGCGCAGATAGAGGTGAAGCCCGGCCACGAGGCGGCGTTCGAGGAGGGCGTCGGCAGGGCGACGGCGGTCTTCCGGCGCGCCAAGGGCTGCCGCGGCCTGGACCTGCACCGCTCGATCGAGCACCCGACCCGCTACCGGCTGATGGTGAAGTGGGACACCCTGGAGAACCACACGGTGGATTTCCGCCAGTCGCCGGATTTTCAGGAATGGCGCTCCTGCGTGGCCGACCACTTCGCGGCCCCGCCCGAGGTCGAGCACACCGCGGTCGCGGTGGCCGGATTCTGAAACACCGCGCGCCCCCGGCCGTTGACCCGGCCGGAGGCGCCATCATGACCCCAGACCGCACCGCTCCCCGACCGGCCGGCTCGTCCGAGGGCTTGGCCGATGTCAGCGCCGGAACCAGCCGGCGGCCCGCGGGCCAGCCAGCCGGCCAGGACCGGCCGCCCTCGGCCGGCACGCCGCAGGGCAAGCCGGTCGCGAACGAGCAGATCCCCAAGGATTAGCCGGCGGCAGGTGACAGGCCGCGGCCGAGCGGCTACTCGCCGAGAGGACACTTCCTCAACGGCGAAGCACGCGTCATGGCCCACCGCCCCCTGCGCATCGGCACCCGCGGCAGCCCGATGGCGCTCGCCCAGACCGGCATGGTCCGCGACCGCATCGCCGCGGCCCATCCGCATCTCGCCGAGCCCGGCGCGATGGAACTCGTCGTCATCAACACGGTGGCGGACCGCGTTCTCGACCGGCCGCTCTCGGCCATCGGCGGCAAGGGTCTGTTCACCAAGGAACTCGAACAGGCCCTGTTCGCCGACCAGATCGACGTCGCCGTCCACTCCATGAAGGACGTGGAGACGTGGCTGCCGGACGGTCTCGTCATCGCGGCGATCCTGGCGCGCGACGATCCGCGCGATGCTTTCCTGTCGCTGAAGGCGCAGCGCCTCGCCGATCTGCCGGCGGGCAGCCGGGTCGGCACCTCGTCCCTGCGCCGGGGCGCGCAGGTGCTGATGCGCCGGCCCGACCTGCAGATCGTGCCCCTGCGCGGCAACGCCAACACCCGCATCCGCAAGCTGGAGGAGGGGGCCTGCGACGCGACGCTGCTCGCCATCGCGGGGCTGGAGCGCCTCGGCCTCGCGCATCTGGCGCAGGACGTGCTGTCGGTGAACGAGATGCTGCCGGCAGTGGCGCAGGGCGCACTCGGCATCGAGTGCCGGGAGGGCGACCGGGAGATCATCGACCTCCTCCAGGCCGTGGCCTGCCCGCGCACCACCACGTCGCTCGCGGCCGAACGCGGGCTGCTCGCCGAACTCGACGGCTCCTGCCGCACGCCGATCGCCGCGCTGGCCGAGATCGACGGCGAGCGCCTGACGCTCAACGGCCTCCTCTTCCTGCCGGACGGCAGCGCCCATTGGGCCACCACCCGCACCGGCGCGGCCGCGGACGCCGCCGCGATCGGCCGCGAGGCCGGGGCGGACCTGAAGGCGCAAGCCGGCGAGACCTACCGGCAGCATCTGCAATAGCGCTCGCCGTTCCGCTTGCGGCGCCCGACCCGCGAGCGGCCGTCGACGCCGGCCGCATCAGCGGGCGCTTCGGGCGGCGTGCGCCGCCTCCAACAGCTCGACCGTCCCAGTTTAGTCGCAGTCGGCGACTTCGACGGCGATCTGCATACCCTGGTCGTCCGGCCTCTCGGCACCGAAGCGATCTCGCTCATCAGCTTCCGTCCCGCGAGCAACAAGGAAAGGCACGCCTATGACGACAAGGGCTGACCGCCGGCCGGTCCGCTACCTCACCGAGGAGGAGGAGGCCCGCCTACAGGCTCGGATGGCCCAGGATCCCGACAACCCGGAGGCTGCCGACGCGGAACTGGCCGAGATGCGGCCGGCCCGCGAAGTTCCGGCCCCGGCGCTCGACGCGGCCTTGGTCAATCGCGGCGGGCGGCCGAAGGCCGAGGTCAGGAAAGTGCCGGTCACCATCAGGCTGGATCCACACATCGTGGACGCGTTCGAGGCGACAGGGCCGGGCTGGCAGACCCGCATGAACGAGGCACCGGCCGAAGCGGCCAGCAAGTTGACGGTCGCCTGACGGCTCGCCTGATCGCGCGCCGGGCTTCCGGCTTCAGGCGGGCCCATGCCGGCAAGAGGCCGGGCGATGCATCGACGGCGCCGGTCTCGGGCGTCTACTCCAGCCGCACCACCACGCTGTCGCTCGCGCCCGTCGCATCCATCACCGAGATGCGGGCGAAGCCGGCCCCGTCCGGTTGCCACTCGGCCTGCCGGCGCGCGGCCTCGGGCAGCGGCAGGCTGTTGACCATCCAGGTGAGCGGCAGGGTGCCGCCGAGCGCCTTCAGGGCGAGGCCGCTGCCCGGCCCCTCCGCGAGGCCGAGATCGACCCGTGCGCCGTCCGGCGGGTAGGCGATGCGCAGGGCCGCGCCGGCCGCCTCGCCGGCGACCTTCGGGGCGTCGCGGCGGATGTGGCGCAGGGGCGGGGGCAGGCCGGCCGTCGTGGCGACGAGGGCATCGCGCGCCATCGCCAAAGGCTCCGGCTCGCCGCCGACCCGGGCGAAGGCGTCGAACAGGATCGGGGCGGCGGCGAGGCGCCCGACGAGGCCCGGCACGCCCGCCCCGTCCGGCCGCCCGACCCAGACCGCGACCGTGACGCGCCGGTCGAACCCCACCGCCCAGGCGTCGCGGTAGCCGTACGAGGTGCCGGTCTTGTAGGCGAGGCGGTTCGGCAGGGCATTCTCGGGCGGGGGCGTGCCGCGCAAGGTGTCGGCGACGTACCATGCGGCCACCGGCTCGGCGATGCGGGGCAGGTCGCGGGGAGGGGATGGGTCGCCGTCGAGGCGCCGCACGAGGTCCGGCACGCTCCCACCGCGGGCCAGCCCCGCGTAGAGCCGCGCGAGGTCGGCGAGTGTGATGCCGAGCCCCCCGAGCGCCACCGGCAGGCCGGGGGCCGCGTCCCGCGGCAGCGCGATGCCGGCCCCGCCCGCCCGCAGCCGGGCGATGAAACGGGCCGGGCCGACCGCCTCCAGCAGCTCCACCGCCGGCACGTTGAGCGATTGCTGCAGCGCGCGCCGCGCCGTCACCGTGCCCTGGAAGGTCTGGTCGAAGTTCTCGGGCGCGTAGGCGGCGCCGAAGCGCGAGGGCCGGTCGTCGAGCAGCGTCTCCGGGTGAGCGAGCCCGCTCTCGAAGGCGAGCGCGTAGACGAACGGCTTGAGCGCGGAGCCCGGCGAGCGCAGCGCCGCCGCCATGTCGATCGCGCCCGCGCGGGACGCGTCGAGGTAGCCCGCGCTGCCCACATGGGCGCGCACCTGGCCGGTCGGGTTGTCGATCACCAGGATCGCCGCGGACAGGCCGGGGCCGAGCGCGCCGACGCGCTCGCCGGCCAGCACCTCCAGACTCGCCTGGAGCTTCGCGTCGAGGGCGAGGCGGTGGACGGGCTGCGTGGGGCGCTGCGCCAGCGCCGCCTCGGCGGCGTGCGCGGCGAGCATCGGGAAGGGACGGCGCTGGTGCGGCACGGGCTCGGCCTTCGCGGCCTCGGCCTCGTCGCGACGCACCACGCCGCGCTCCGCCACGCGGTCGAGCACGCGGTCGCGCGCCCGCCGCGCCGCCTCGGGGAAGCGGTCGGGCCGGCGCGCCTCGGGCGATTGCGGCAGGGCGACGAGGAGCGCGGCCTCCGCGAGCGAGAGCCGCCCCGGCTCGTGCCCGAAATACGCGAGGCTCGCGGCCCGCACCCCCTCGACGGGGCCGCCATAGGGCGCGAGCGCGAGGTAGAGGCGCAGGATCCCGTCCTTGCCGAGCCGCCGCTCCAGCTCCACCGCACGCGCCATCTGGCGCAGCTTCGCCGCGAGCGACCGCTCGGCCCGCGGCTCGACGAGGCGGGCGACCTGCATCGAGAGCGTCGAGCCGCCCGACACGATCCGCCCGGCCGCGATCCATTGGCCGGCCGCGCGCAGCAGGGCGGACGGGTCGAGGCCCGGATGATCGCGGAAGCGCCGGTCCTCGTAGGCCAGCAGCATCGCCACGTAGCGCGGATCGACGGCCTGCGGCGCGAGCGGCAGCCGCCAGCGCCCGTCCGCCGTTGCGAAGGGACGCAGCAGCGTGCCGTTCCGGTCGAGCACCACGGGCGAGCGGATTGCGGCGGCGGCGAGGTCGAGGGGCGGGAGCCGATGCCATGTGAGGCCCAGCGCCGCCATTCCGGCGAGGAGGAGGCCGAGACAGGCGGCGGCGAGGCGCCTAGAGCACTTCACGATCGCGTTGCCATCGCGAAGCTCTCTAGGTCTTTGATTTTGCCGCATTTTCTTCGACGAAGCGGTATCCACTTCGTCGGACAATGCTCTAGGCCGCCACGTCATCGGTGCGGTTCCGCGGCGCGGCACCGGCAGCGGCGGCCAGGATGTTCGGAATCATCGCGAGGACCCCCTTTCCGGCACGGGAGAGGGGATCCCCCGGGTCGGGCTTCGTGCGGTGAGGGGCAGCAACCCGGCATTCACCGGCTCGCCCCCACCTCCAGGGCGCCGAAGGCGGTGCGGCCGTAGCGTTCGGGCCGGTACATGTCCTCGATGCTGGCGGCCGGGTGGACGTAGCGGCCGGGCGTCACGGCGCGCACCGTGTAGGCGATGGTGAAGAAGGCCGACTGGTTCGGGTCGCGCTCGTAGGCGGCGACGAAGCGGTCGTCGCGGAACTCGGTGTGGGTCGGCTGCACCTCCGACTTGACCCAGGCGAGGGTCGAGACCGCGTCGGCGTCCAGGAGCTTCGGGTTGTCGATCTCGAGGCCCGCGGGCAGGCGGTCGACGAGGAGGAGGCGGCCGGCGCGGGCCTGCGCCTCCGTCACTTTCAGCACCACGACGAGCCGGTCGTTCTGGCGCACCTGGGCGAGGTCGACCGGAGCGCCGTCGAGCCGGTGATAGCTGCGCTCCAGCGTGAAGCCTCGCGATTCCGCCGGCTCGGGGGCGATCGGGCTGCCCGCGATGCCGAGCACCACCTGGGCGGTGCTGGTGCCGCGGTTGGTGATCGTCACCGATCTGGCATCGAGGGCGGACGCCGTAAAGCTGCGGTAGAGCGGACCGGAGCGGGCTTCGCCGTCCACCGCGAAGGCCATCGCCTCGGCGTCCTTGGCGAGGCCCGCCGCGGCCAGCACCATCCAGGCATTCTCCTGCGTGCTGGTGAGGCGGTTCGCTCCCCGCTCCTCGCCGACGATCGCGCCGAGCGGCGCGATGCTGTCGCGGGCGAGACCCGTCTCGGCCGCGAGGGCGATCAGGCCGGCCCCGTCGCGCAGGCGCGAGCCGTAATCGGCCCGGTATTCGGACTTGTCCCGCTCGGTCCGCAGCGCCGCGACGGCCGAGTCGAAGGCCCGCGCGGCCCGCCCCCGGTCGCCCAGCAGCGCCAGCGCCGCCGCGATCTGGCCGCGCGCGAGCGGCGTGGCGAATTCGGACAGCTTCGTGTCGGCGAGGTAGCGCAGGTCGCCCATCACCGGCCGTCCGTTGCGCGCCAGCACGTAGGCCGCGTAGGCGAGGTCCATGCCCCCGCCGCCGACCTCGCTGGTGTTCGCCACGGCGTTGCGCAGGCGGTCGAGCGCGAGGGTGAAGGCGGTCTGGGGCACCGCGAAGCCGCGCTCGCGCGCCCGGGTGAGGAAGTCGGCCACGTAGGCGTTGAGCCAGATGTCCTCCGCGCCGTTGGCCGACCACAGGCCGAAATTGCCGCCCGAATCCTGGCGCGCGAGCACGCGCTCGATCGCGCCCCGCACCCGCTCGTCGATGGTCGCGTCGAGGGCGAGCCGCTCGATCGCCGAGAGCCGGTTGACCGCCAGGAGCGGCATCGCCCGGCTGACGATCTGCTCGGTGCAGCCGTAGGGGTAGCGGTCGAGCGCCTGGAGCAGGGCCGGCACGTCGAGGCCCGAGAGCGGCGAGGCCGAGACCGAGAGCGAGCCGGTGCCCGGCAGGATCTCGGCGAAGAGGTCGCCCGACACGGTGAGGCTCGCCCCCGGATCGAGCGGGCGCACCGTGCGGCGCACCAGCGCCCCGGTGCCCGGCTGGATGCGCAGGGCGAAGCTCTGGCTCGCCGGCGCGTCGAGGCCCGGCCCGGTCAGCCGCAGGTCGATCCGGGCAAGCCCCGGACCGGCCGCCGTGACGGGGATCTCGATCGCGCCCTTCTGCCCGGGGCCGAGACGCAGCGTGCGGCCGAGCGCGTCGGCCGCGACCACCACCGGCCCGGCGAGGTCGAGGTCGACGGCGTAGTCGCCCGCCGGCCCCTCGACGTTGTCGAGGGCGACGTGCAGGCGCGAGCGGTCGCCGACGTTGAGGAAGCGCGGCAGCGTGCCGGCGACCACCACCGCATCACGCACCAGCACGTCGGCGGAGGCTGCCCCCACCCGGTTCGCCGTCCAGGCCGTCACCATGACGCGGGCGGTGCCGTTGAAAGCCGGCAGGGGGAAGCTCACCTCGGCCCGCCCGTCCGGCCCCACCGTGACGACGCCGGAGAAGCGCACCAGCGGCTCCTGGGTCGGCGGCGCGTCGGCGAGCTCCGCCGAGCCGCCGTCGCCGCCCGAGCGGATGGCGCCGAGCGTGCCCTGCATCCCGTCGATGAGGTAGCCGTAGAGGTCGCGGATCTCGGCCGAGAGCGCCTTCTGCCCGAAGAAGAAGCCGAACGGGTCCGGGGTCGCGTAGCGGGTGAGGTTGAGGATGCCGACATCGACCGCCGCCACCGTCACCCGCGCCTCCTCGCCGGGCTTGAGGTTCGCAAGCCGGATCGGCAGGCGCAGCTCGCCGCGCGGGCGGACCTTGGCGGGAGCCTCCACCGCGACGTCGAGGCCGCGCGCCGCGCGGTCCACCGAGAACCACGCCAGACCGAGCGCCCGGCCCGGCAGCCGCTTGGCCGCCTGGTCGAGGGGCCGGTAGGCGGTGGCGACGAGATAGGCCCCCGCGCCCCACTCCGCCTTGACCGGGATCTCGACGGCCGCGCCGCCGGCCGCCACGTCGAGGGTGCGGATCTCGTGCACCCGGTCGCTCACCACCGCCACGGTGGCGGTGCCGGAAAAGCGCGGGCTCAGCCGCGCCTTCAGGGTTTCGCCCGCGGCGTAGGCCGCCTTGTCGAGGGTGAGGTCGAGGAGGTCGGGCGCGTCGGCGCTCTCGGCGCCGCTCCAGCCGACGCCGAAGGTCACGGCGGCGCTCGCCGCGCCCGCGGCCTGCACCTCCAGCCGGTAGGTGCCGAGATCGACCGGCACGGCGACGCGCGCCGGCGCCGTCGGCGAGAGATCCAGGGTGCCGTTCGCCAGCCGGCGCGTCGTCTTCACCGGCTCGTAGGACCAGCGCCCGTCCGCGCGGTACCACTGGTAGGTCCGCTCCACCCGCAGGAGGCTCCACGACGCAGACCCGGCCGGCAGGCGCGTGCCCTCCGGCGTGACCGCGACGACGTCGAAGGTCGCGGTGGCGCCCTCGCGCAGATCGCCGAAGGTCTTACGCACCGCCACCACGGGGCCGGCGGGCAGGATCGGCAGGGTGACGCTGCGCTGCACGGCCCGGCCGCCCGGCTCGCCCACCTGCAGCGAGATCCGGGCTTCGAGCGGGCGGGGCGCCGACAGGACCGGGACGGGTGCGCGCACCACGGCCTTGCCCTGCGCGTCGGTGGTCGCCCGCTCGTCGAGCTCGCTGCTCGTGGGCACCACGCTCTCGTCGTCGAGGCCGATCGCGTAGCCGTCGAGGCCCGCGATGCCGCTCCCGGCCGCGGCCTGCACCGCCACGCTGCCGCCGACCTGCAGGTTCGCGCCCGGTGCCCCGTAGAGATAGCGCGCCGCCACGTCGATCACGGCCGGCTGGCCCGGCCGCAGTGCCGCGCCCTGCGGGGCCAGTGTCACCTCCAGCCGCTCGGGCACGTAATCCTCGACGAGGAAGCTCGTCTCGCCGACCGGTGCGCCCTTGGGATCGGTATAGGCGGCGACCCGCCACGTGCCGGCCTGGGCGCCCGGCAGGAGCGGCAGGGAGAAGGCCCGTCCGCCGAGCCCCGCATCGGCCACCAGCACCCGGCGGTACTCCACGCCGTCCGGCCGCTTGGCGACGAGGGTCAGGGGCAGCCCGGTGATCGCCGTGCCCTTGGCGTCGCGCAGGAGCGCGGTGATCTGCACCGTCTCGCCCGACCGGTAGACGCCGCGCTCGGGGAAGACGTAGGCCTCGGCCGCGCCCGCGGCGGGCCGTCCCTTCACGCCGCGGTCGGCGAGATCGAAGGCGCCGAGCTGGAGGTCGAGGAAGCCGTAATCGTCGCCGAGCCGCGCCACGACGAGGCCCGGGGCGAGCCCGCCTTCGGCCCGCGCGAGGCCGGGATCGAAGGCGACGTGCCCCTGGCGGTCGGTGGTCTTCGTGCCCAGCACCTCGTTGTTGCGCGCCACGAGCCGGATCTCGGCGTCCGGCACCGTGGCGGCCGAGGCGAGCGAGCGGGCGAAGACGTGGATGCCGTCGCGTCCCTTGAAGGCGGTGAGCCCGAGGTCCGAGACCACGAACCACTGCGTCGCCTGGGTCTCGTAGCCGCCCTCCTCGTCGGCGAGCGCGGTCGTCCCGCTCGGCCGGGCCAGCATCACGTAGAGGCCGGGCTCGACCTTGCCGACCGCCTGGAGGACCGGAAAGGCCGTCACCGCCTCCTGATTGGGCTCGGCCCGGGCGGTGTCGAGCGTGCCCTTCCAGACCTGCACGCCCTTCTCGCGGGCGATGGTGCGGGCCGTGGCGCCGGAGAGCTGCGACAGGAACTCCTCGGAGCGCAGGGCCGGCAGGAGACCGCGGTCGCCGATGCGCAGCACCTCGACGTCGAGCTTCGGGGCGTTGACCGAGACGAGCGGCACGCCCGCCTGCCCGGTGCGGGGCAGGACGTAGTTGCGCCCGGTGAAGCGCACCTGGGGCTGGCGATCGCGGACGTAGATCTCGTAATCGGCGGATTTCAGCAGGCTCTCGCCGGGCGTGGCGGAGGGCAGGCCCTGGCGCAGCACCACGGCGTAGCGCTCGCCGTGCCGCAGGCCGTCGACGCAGACCTGCTGCTCCTGCGCCGTCACGGCGGCGTTGGCCGCGCCCGAGACCGCGACGTAGGGCGTGAAATCGGTCCTGGCCGAGAGCGGCTCCGAGAGCGTGAAGCAGGCCCGCGGCGCCGCGGCGTCCGAATCCACCGTGTAGCCGGTGATGCGGAACCCGTGCTTCTCGCGCAGGTCCTCGTAGGTCCTGCGGGTGTCGGCCGTGTCGGCGAGCGCGAGGCTTGCCCGGTAGGCGTCGAGCGCGGGACGCCAGGATTCCTGCTCGGCCAGCACTTGGCCGAGGAGCGCCAGCGCCTTGGCCTCGTCGGCGCGGGCGGCGGCGCGCTGGTAGGCCATGTAGGCGGCCGCGCGGGCACGCAGGCGCAGCTTCTGGTTCTCGTCGTAATCGTCGTTCTCGACGCCGTTCGCCGTCTCGGCCAGCGCGTACCAGTTGCGCCAGTCGCCCGGCTCGGCTGCCACCGCGCCCGCATAGGCGGCCAGCGCGCCGTCGTTGTCGTCGTTCTTCGACAGGGCCTCGGCCTCCCGCCGCCACTGGGCAGCGGGCTTCTGCACGTTGGGGGCGGTCTCGCCCTTGATCTGGGCCTCCAGGCGCACCGCCTCGCTGGCGAGGTTCTGGCGCACGAAGCTCTTCGGGACCGGGGCCAGTGCCGAGGGCGCCGCGCGGGACGGGGCAGGCGCCTGCCCGGCCGCGGGCACCGCGAGGCTGAGCACCAAAGCGAGGGCCGCCGCGAGGCGCCCCGTCCGGGTGGCTGTCGACATCATCGGCCCCGCGCTGTTCTCCCTGCCCGCAAGGTAGCATACCGGGAGGCATTGAGAACGGCTCTCGGCTGTTCGCCGGATCCTTGACCGGGCGCCGCCGCGACGCCCCGCGCGCCCTGCCGCTGGATGTTGGGGCCGGCCTCTGCCAAGCTGGATGCCGCGACCGCGGTCCGCTTCCGGAGACCCCCCTCGATGCTGCGCCCCGTCCGCCTGCTTCCGGCCTGCGCCATCCTGCTCGGGGCCGCGGCGGCGTCGGCTCAGGCCCCCGCGCCGCGGCCCGCCGCGCCCCAGCGCCCGCCCGCCGCGGTCGATCCGGTGTTCGAAGCGGCGCGCGCCGCCTTCGAGGCGCGGCCCGAGGCCGAGCGCAAGGCGGTGCAGGACGCCCTCGTCTGGGTCAGCGACTACAACAGCGTGACGAGCGGCGCCTTCGGCCGGCGCACCTTCGAGGGCATCGTCGCGTGGCAGGCGCAGGCCGGCGCCGAGCCGACCGGCATCCTCGACGACAGGGCACGGGCACGGCTGCTGGCCGCCGGACAGGCCGCGCGGCAGGCGGCGAAGTTCTCGGTGGAGACGGATGCCAATACCGGGATCGTGCTCGGCGTGCCCGAGCGCCTGCTCGCGAAGCGGACGCGCATCCCGAACGGCACGCGCTGGCAGAGCGCGGACGGGCGCGTCACCCTCGACACCAAGGCGTACGCCCCCGGCGAGAGCGACCTCGACGCCCTGTTCGAGCGGGCCACCCAGGTCACCCCCGAGCGCAAGGTGACCTACAAGCTCAAGAAGCCTGACTTCGTGGTGGTGACGGGCGAGACGGCGGCGGGGAAGTTCTACATCCGCTACGCCGCCGCGAGCCAGGGCATCCGCGGCTTCACCGTCGCGTACGACAAGGCGCTGGCGCGCGAGGTCGACCGCTTGGTGATCGCCGCGGCGAACAGCTTCGCGCCCTTCCCGGCCGATGCGCCGATGGCCGCGGGCCCCCGCCCCGCCGATGCGGCGCCCGCGGCCGCCCCAGCCTCGGCCGCCCAGACTTCGGTCGCCGCGACGGCGCTCGTCGTCGCGCCGCGGCGGGTGGTCACCGCTGCGGCCGCGCTCGGCGCGTGCGCGACCCCGCTCGTGGGCGGCGTGCCGGCCCGCCTGATCCGCCAGGAGGCGGGGCTCGCCCTGCTCGAAGCCGGGCCTGCGGCGCGGGCCGGCGCGATCGCCGCCGCGCCCGGCGCACCGGACGGCGAGGTCGTGGTGGTCGCCGCCTCCCGGGAGGGCGGGGCCTCGGTGACGACCGGCAGCACCGGCCCGGGCGGCATCGCCGCGCCGCTCCAGCCGGGCGCGGCGGGCGCCCCGGTGCTCGACCGGGCCGGACGGCTCGTCGGCCTCGTCGCCCGCATGCCGGCGCAGCCGCGGCTCGTGGCGGGCGTGATGCCGCCGATGACCCACCCGCTCGCCGGCATCGAGGCCCTGCGCGGCCTTCTGGGCGCCGAGGACACCGGACTTGCGCTGGGGCCGGATGCCGCGCCGAGGAGCGTCGGGGCGGCCGCGGGACCGATCGCTCCCCTGGTGCTTCCCGTGACCTGCCGGCCGTGATCCGCGGCCGGCCGCCCGCGGCGGCCTGAGCCGGCACCCGTACATCCATAAATAGCAGGTTCGCTCTCATTCCCGCTCTGGCTGCCGGGCGCGGTCCGTGCGGCGCGCAATCGGATCGCCCCCTTCGCAGCCGCGAAACCGCACGCATCGGCGGCCAAAGGTCCAGCCGGAACCGGCTTGACCGGCCGGCGCGGCCGGTTGACACTCGATTTCGTCCAATTCTCAACGAAGCGGGCGTCCGCCCCGAACGCGCAAGAACGGGACCCGTAGCCACGGGTCCAGGGGGCCGGCGAGAGGAGGAATCATCCATGAGCTCCGTCAGCCTGACGGTGAACGGCAAGGCCGTGACCGCCGAGATCGAGCCGCGCACGCTGCTCGTGCAGTTCCTGCGGGAGCACCTGCGCCTCACCGGCACGCATGTAGGCTGCGACACCAGCCAGTGCGGCGCCTGCGTGGTGCATCTTGACGGCGAGGCCGTGAAGGCCTGCACCGTGCTCGCCGTCCAGGCGGACGGCCGGCAGGTGACCACCATCGAGGGGCTGGCCGCGGGCGGCGACCTGCACCCGATGCAGGCGGCCTTCCGCGAGCATCACGGCCTGCAATGCGGCTACTGCACGCCCGGCATGATCATGACCGCCGTCGACCTCGTGCGCCGCAAGGGCCACGCCCTCGACGAGACGACGATCCGGCACGAGCTGGAGGGCAACCTCTGCCGCTGCACCGGCTACCACAACATCGTGAAGGCCATCGCCGCCGGGGCCACCGCCATGGGCCAGGCGCCGGCCCGGCAGGCGGCCGAGTAGCGCCGAGACTCCACCGGCCCGCCAGAGGCCGGAGCGATGCCTGAATCGACGAGTGACGGGAGAGGAACATGACCGCGAGCGGCATCGGCGCCCCCGTGCGCCGCAAGGAGGACCAGCGCTTCATCACCGGCAAGGGCCGGTATGTCGACGACTTCAACCGGCCGGGGCAGGCCCACGCCTACTTCCTGCGCTCGCCGCACGCCCACGCGACGATCCGGAGCATCGACGCCGCCGCCGCCCGGGCCATGCCGGGCGTGCTCGGCGTGTTCACGGGCGAGGATCTGGCGGCCGACAAGGTCGGCAATCTCATCTGCGGCTGGATGATCCATTCCAAGGACGGCAGCCCGATGAAGGCCGGCCCGCATCCGGCGCTGGCGCAGGGCAAGGTGCGCTACGTCGGCGACCACGTCGCCGTGGTGGTGGCCGAGAGCCTCGCCAAGGCCCGCGACGCAGCCGAGGCGATCACGGTCGAGTACGACCTGCTCCCCGCCGTGGTCGAGACCGCGAAGGCGCAGGGCGCCGCGACCGCGGTGCACGAGGTCGCGCCCGACAACGTGGTGTTCAACTGGCACCTGGGCGACAAGGGCGCGGTGGATTCGGCCTTCGCGCGGGCCAAGCACGTCACCACCCTCGACCTCGTCAACAACCGTCTGGTGCCCAACCCGATCGAGCCGCGCGCCGCGATCGGCGAGTACGACGAGGCCGAGGAGCAGTTCACCCTCTACACCACGAGCCAGAACCCGCACGTCGCCCGCCTCGTGCTGTCGGCCTTCATCGGCATCGCGCCCGAGAACAAGCTCCGGGTGGTGGCGCCCGACGTGGGTGGCGGCTTCGGCTCGAAGATCTTCATCTACGCCGAGGAGACGGTCTGCGTCTGGGCGGCCAAGAAGGTCGGCCGGCCGGTGAAGTGGACGAGCGACCGCACCGAGGCCTTCCTGGCCGACGCGCACGGGCGCGACCACGTCACCCATGCCGAGATGGCGCTGGACGAGAACGGCCGCATCCTGGGCTTGCGGGTCCACACGGTGGCCAATCTCGGGGCCTACCTGTCGACCTTCGCCTCCTCTGTGCCGACCTACCTCTACGCGCCGCTGCTCTCGGGGCAGTACAACATCCCGGCGATCTACTGCGAGGTGGACGGGGTCTACACCAACACCGCTCCGGTCGATGCCTATCGCGGCGCCGGGCGCCCCGAGGCGACCTTCGTGATCGAGCGGCTGGTGGAGGTGGCGGCGCGCCAGACCGGGCAGGATCCGGCCCGGTTCCGGCGGCGCAACTACATCAAGAGCTTCCCGCACCAGACGCCCGTCATCATGAACTACGACGTCGGCGACTACGGGGCCTCGCTCGACAAGGCGCTGGAGGCGGCCGACTACAAGCACTTCCCCAAGCGCCGGCGCGAGAGCGCGCGGCGGGGCAAACTGCGCGGCATCGGCTTCTCATCCTACATCGAGGCCTGCGGCATCGCCCCCTCGCAGGCGGTGGGGGCGCTCGGCGCGGGCGTCGGCCTGTGGGAATCGGCCGAGGTGCGCGTCAACCCGACCGGCTCCATCGAGGTGCTGACGGGCTCGCACAGCCACGGCCAGGGTCACGAGACCACCTTCGCGCAGCTCGTCGCCGATCGGCTCGGCGTGCCGATCGAGAGCGTGAACATCGTGCACGGCGACACCGACAAGGTGCAATTCGGCATGGGCACCTACGGCTCGCGCTCGGGCGCGGTCGGCATGTCGGCCATCGCCAAGGCCCTCGACAAGGTGATCGCCAAGGGCCGCAAGGTCGCGGCCTACGCGCTCGAAGCGGGCGAGGGCGACATCGAGTTCAAGGACGGCCGCTTCTCGGTGGCCGGCACCGACCGCTCGCTCGCCTTCGGGGAGGTCGCGCTCCAGGCCTACATCGCCCACAAGTTCACGGGCGCCGAGCTGGAGCCGGGGCTGAAGGAGGGGGCGTTCTACGATCCCACTAACTTCACCTTCCCGGCCGGGATGCACATCTGCGAGCTGGAGGTCGATCCCGACACCGGCCACGTCACCATCGAGCGGTTCACGGCGGTGGACGATTTCGGCACTATCATCAACCCGATGATCGTCGAGGGGCAGGTCCATGGCGGCATCGCGCAGGGCGTGGGCCAGGCCCTGTTCGAGGGCGCGGTCTACGACGCGGAGGGCCAGCTCGTGACGGCGAGCTTCATGGATTACCGCATGCCGCGGGCGGCCGACCTGCCGTCCTTCGAGGTCGGCATGACGGTGACGCCCTGCCCGTCGAACCCGCTCGGCATCAAGGGCTGCGGCGAGGCCGGCGCCATCGCGGCGCCCGCCGCGGTGATGAATGCGCTGACCGACGCGCTCGGCCACGAGAACATCGCCATGCCGGCCACGCCGCTCGCCGTCTGGCGCGCCGCCCAGCGCGCGCGCCAGCCCCAGCCCATCGCCGCCGAGTGAACGGGGAGGACCCGCGATGTACGCCTTCGACTATCACCGCCCCGCCACCCTCAAGGAGGCGCTCAGCCTCGTCGCCAAGCAGGAGGACGCCAAGATCGTGGCCGGGGGACACACCCTGATCCCGACCATGAAGCAGCGCCTCGCGGCGCCCGGGCACCTGATCGACCTCGGCCGCATCCCCGACCTCGTCGGGATCGAGCGCACGCCGCGCGCCGTCACCATCGGCGCCATGACCACCCACGGGGCGGTGGCGGAGTCGGCGGACGTGAAGGAGGCGATCCCCGCCCTGTCCGAACTCGCCGCCCTGATCGGCGACCCGGCGGTGCGGCACCGCGGCACCATCGGCGGCTCGGTGGCGAACAACGACCCCTCGGCGGATTATCCCGCCGCCTGCCTCGCGCTCGGCGCCACGATCATCACCAGCAAGCGCCGCATCCCGGCCGAGGAGTATTTCCGCGGGCTGTTCGAGACCGCCCTGGAGGACGGCGAGATCGTCACCGGGGTCTCCTTCCCGATCCCGCACAAGGCGGCCTACGAGAAATTCCGCAACCCCGCCTCGCGCTACGCGCTCGTCGGCGTCTTCGTGGCCAAGCGCCCGAGCGACATCCGGGTCGCCGTGACGGGGGCGGGCTCGAACGGTGTCTTCCGCTGGGCGGAGGCCGAGGAGGCGCTGGCCAAGCGCTTCTCGGCGAAGTCCCTCGACGGCCTCAAGGCCCCGGCGGACGACCTCATCGGCGACCTGCACGCGGATGCGGAGTACCGCGCGCACCTCATCGGCGTGATGGCGCGCCGGGCCGTGCAGGCGGCGACCGAACGGTGACGCGGCGCGCCCGGAGGCCATCGCCCCCGGGCGCGAGCCTTTTCCTCCCGCGGGAACCGGTTATGTCGGGAGGATGGCCGCCGCGCTCGCCCGAACCCGCGGGCGGTCCTCAGGATCCTGCATGACCCTGCCCGCCTCGATCGACGCGACCCAAGCGCTCCTCGCCTCCGCCGGCTACGTCGCCGACAGGGCGCTCGCCACCGTCGCCTTTCTGTCCCTGAAGCTGCGCCGCCCGCTCTTCCTCGAAGGGGAGGCGGGGGTCGGCAAGACCGAGATCGCCAAGGTGCTGGCCGCCGCGCTCGGGCGCCCGCTGATCCGGCTGCAATGCTACGAGGGCCTGGACGTCGCGGCCGCGGTCTACGAGTGGAATTATGCCGGGCAGATGATGGCGATCCGCCTCGCCGAAGCCGGCGGCAGCGTCGACCGCGAGCGGCTCGAATCCGACCTCTTCTCGGAGCGCTACCTGATCCGCCGCCCGCTGCTGCGGGCGCTGGAGCCGGGGGAGGGCGGCGCGCCCGTGCTGCTCGTGGACGAACTCGACCGCACCGACGAGGCGTTCGAGGCCTTCCTGCTCGAAGTGCTGTCGGACTTCCAGGTCACGATTCCCGAACTCGGCACCATCCGCGCGCCCGAGCCGCCCATCGTCGTCCTGACCTCCAACCGCACCCGCGAGATCCACGACGCCCTCAAGCGCCGCTGCCTCTACCACTGGGTCGATTATCCGGATGCGGAGCGCGAACTCGCGATCCTGAAGCGGCGCGTGCCCGGAGCGCCGGCCGCGCTCGCCCGCGACGTCGTCGCCTTCGTGCAGGCGATCCGCAAGGAGGACCTGTTCAAGGCGCCCGGCGTGGCCGAGACGCTCGACTGGGCCACCGCGCTCGTCGAACTCGACGCGGTGGCCCTCGACCCGGCCCTCGTCTCCGACACGCTCGGCGTGCTGCTGAAGTACCAGGACGACATCCAGGCGATGCAGGGCGGGCGGGCCAAGGCGCTGCTCGACGAGGTGCGCGCGGGCACGCGATGACCGGGCGGCTGCCGGACAACATCGCCTATTTCGCCCGGGCCTTGCGCGCCGCGGGTCTTCCGGTCGGACCCGGCGACGTCATCGACGCGGTCGAGGCCGTGCAGGCGGCGGGCCTCAGCACGCGCGAGGATTTTTACTGGACCCTTCACGCGGTGCTGGTGCGCAAGCACGAGCACTCGGTCCTGTTCGACGAGGCCTTTCGCCTCTTCTGGCGGCGGCGCGACCTGATCGAGAAGCTGATCGCCCAGATGTCGCCTGTGGCCCCCGAGCGCGGGCCGCAGCCGCCGAAGGCCGGGGCGCTGCGCGTGCGCGAGGCGCTGAGCCCCAAGCAGGCGCCGAAGCCCAAGGTCCAGCGCGACGAGACGGTGGTGCGCGCGACCCTCTCGGTCTCCGAGCGCGAGGTGCTGAAGGCGAAGGACTTCGCCCAGATGAGCGCCGACGAGGTGGCCGAGGCCCGCCGGCAGATCGCGGCCCTGCGGCTGCCCGACGACGCGACCCGCACCCGCCGCTTCGAGGCCCGGGCGCGCGGGCGCATCGACCCGCGGCGCAGCTTCCAGCGCACGATCCGGGCCTATGGCGGCATCGACCTCGCCTTCCGGGCGCCGCGGGAGCGCCCGCCCCCGGTCGTGGCGCTCGCCGACATCTCGGGCTCGATGGCCGAGTATTCCCGCCTGTTCCTGCACTTCCTGCACGCCCTGAGCGAGCGGCGGCGCGTGCACAGCTTCGTCTTCGCGACGCGGCTCACCAACATCACCCGCGAACTCGCCCGCCGCGATCCCGACGAGGCGCTGGCGCGGGCGAGCGCCCGGGCGCGGGACTGGGAAGGCGGCACGCGCATCGCCGAGGCGCTGCACGCCTTCAACCGGCACTGGTCGCGCCGGGTGCTGGGCGGCGGCGCGGTGGTGCTGCTGTTCACCGACGGGCTGGAGCGGGAGGTGACGCCGGACCTCACCTTCGAGATGGACCGGCTCAAGCGCTCCTGCCGCCGGCTGGTCTGGCTCAACCCGCTCCTGCGCTTCGACCGCTTCGAGGCGCGGGCCGGCGGCATCCGGGCGATGCTGCCGCACGTCCACGATTTCCGGCCGATCCACAGCCTCGCGGCGATGGAGGATCTCTGCCGCGCGATCGGCGCAGGGCCGACCCGCGCGCAGGACCCGCGCGCTTGGTTGCGCCGCGCGGGCTGACACCTACCTTGTGGCGATGTTCCTCGCCGGGCGCGGGAGTTCGACCGATGCTCACAACCGACACCGACATCCTCACGGCCGCGCAGGGCTGGCGCGAGGCCGGGCGCGGCGTGGCGCTCGCCACCGTGATCGAGACCTGGGGCTCGGCCCCGCGCCCGGTGGGCAGCCACCTCGCCATCGACCAGGAGGGCAACTTCCTGGGCTCGGTCTCGGGCGGCTGCGTCGAGGGCGCGGTCATCACCGAGGCGATGGAGGTGATCGAGGACGGGCGGCCCCGCGTGCTCGAATTCGGCGTCGCGGACGAGACGGCGTGGCGGGTCGGGCTGTCCTGCGGCGGGCGGATCCGGGTCCTGGTCGAGCGGGTGGCGTGATGGAGAACCGGCACCTGCGGGGCCCGCGATGAGGCTCGATCTCCTCCAGGCGCTCAACGCCGAGCGCGCCGCGCGCCGCGCCGCGATCCTGGTCACGGCGCTCGACGGCAGCGCGCAGCGCCTCGTGCGCGAGGCCGGGATCGGCGCCGATCCGCTGGCCGGCGAACTCGCGGCGCGCCTGCGCGCGGGCAAGAGCGGGCTCGCCGAAGGGGGCAACGTCTTCCTGACCGTCCACGTGCCGCCGCCGCGCCTCGTGGTGATCGGCGCGGTCCACATCAGCCAGGCGCTCGCCCCGATGGCGGCGCTGACCGACCTCGACGTCACCATCATCGACCCGCGCACCGCCTTCGCGACGCCCGAGCGCTTCCCCGACGTGCCGCTCCTCGCGCAGTGGCCCGAGGAGGCGCTGGCCGCGCTGCCGCCCCTCGACCGCTACACGGCGGTGGCGGCCCTGACCCACGACCCCAAGATCGACGATCCCGCCCTGGTCGCGGCCCTGCGGGCGGAGTGCTTCTACGTCGGTGCGCTGGGCTCCCGGAAGACCCACGCCAAGCGGGTCGAGCGGCTGGCGCAGGCCGGGCTCGACGAGGCGGCGATTGGCCGCCTGCGCGCCCCGATCGGCCTCGATATCGGGGCCGTCAGCCCGACCGAGATCGCGGTCTCAGTGCTGGCCGAGATCATCGCCGCCCTGCGCAAGGCCGCCCCGTGAGGTTCGGCCCGGTTCCGGTCGCGGCCTCGGTCGGGCTCGTCTCGGCCCACTCGGTGCGGGCGGGCGACGTGGTGCTGCGCAAGGGCAGCAGGATCGGCGCCGAGGACGCCGCGCGCCTCGCCGCCGCGGGCGTCGCGCAGGTGATCGCGGTCGCCCTCGACGCCGACGACATCGGCGAGGACGAGGCGGCGCGGGCGATCGCCGAGGCCGTGGCGGGCGAGGGGCTGGAGGTCGCCGCGCCCTTCACCGGACGCTCCAACCTGCACGCGACGCAGGCGGGCGTGCTGCGCCTCGACATCGGCGCGATCGATGCGGTCAACGCCGTCGACGAAGCCGTGACCCTCGCGACGCTTCCGCCCTTCAAGCCGGTCGTGGCCGGCGAGATGGTGGCCACCGTCAAGATCATCCCGTACGCGGTGCCGGGCAGGACGCTCGACCGCGCGTTGGCGGCGGTGCCGCACCCGGCCCTCGCGGTAGCGCCCTACCGGCGGCGGCGCGTCGCCGTGATCTCGACCCTGCTGCCGGGCCTGAAGCCGAGCGTGGTGGACAAGACGCTGCGGGTCTTCGCCGACCGCCTCGCGCCGACCGGGGCGGGGATCGTCGGCGAGACGCGCGTGCCGCATGCGGCGGAGGCGGTGGCCACCGCGCTGCGCGACGCCGTGTCGGAGAGGGCTGCGGATCTGGCGGTGGTGTTCGGCGCCTCCGCCATCGCCGACCGGCGCGACGTGATCCCGGCGGGGATCGAGGCGGCGGGGGGGGGCGTCGCGCATTTCGGCATGCCGGTCGATCCGGGCAACCTGCTGCTGATCGGCGACCTCGACGGGAGGCCGGTGATCGGGGCGCCCGGCTGCGCGCGCTCGCCCAAGGAGAACGGCTTCGACTGGGTGCTCCACCGCCTGCTCGCCGATCTGCCGGTCGGGCGCGCCGACATCGTGCGCCTGGGGGTCGGCGGCCTCTTGATGGAGATCGTCTCCCGGCCGCAGCCGCGCTCCGGCGGCGCGCCGGAGGAGGGGGAGTGACCCCGGATCCGGTCGGCCTCGTGCTGCTGGCGGCGGGGCGCGGCACGCGGTTCGGGGATGCCCCGAAGCTCCTGGCCGATCTCGACGGCAAGCCGCTGGTGCGCCACGCGGCGGAGGCGGCGCTCGCGGCCGAGGCCGGGCCGGTCGTCGCCGTCCTCGGCCACGCGCAGGATTCCGTGAGGGCGGCGCTCGCCGGCCTCGACCTCCGCCTCGTCCCGAACCCCCGCTATGCGGACGGCTTGGCGACGTCGCTGCAGGTCGGGCTCGCGGCCCTGCCGGAGGCCGCCGGCGGCGCCATCATCCTGCTCGGCGACATGCCGTGCGTCCCGCCCGGCCTGATCCGGTCCCTCGCCGACGCGTTCCGGGCCGCCGCGCCGAAGCCCGCCGCCATCGTCCCGGTCTGCGGCGGGCGCCGGGGCAATCCGGTGCTCCTCAACCGCCGGATCCTCGCGGACGATCTCGCGCGCCTGACCGGCGACCGCGGCGCGGGGCCGCTCCTCGCGGGGCGGACGGACGTGCTCGAATGGCCGGCGGACGGTTCCGGCGTGCTCATCGACGTCGACACGCCCGAGATGCTGAAGGGGCTCGCCCGCGGCGATTCCGCTTAAGCGCACAACCCTGCTCTCGGGCTTTGATGTCTCCGCATCGTCGTCGACGAACCGGCATCCCCGTCGTCGGACGAGGCTCCCGCTCTCGCCCGGCATCGGTGTCGCCGGCGAACCGGCCACCGCATCGGGGAAGGCGGCCGGGCGTCAGACCATGCCGGTCGAGGCGGCGCCGAGGTTGAGCAGGCCGACGACGGCGCTGAACACCGCGTAGACGAAGCCGAGATTGAGCAGCACCCCGAGCACGCCGACGCCGAGGCCGGCCATGACCAGCACGCCGTCGCGTTCGACGAGGCCCAGGCCGACCAGCGACACGGCGAGGCCGAGCGGGATCTGGCCGACGATCGGAGCCGCCACGATCAGAACGAGGGCGAGCGCCAGCAGCAGCAGCCCCATCGCCCGCATGCCGAGATCGTTCTCGAACACCCGCATGCGGGGACGCGACCAGCGCTCCAGGCGGCGCAGGAGCGGGACCGCGCGGTTCACCGCCCGCTGCAGGTCGGCGCGGGCGATCGAGCGGCTCAGCAGCGCCCGCGGCAGCCAGGGCGCCGACATGCCGGCGGCGATCTGCGCCGCCACCAGCGCGAGCAGCAGGCCGCAGATCAGCGGAATCGGCGGCGGCATCGGCAGGCAGTTGGGCAGGCCGAGCAGCACCACGAGGAGCGCGAAGGCCCGGTCGCGCAGCACCGACACGATGTCGCGCACGGTCAGCCGGTCCGTGTCCTGAGCGGCCAGCACGGTGAGCACTTCCGAGGTTCGCGCAGTCGAGTTCAAGGGGATCCGGCCGTCCGCTGCCTCTGGGGCGGCGTCCGCTCTATCCTGATCTGCCGTGTGCGCCAAGCCGAGTTGGGCCACGCCGCCCACCGCGGACGGCGTTGTGCGAGGCGCCGGCACCGTCCGGACGCTCTCGCGCGCCGCCATCCTTGCTCGCCTGATCGTCATCCGCTGTGCCATCCGGTGCCCCGTGCGGGGCGATGGCGGCATTCAAGCTGAGCAAACAGGCGTAAACGAGGCGGCTAGTGCAGCGTCAGAACTCCGTTCACCGCGCGGAACTCCGCCGGCTTGATCAGGCACGAATGCGACACGCGCACGGAGTGAAGGGGTCCGTCCAGTTCGCGCTCCCAGAACGCCAGGAAGTCGTGCAGCACCGGAAAGCGCGGCGCGAGGTCGTATTCCTGCCAGAGATAAGTCTGCAGCACGCCCGGATGATCGGGGATCCGGTAGAGGATCTGGGCCGTGGTCAGACCATACCCTTCGATCTGACGCAGGAACTCCTTCGACACCATCGGACCTCCTTTCCCGCCCAAGTACAGGGCGGTTGCCGCCGTGAACGAGACAAGGCTCCGATGATGGAATGAACGACCGGTTAACCTCAAGCGTATTTTTCAGCTTTCGTGTTCAATAACAAGGCGTTGGCAGCACTTCGCGGGGATTGCTAGCACGGTGCGCGGCCTCGGCTTGCTCCGTTACCGCGCGTGCGGACCGTCTGCAAGCCGGGTGGCGGCTGGTCCGCTTCGCATCGCGGGCCAGTTAATTTTCTGTGAACGGCTGTGGTGACGCAAGGAGAGATGGAATACACTTTTCCATCTTTCGCTTCCTGCTTGCAGGGCCGGCGTGCGCACCACGGCTTCGACCCGCTCACATCGGCGTCGTGCGGCCCTCGTCGGGGCCGCGGCAGCCGCGTGCGCGGGGCAGCCGGCGCTGGCCGACGAGCGCAGCGAGGCCCGCACGGTCCTGTTCGGGAGCCTCGATGCGGGCCGCTCCTCCTTCCTCCAAGCGGGCCTCAAGCATGCCCCGGCCGGCCTGACGGCGAGCGGCTTCACGCTGCTGGCCGGCCTCGGCTACGGGGCGCGGACCGAACGCGACCGAAGCCCGCAGGCGCAGCCGTCCTCGCGCCCGAGCCGGGTGATGCGTCATACGGCCGCCGGCTACGCGGTGGCGGGGTGGCAATGGGTGCAGGATTGGGGCATCGCGGCGCTGTTCGCCGGTCCCGAGGCGGGGGCCGAGGCCGTGGGCGGCGCCGGGGCCGGACGGCCGCTGCGCGTCGGCCTGCGCCTGCACGGGGAGATCTGGGCGCATCCGACCGCCGGGACGCTCGCCACCGCGACGCTGATCGCGGGCAGCGCGCGAGCGGATCTGTGGGGGCGCCTGTCCTGGGGCCGGCACGCGCTCGGCGCCTATCTCGGGCCGGAAGCGTCGCTCTACGCCGATCGCACCGGCTACCGGAAGTGGAGCCTCGGCCTCCACGCCACCGATGCCGGCATCATGGGCCTGCGCGCGCGGCTGTCAGCCGGCTGGCTGTTCGAGGAACAGATCCGGCGTCCCGGTCTCTACGCGGCCCTCACCCTCTGGCGGCCGCTCTGACAGGCCATCCAGGAACCGCGCGGCGTCGCGCACGATCGCGCGGCGGCGCTCGGCGCTCATCCGGTCCAGCGTGCGGTAGGGCATGGCGAGGCGCGGGTTCGGCCGGAGCCGGTCCGCATGATGGATGAGGAAGCTCCAGTAGAGCGCGTTGAACGGGCAGGCGGCCGGGCCTTCCTTGAGGCGCACGTCGTAGGCGCAGCCGCGGCAGTAATCCGACATCCGGTCGATATAGGCGCCCGACGCCGCGTAGGGCTTGGAGCCGAGGATGCCGCCGTCTGCCCACAGCGCCATGCCGTGCACGTTCGGCAGTTCCACCCACTCGTAGGCATCCGCGTAGACGGCGAGGAACCATTCCTCCAGCGCGGCGGGCCGCACCCCGGCGAGCAGCGCGAAGTTGCCGAGCACCATCAGGCGCTGGATGTGATGGGCGTGGGCGTGGCGGCGGGTGGCGCGCACGCTGTCGGCGAGGCAGCGCATCGCCGTCTCCCCCGACCAGTAGAACCAGGGCAGGTCGCGCTCCGCGCCGAGCGCGTTGGTGGCGGCGTAGTCCGGCATCCGCGCCCAGTAGAGCCCGCGCACGTATTCGCGCCAGCCCAGGATCTGCCGGATGAAGCCCTCGGCCGCGTTGAGCGGTGCGTGCCCCTCCTCGTAGGCCCGCTCGGCCTCCCGGCAGACCTCCTCGGCATCGAGCAGCCCGAGGTTGAGGGCCGGCGCGATCAGGGCGTGGTAGAGGAACGGAGCATCGGCCCGCATGGCGTCCTGGTAGTCGCCGAACTGGGGCAGGCAGGCCTCGACGAAGTGGGCGAGCGCCCGCAGCGCGTCGCGGCGGGTCACCGGCCAGCCGAAGGCGTCGAGGTCGCCGAAATGGTCGGGGAAGCGCCGCGCGACGAGCGCGATCACCTCGCGCGTGACGGCGTCGGGCGGGAAGCGCAGCCGCTCCGGCGGCCGGTGATCGGCGGGCAGGCGGCGGCGGTTGTCGTGGTCGAAGTTCCAGCGCCCGCCCACCGGCGCTCCGTCCCGCATGAGCAGGCCGGTGCGGCGGCGCATCGCGCGGTAGAACGTCTCCATGCGCAGGCTCTCGCGTCCCTCCGCCCAGCGCGCGAAGGTGTCGCGCGGGCACAGGAAGCGGGTGTCGGTCCGAATCTCCACCGGCACGCCGAACTCGTCGCGCCAGCCCTGCATCATGGTCCAGACGCGCCACTCGCCGGGTTCGGTGACGACCACGCGGCCGGGCCGGTGACGGGCGACCGCACGGGCGAGTTCGCCCGTGAACGACCCGGTGTTGCCCGCATCCTCCAGCGCCACGTAGTCGACCGCGACGCCGCCCGCGCGCAGCTCCTGCGCGAAATGGCGCATGGCGGAGAGGACCAGGGCGATCTTCTGCTTGTGGTGGCGGACGTAGGTGGTCTCGTCGGCGACCTCCACCATCAGCACCGTGTCGGTCCCGGGGTCGAGGTCGGTCAGGGCCGCGAGCCGCGGATGGAGCTGGTCGCCGAGGACGAGGCGCAAGGTACCCGTCGCTGTGCCCATCGTCCCGCCGCCTCAGCCCTTGGTGCGCACGGAGGAGCGCCCGCCGTCGACGCCGATCACCTGACCGGTGATCCAGCCCGCGTCGTCCGAGACCAGGAAGGCCGCGAGTGCGCCCGCATCCTCCGGCGTGCCGAGCCGGGGCACGGCGTGCATGCCGGCGATGCCGTTCGCCACGGTCTCGTTGGCGGTGAGCGGGCGGGCGAGGTTGGTGCGGGTGAGGGAGGGGGCGATGACGTTCACCCGCACGCTGGGGGAGAGTTCGGCGGCGAGCGACAGGGCGAGGCCCTCCACCGCGCCCTTGGCCATCGCCACCGAGACATGCGCCGAGAAGCCCTGCGCCGCCGCCACGGTCGAGAACAGCACGATGCCGCTCGTGCTCTCGCCCGCCCCCGCCTTGAGGGCCGGGGCGGCCGCCTGCACGGCCAGGAAGGCGCCGAGCGCGTTGAGGCGGAAATCGGCCTCGATCTCCTGCGCGCTCAGGCGTCCGATCGGCTTCAGGGTGATGCTGCCCACCGCGAAGACGAGGCCCGCCAGCGCCTCGCCTGCCGCCGCGGTCGCCAGGGCGAACAGCGACGGATCGGTGACGTCCCCGGCCGTGACGGTCGTCTCGCCGAGGTCGGAGGCGGCCCGCTCCAGGCCCGCCGCATCGCGCGCGACGAGGTGGAGCGCGACGTCGCGCGCCCGCAGGGCGCGGGCCGTGGCGAGACCGATGCCGCCCGTGCCGCCGTAGATCAGGACCCGCGCCATGCCGTCTCCCCCGCTCGCCTGCGCCACGCACGGCCCCACATCACCGAGGCACGGTTTGGACGGGACAGTGCGCGCGTGGATGCCTAGGTATGGCGGGACGGGCGCGCGACAGCCGGGCTGAACTGCCGCAGGGGGAACGCCCTGCGGCGGCCGGACGGGAGAGGGGATGAGGGCATGAAGTTCGCCTTCGCGGGGATCGACTTTCTCGGGGGCGTCTTCGAGGCCCTGACGGGGGCGGGCTGGCGGCCGATCAAGCTGTTCACGCGGCCCTGCGACGGCATCTACGACCACAACGAGACCGTGGTGGCCCAGGCCCGCCGCCACCGCATCCCGATCCAGCTCTCGCGCCTGCGCACCGCCGATCTCGACGCGCTCACCGCCGAGCACGGCCGCGACTGGGCGCTCGTCGTCGCGGGCTATCCCTGGCTGATCACGGGCTGGCCGGGCCGGGTGCGCTACGCCCTCAACCTGCATCCCTCGCCGCTGCCCAACGGGCGCGGGCCGTATCCGCTGTTCAAGGCGATCCTCGACGCCTACGAGAGCTGGGGCGTCACCGCGCATGTGCTTGCCGAGGAGGGCTTCGACACCGGCGACATCCTGGCCCAGGAGATCTTCCGGCTCTCGCCCGACGAGACCCACGAGACCCTGCTCGCCCGCTGCCAGATGGCGGCGATGCGGCTCGCGTCCGGGCCGATCGCCCGCGACCTCCCGGCCCGCTGGCGGTCGGCCGAGCCGCAGGGGGACGGCGCCTACTGGCCGCGGATCACCGATGCCGAGCGCACCCTCGATTTCCGGCAGGGCGTCGGCGACGTGCTGCGGCGGGTCCGGGCCTTCGGGGCGATCGAGACGGTGGCGCGGCTCGGCGAGGCGCGGGTCTATGTCTCGGAGGCGAGGGGCTGGACCGAGCCCCACCGCCACGCGCCCGGCAGCATCGTCCACCGCCACCGCCGCCACGTCGTGGTGGCGGCGCGGGACGGCTACGTGCAGATCACGCGCTGGAGCACCCTGTCCCTCGCGGACGCGGCCCAGACCGGGCGCTGAGGGGCCGCCCGTGCCGCGGATGCGCCGCAAGGGCGACCTGCCCCAGAAGACCTGCGCCCAGTGCGGCCGGCCCTTCGCGTGGCGCCGCAAATGGGAGCGAGTCTGGGACGAGGTGCGCTACTGCTCCGACCGCTGCCGCGGGGAAGCGAAGCGCCGCGTCGACGGGCCGGCGCAGCCGGACCTGGGCCTTCCCCGGACCAGGCGCTCGTGATCAGGGCCGCGTCGAACCTGCATTCGACCGGTCCTTGGCGAGCCGGTCGAAGGCCACCAGGGTGGCCAGCAGGTCCGGCATCGCGCTGAGCGGCACCATGTTCGGTCCGTCCGACGGTGCCCGGTCGGGATCGGGATGCGTCTCGATGAACACGCCCGCGACCCCCACCGCCACGGCCGCGCGGGCGAGGACAGGCACGAACTCGCGCTGCCCGCCGGAGGTCGCGCCCTGCCCGCCGGGCTGCTGCACCGAGTGGGTGGCGTCGAACACCACCGGCGCCCCCCCGGTCACCCGCGCCATGATCGGCAGGGCGCGCAGGTCGGAGACCAGGGTGTTGTAGCCGAACGAGGCGCCGCGCTCGGTGACGATGACGTTGGGATTGCCGGCTCCCGTGACCTTCGCGGCGACGTGCGCCATGTCCCAGGGGGCCAGGAACTGGCCCTTCTTGACGTTGACGGCCCGGCCGGTAGCGGCGGCCGCGAGCAGGAGGTCGGTCTGGCGGCAGAGGAAGGCGGGGATCTGCAGCACGTCCACCGCCTCGGCGGCGGCGGCGCATTGGTCGGCCTCGTGGACGTCGGTGAGCACCGGCAGGCCCAGGCCTTCGCGGATCTCCGCGAAGATCGGCAGCGCCTCGCGCAGGCCGAGGCCGCGCGCCGACCCGGCCGAGGTGCGATTGGCCTTGTCGAAGGAGGACTTGAACACGAGCCCGAGGCCGAGCGGCGCGGTCATCTCCTTGAGGGCGGCCGCCACCTCGAGGGCATGGGCGCGGCTCTCCAGGGCGCACGGACCGGCGATCAGGCTGAGCGGCAGGTGGTTGCCGAAGCGGACCGGTCCGACCGGGACCACGGTCGGCGGAGAGGCGGGGTCGAGCGGCATGGACGTGTCCGGAAAACGTGTGGGCTGATCGCAGACCCGCTCGCTGCCGCACAACCGTGTCGGAAATCCGGCCTCCCGGCCGCCAAGCCCCGTCAGCGCGAGCCGGCAAGGCCGACGCCGCGGAAGAGGTGGCGGCCGAGCGGGTCCATCCGGTAGCCGGTCACCTCCCGGCGCGCGACGACGAAGACGGCCGAGTGGGCGATCGGCACCCAGGGTGACTCGCGCTTGAAGACCCCTTGCGCCTCGCGATAGAGCGCGGCCCGGCGCGTCTGGTCGCCGGTGCGCCGCGCCTCGGTGACGAGGGCGTCGAAGCGGGGCTCGCACCAGCGCGCGATGTTGCTGCCACCCGGGCGGGCCGCCGTGCAGCCGAGCAGGACGCCCAGGAAGTTGTCGGGATCGCCGTTGTCGGCCGTCCAGCCGAACAGGGCCAGTGCCGTCTCGCCGGCCAGCATCCGGCCCCGATATGCGCTCCACTCCTCGGTCATCGGCCGGACCCGGATGTTGATCCGGGCGAGGTCGGCCTGGATCAGGTCGGCGACCCGGCGGCCGTTGGGGTTGTAGGGCCGGCTCACCGGCGGATACCACAGCTCGGCCTCGAAGCCCTGCGGCAGCCCGGCCTCGGCGAGGAGGCGCAGGGCCGCCTCGCGGTCGAGGGGCTCGTCGCGGATCGCCGGATCGTGCGACCACAGGTTCGGCGGGATCGGAGTCCTGGCGGCGGTGCCGCCCGGGCCGTAGACGCCCTGCACGATCGCGTCCTTGTCGATCGCCATGTTGATCGCGCGCCGCACCCGGACGTCGTTCAGGGGAGGGGTGCGGGTGTTGAGCGCGAGATAGCCGATGTTGAGCTCCTCCTGGCGCATCAGCACCAGGGCGGGATCGGCCGCGATGGCATCGAGGTCGCCCGGATTGGGGAAGGCCGTCAGGTGGCACTCCCCGACCCGCACCTTGGCGAGGCGCACGGCGGCGTTGGGGGTGATCGAGAAGACGAGGCTGTCCACCGGCTGGCGCCCGCCCCAGTAGCCCGGGAAGGCGCGGTAGCGCAGGACCACGTCGGGCTGGAAGCCCGCGAAGGAGAAGGGGCCGGTGCCGATCGGCTCGCGGTCGATCCGCTCCGGCTCGCCGGCCGCCTGCAGCGCCGCGGCGTACTCGGCCGAGAGGATGCCGCCCAGCGCCATCGCGACGTTGGCCAGGAAGGTGGCGTCCGGCTGCTTGAGGCGGATGCGCACGGTGAGCGGGTCGGGCGCCTCGATCGCGTCGAGGAGGGCGGGCAGGCCGAGATCGCGGAAGTAGGAGTACCCGCCCCCCGAGACGCGGTGGAAGGGATGGTCGGGCCGCCACTGGCGCTCGAAGGAGAACACCACGTCCTCGGCGGTGAGCGACCGGCTCGGCCGGAAGCGCGCGCTGGCATGGAACGCCACGTTCGGGCGCAGGCGGAAGACGTAGGTCCGCCCATCCTCCGAGACGGTCCAGGACTCGGCGAGCGCGGGCTGGATCGTCGTGGTGCCGGGCGCGAACTCCACCAGCGTGTTGTAGACCGGCCAAGTGGCGTCCATGCCGGTCGTGGTGGTGACGAGCTGGGGGTTGAGCGACTCGGGATTGCCCTCCGAGCAGAACACCAGGGTCCTGGCCGCCGCCGGCCCGGCAAGGCCCAGCGTGAGGAGGGCGGCGCCCAGAAGGGTCGCGCCGATGAGGTTGCGCCGCCGGATCATGTCCGGGCTCCCTCGGTGGTGCCGGCCCGGACCTCGCGGCCGGCACCCGCAGCCTCCGGCGCGGGCACGGCCGGGAATTCCACGCGCACCCGCGTGCCCTGGCCCTCCCGGCTCTCCACGGCGATCCGGCCCTGGAGACGGCCGGTGACGAGATTGTAGACGATGTGCATGCCCAGACCCGAACTGCCCCGGTGGCGGGCGGTGGTGAAGAAGGGGTCGAAGATCCGCTCGCGGTCGGGGCCGGCGATGCCCCGGCCGTCGTCGGCGACGTCGAGGCGCACGAACCCGCCCTCGCGCACGAGCGTCACGGTGATGCGCCCCGGTTGGCCTTCCCGGAAGGCGTGCACCACGGCGTTCTTCACGAGGTTGGTGACGACCTGCGCCAGGGCCCCCGGATAGGTCTCGATCTCGAACTCCTCGGGGCAGACGAGATCGAGGCCGTGGCCGCCCTTGCGGAGCAGCGGCCCCAGGCTGTGCAGGAGCTCGCCGAGCCAGGCGCGCACGGCGATCCGGCGGCCTTCGTCGCTGACGCGGTCGACTGCCACCTGCTTGAAGCTGTGCACGAGGTCCGCGGCGCGGCCGAGATTGGCCGTCAGGAGATGCGCGCCCTCCTGGACGCGGTCGACGAAGCCGACGAGCTTCGAGCGCGAGAGCTGGCCGCCCGCGGCGACGGCCCGGAACTCGCGCGCCTCGTCGCGCACCAGCGTCGCGGTGGTGAGGGCGATGCCGAGCGGCGTGTTGATCTCGTGGGCGACGCCCGCCACGAGCTGGCCCAGCGAGGCGAGCTTCTCGGCCTGGATCAGGTCGGCCTGGGTCTGGCGCAGCTCGCTCAGGGTGCGGTCCGCCTCCTCCTTGGCGCGGCGCAGCGCCCGCTCGCGCCGGCCGATCTCGCTCACGAACACGTTGGTGGCCCGCGCCATGTCGCCGAGTTCGTCCCGGCGATCGGTGTCGCCGACATCGTGCCGCGACGGATCGGCGGCCAGCGCCAGCATCCCGCGCTGGAGGCGGCGCAGGGGCGCGGTGATCGAGCGCGCCACCGCGAGCGCCGCCGCCGAGCCGAAGACGAGGCCCGCCGTGGCGCCCACCAGCAGCAGGTGCCGGATCGAGCGGCCGAACCGGTCCGCATCGTCGATGAAGATCTGGTTGAGGCTGCGGGCGCTCTCGCCGATCGCGGCGGCGAGCCGGTCCATCTCGGCGATGCCGGCATTCTGGCGCCGCAGGCCCTCGACGGTGGTGCCGAGCCGCGCCCGCCAGCCGTCGATCGCGTCGAGCATCTCGCCCTGGATGAGTGGCGAGATCGGCAGCGCCGCCGCGGTCTCCGACAGCGTGGCGCCCTCGTCCAGGGCCGCCATCGCCGTGCCGGGATCGCGCCGCCGCAGGGCCTCGGCGGTGCGCTGCCCGAGCTTGAGGGTGGCGAGCGCGATGTTCTGGGCCGCCTGCTCGGTCTCGTTGGCCCGCACCGCGTAGGCGAGGAGCTGGGACACCTCGTCGTGGAGCGAGCGCTGGGCGGAGCCGTCGATCTTGAGCACCCGCTCACACCATTCGGCGAGCACGCCGGCGGGCGAGATCGCCGGGGCCGGGATGCCCGTCGCGGCGAGCGTCTGCGGCTCCTCGGCCGCACGCGATCCCTCGTAGGCGGCGGCCAGGATCAGGATCTCCTCCGCCTCGCGGGCGCGGCCGTCGGCCCGGAGGGCCTCGGCGAGGTCGCGGGCGGCGTTGCGCACCTGCGTGACCAGGGGGGCGCCGCGCGCCGGCCCGTCCCGCAGCACCTCGATCTCCTGGGCCGCCACCACGGTGCGCAGCGCGTTCACCGCGCCGACGACGTCGCGCACCTGGCGCAGGTGGTTCGCCTTGTCGGTGAGGGAGGCGACGAGGTCGAGATTCGCCGCCCGCTGGCGCTCGCGGGCCTGATCGGCGAGGCGCACCAGCGTGTCGGCCCGGGTCGCCATCTCGGCGATGAGGCCGTCGTTCTCGCGGGTGATCCGCACGAGGCCCTGCATCCGGTCGATCGACTCCGTCAGCGCCGTGCGGGCGGACTCGATGCGGGCGTCCTGGTCGGGGGTGCGGGCGAGGCGGTGCAGGTCGTCGAGCTGGCGGCTCGCCTCGGCGGTGAGGCGGGCGAAGCGCTCGGCATGGTCGGTGCGCTCGTCCGCCCGCGCGGCGAGGAATTCGTCGCGCACGGTCGTGGCGGTGGTGAGCGTGCGGTAGATCGTGCCGGCCATGACGGCGCCGCCGCGGGCACGCTCGGCTTCCGCGAGGAGAAGCCAGCCGGCGAGCGCGATGAGGGCGGCGATCGCGATGGGCAGACCACCGACCAGAACGATCTTTTGGCCGACCCGCATCCTCGCCCCGACCGCGGACCCGAGCGGATCCTCGCGCCAGAGTAGAGCCCGATCAGGAGCGGGGGCAAGAAGCGGTGACGCTGCCCGGCGCCGCCAGCGCCCGGGCCGCGAGGGACCGGGCCGGGCGGGCGGGACCGGCGCCGCGTCCGCCCCGCACGGGGGCGGGCGGCGTCTCGATCGGTGCGGTGGGCTTGAGCCCGGAAGGCTTGCCGGCGCGGCCGCGTGCGGGTCCGAGCACGTCGCGCAGCAGCAGTGCCCCCTCCGGGTCGTCATCGAGGATCTCGGCGCTGAAGTGGGGCATGGGCGGGGCTCAGCGCTCGGCCAAGTGGGCGGTCGTGCGGAGGGGGGCGGCGCCGATCACCCGGACCGGCCGGCGCTCCAGGCCCGCGGCGCAAACCTGCGGCCGGTAGGGCCACGCGGCGCGCGTGCAGGGATCGGCGGGCGAGGGCGCCTGCACGGACGGAGCGGAGGCGGGCGCGAGACGCCCGTCCGCCGCCACCGCCGCCACCGCGGCGGCCGCCAGCATCGCCCCCATCAGCATCGCGCGCGCCGGACCCATCCTCGCCTCCCCCGCCCCCGTGCGGGGCTTGTCGTGGGCCGAGGGTATAGGAGCGGCGGGTGTCCGGCGTTTTGCGTCGCGCGGGCCGATCGGGCGCCGATCTGTTGCGTCCGGAGGCCGGGACGCAACAATCGGTCGTTCACCCGGCCAGGAAGGCCGCGATCGCCGCCTCGGCGAGGTCCGGCGGCACCACGTGGCCGCCCGCGAACTCGCGGTAGGCGATGCGGTAACCCGCATGGTCGAGGCTCGCCGCCACGCGCCGTCCGCAGGCCGCCACGGGCAGCACCGCGTCCTCGCTGCCATGCGTGACCATCACCATCGGGCTGCCGACGTAGTCCGGCGGCGCGACGAAGCCTGGCGAGAAGCCCAGGACCGCCGAGAACAGGTCGCCGTTGGCGAGGCCGAGCGAGAGGGCGTAGGAGCCGCCGTCCGAGAAGCCCGCGAGCGCGATCCGGTCGGCCCGTAACGGCAGCCGCGCGAAGGTCGCGACGAGCGCCCGGTCGAGGAAGGCCACGTCGGGGCCGCAGCGGCCGCCGCGCACGAGGTCCCAGCTGCGCGGGTCGCGGGATTCGGGCGCGAGGATCGCCGCGCCGTGCCGCTCGGCCGCGTCCGCGATGAGTCGCACGGCGCCGTCCGCGAAGCCGCCCGCGCCGTGCAGCATCACGACGAGCGGGTGGGGACCGGGTCCAGCAGGCACGACGAGGAGGCCGTCGCGCCCCGGTTCGAGGCCGAGGGGGTGCGCCCCGGACGCGACGGAGGGCTCCGGCAGGAATGCCGGCGGACGGGCGGCGAGGCGCCCGCGGCGGGGCGGCAGGGCGGAGAGGTCGAGGGTCACGGCGGACAACGGACCGCAGGGGGCCGGGGATCCCGCGCCGTTGCCGCGGCCGGAGCCCAATCTATGTCGAGGGCGCTGCCCTCCGGAGACCCGCCATGCGCCTCGCCGCGATGCTGATGCTGTCCGCCGCCCTCATCCAGAGCGCCCTGGCGCAAGGGGCACGGCCGCCGGCCGAGACCCAGGCGGCGAACGCCCCCGACCAGAAGCCCGCCTTTCCCGGCCAGACGCGCGCGCCCCAGCCGGAGCGGACGACGCCCGTCTCGGTCACACCGGTGGTCCAGGGCCTGAAGGGCATCTGGGCCTTCGAGTTCCTGCCCGGCGACCGCCTCCTCGTCACCGAGAAGGAGGGCCGGATGCGGCTCGTCGCGCCGGATGGCGGGGCCGGCGTGGAGGTGACGGGCGTGCCGAAGGTCGACGCGCGCGGTCAAGGCGGACTCCTCGGTGTGGCGCTGAGCCCGGGCTTCGCGTCCGACCGGACGGTCTACGTCAGCTTCAGCGAGCCGCGCCAGGGCGGCAACGGCACCAGCGTCGCGCGGGCCAGGCTGGTGGAGGAGGGCGGCCGGGCGCGGCTCGACGATCTCGCGGTGATCTTCCGCCAGACGCCGACCTACGACGGCGACAAGCATTACGGCTCGCGCCTGGTCTTCTCCGGCGACGGCACCCTCTACGTGACGGTGGGCGAGCGCTCCGACATGCAGACCCGCGGGCAGGCGCAGGACCTGTCGAGCGGGCTCGGCAAGGTCTTCCGCATCAAGGCCGACGGGCAGGCGCCGAGCGACAACCCGTTCGTCGGCAAGGAGAAGGCCATTCCCCAGATCTGGTCCTACGGGCACCGCAACATCCAGTCGGCGGCCCTCGATGCGCAGGGACGCCTCTGGACGGTGGAGCACGGGCCGCGCGGGGGCGACGAACTGAACCGCCCGGAGCCCGGCCGGAACTACGGCTGGCCGGAGGTGACCTACGGCATCGAGTACAGCGGCGCGAAGGTCGGCCGGGGTCTCACCCAGCGCGCGGGCACCGAGCAGCCGGTCTACTACTGGGATCCGGTCATCGGCCCCTCCGGGATGGCGCGCTACGACGGCGCCCTGTTCGACACCTGGCGCGACGCGATGCTGGTGGGCGGCCTCGTGTCGAAGGGCCTCGTCGTGCTCAAGCTCGACGGCGACAAGGTGGTGAGCGAAGAGCGCGTGCCCCTCGATGCCCGCATCCGCGACGTCAAGGTGGGGCCGGACGGCGCCGTCTACGTCGCCACCGATTCCCGCAGCGACGCCCGCATCCTGCGCCTCACGCCGGGCCGGTGAGCGCGCTGTGCTTTGAACGGCGCCGCCTTCGTGCTGGCTTCCCCAGCGGAGGTGAGCCGCTCTTCTCATCCGTGGGAACCGGGGTGTGAACCCCGGTGCCGGGAGCCACACCTGACGATCAAGACCAGGTGCCACCCCAAGAACTTGATCTCCAGGACCAGCCTCGGACGTTTCAAGCGATTCACCTCCTTCCGGTCGACAGACGGATGCACCTGACGGACCGGTCACGGCGCAGAAGCCGTCTTGACGCAACGGAAGATCCTGTCCGCGGTTCAGGCGAGATCGCGTGCGTGCTGGACCGCGAAATGCGTGAGTTCGGTCAGCGTGCCGAGCCCCAGGCGCTGGCGCAGGGCCGCGCAGGCGTTGGTCACGGTCTTGTAGCTCACCGACAGGTCGCCCGCGATCGCCGTGTAGCTGCGGCCCTCGGCGAGCAGCACGAGGATGCGCCGCTCGCGCGGGCTCATCCGGCCCAGCATCTGGCGGCGCGGGTCGCTCCTCAGGAGCGCCACCTCGGCCGCCAGCGTGCCGTCGAGATAGGGTCGCCCGGCCCGCACCCGCTCCACCGCCTGGATCAGGTCCGAGGCGGGCGCATCCTTGAGCACGTAGCCGAGCGCACCGGCCTCAAGGGCGCGTGCGACGAGGCCGGGATCCGCGTGCATGCTGAACACGAGGCAGCGCGTGCGCGGCAAGCGCGCCTGAAGGCGGCGCAGCAGCGTGAGGCCCGCGAGATCGCGCCCCGGGAAGGCGAGATCGATCACCGCCACGGCCGGCTTGTGCCGCAGGGCGGTCCGGTAGCCCGCCGGAAGCGTCGCGGCGGTCAGCACGCTGGCGCCGGTCGCCTCCAGAAGGGTGCGGCACCCCTGCAGGACGATCGGGTGGTCGTCGACGAGCAGGATCGCGCTCACGCCGCCGCCTCGCCCGCGCCCGGCGGCTCGATCGGGATCGCCACCGACAGGACCGTGCCGGCCGCCGCACCCGCGATGGCGAGGCGCCCGCCCAGCGCGGCGACGCGCTCGCGCATGCCCGGCAGCCCGTGGCCGAGGGCCGGCTCGGGCGCGAGCCCGATTCCGTCGTCGGAGACCGAGAGGTCGAGCCGGGTGCCGTCCGCCGCTTCCGCGACCTCGACCCGGATCGCCGCCGCCCGCGCATGCCGCAGCGCGTTGGTGACGCCCTCCTGCACGCAGCGATAGACGGTGAGGTCGACGAGGTCGCCGTAGCCCCGGCGCAGCGGCGCGAAGCGGCCCTCGATCGTCACGCCCGGATTGTGCCGCGCGAGGTCGCGCAGCAGCAGGTCGAGGCATTGCGCCAGGGGCGCCTGGCCGAGGCCGGCCGGCCGCAGCCGGCTGAGCAGCCCCCGGTTGATCACCTGCACGCGCCTGACGATCGCCGCGATGTCGTCGGTGCGCTGCCGCAGCCGCCCGCGGGCGGGCTCGTCGAGGGTCGCGCCGATCCGGGCGATCGAGGAGGAATTGGCTTCGAGCGCGAACAGGCAGGGGCCGAACTCGTCGTGCAGTTCGAGCGCGGTCCGGCGGCGCTCGTCGTCCTGGGCGGTCAGAAGCCGGCGGTTGAGGTCGCGGTTGGCCGCGCGGGCCGCCTCCAGCGCCTCCGCCAGCCGGTTGAACCGCGCGGCGATCACCGCGAGTTCGCGGGTGTCGGGCCGGTCCAGGCGCGGGCTGTAATCCTGCTGCTCCAGCCGCGTCAGGCCGTCCGCGAGGCGGGCGAGCGGGCTGAGCAGCCGCCCGAAGGCGAGGTAGAGCGTCGCCAGCATGGCGAGGCTCAGCGCCGCGCCGGTGAGGCCGAGGGCGAGCGCGTAGCCCCAGATCTCATCGATCTCGTCCCCCGGCTCGGTGGTGACCAGCGCGGTGCCTATGCGCGTGCCGCGCAGCACCAGGGGCACCTCGTGGCGCTGCACCGGCGGGGCGATCATCCGGGCGAACCACGCCGGTGCCCTCGGCTTGACCTCGCCGGAGCGGCGCCGGGCCTCGTCGCCCGTGACGACCGGCGCGCCAGCGGCATCGAGGAGCGACACGCGCACGTGCCGCACGGTGCGGAAGCGAAGGTCGAGGATCGGAAACAGGCCGGAGACGGGCGCGTCCTGCAGCACCTGCAGGGTCTCGGCGACCAGCGGCTCGGCGACCGCCAGGGAGGCGGCCGTCTCGACCTGGGTCGCCGTGCGGGCCTTGAGGATGATCACGGCACCCGAGACCAGGGCCGCCACCGCATTGATGATCACCGCCACCACCATCAGGCGCGCCCGCATGGGGCGGCCGGACCACAGGGCAGACCACCCGCCCGTCCGCGGTGCGGGAGGGCTGTCGTGCAATCCGGCCTCGACGATCATGGGGCGCTCACGCGGCTGGCCGGGCCGCGCGGCGGTCCGGCCCCTCACCAGAAGGGGAGGCGGGCGGGGCTTGTCAAATCCGGCCCGCATCCCGTCACCACGTCACCCGCATGCCCCCGTAGACCGAGAGCGGCTGGATTAGCGTGGTGGTGCGCGGATCGGCCAAGGTGTAGCGGTTGGCGAAGTTCGCCGACGTCCCCAGAAAGGTGCCGAAACTCGGCACGCGGGTGTTGAACAGGTTCGTCACCAGCCCGAATATCTCGACGTTCTTCGTGATCTGGAAACTCGTGTTGAGGTTGGCGAGCGCGTAGGCGGGCAGCTTGCGGTTGAGGTTCGACTCGTCGCCGCGGAAGTACGAGGACGAGAAGGCCGCGACGTTGAAGCCGAAGCGCCACTGCGGCGTGATCGCGTAGTCGAACCCGGCCTTGATCTGGTGCTCGGGGATCAGCGGCAGCTTGTTGCCCGGCCGCACCGTGATGAGGCCGTCATCCGCCAGCGGGTTGTTGGGCGAGGAGAGGTCGCCGCGGAACTGGAAGGTGGCGTCGACGAGCGCGTAGTTGGCATAGAGGCGCAGCCGCTCGCCCACGTACTCGGCCGACACCTCGATGCCCTGGCGCTGGGTGGCCGGCACGTTCACGAAGTAGCCGCGGGCGGCATTGCCCGGCACCGCGACCTGCAGGATGTCGTTGGAGAGGTCGGTGCGGAAGAAGCCGAGCTTGTAGTTGACGAGCCCGCCCTCGTAGACGTCCGCCACCGTGCCGCGGAAGCCCGCCTCGTAGGTGCGCGCCTCGACCTGCTTGAGCGGCGGGTCGGCGACGAGGGAGTTCGGCAGCAGGCAGGGCCGGTCGGGATTGGCGCAGGCGAGTTCGAGCGGGGTGGGCGCCCGGTTCGACTCCGAGTAGCCGCCGTAGAGGCTGAGCCAGGGATAGAACCGGTAGGTGAGGCCCGCCACCGGGTTGATGCGGGTGAAGTAGTGGGTGCCCGTCACGTCGGGCGAGAAGCCGGTCTGATCCTGGGTCGAGATGCGCGCGAAGTTCAGGCGCGCGCCCGCCGTGAGCGACAGCCGGTCGGTGACGTCGAGCGTGTCGAGGGCGTAGAGGCCCATGTAGAGGTTCGAGCCGAAGACCTGGCTCGGGGCGATGCCGAGCGCCGCCGCGGTGCGGATCGGCCCGGTGCCGAGGCCCGGGATGGTGCCGTAGACCGGGTTGTTCGGGTCGGTCGTGACGCTCAGATCGGGGTTGATGACCCCGAGCGTGCTCGCGGACTTGAAGCTGTAAGAGGCCGCGTCGATGCTGCCGCCGACGATGAAGGTGTTGGGCCGCTCGAAGAGCTGGTCGCGGTTCGTCGCCTGCAGCGTGCCGCCGTAGCTCGTCGCCTCGGTGCGCACGGTGTCGAGGGTGCCGTACGGGATGCCGGCCCGGAACGGGATGCGCTGGTTCTGCGGCCCCACGATCAGGAACTGGTTGCGGAACGCCTGGTCCGACTGGCCGGGCGCGCGCTCGAAGCCGTCATCCTCGAAGCACAGGAAGCCGCGGAAGGACGAGCGCGTGCTGCAATTCTCGAAATTGCCGTCGTTGCCGTCGACCACGAACTGGCTGAAGCGGCGGACATAGGCCACGCCCGACATGTCCCAGGTCGGCGAGAGGTTGACCTTGCCGGTGACCTGGATCTGGCCGACCTCGGTGTCGATGGTCTGCGGCGAGGTGAAGATCGCCCGCTCGTTGAGGCGGGTGAAGTCGACCGGCGCGGCGGCGGCGGCGCCGAAGAAGGTCTTGGCGCCCGAGGCGATCAGATGGAACTCGGAATCGGGCGTGCGGTGGCCGAGATCGGCGTAGACCCGTCCGATCTCGGAGGGCGACTGGAAGCGCCAGCCGCGGTCGCGCAGGCCCTCGCCCGCGAAGTAGAAGCTCCAGGGCCCGATCACCTCGCCGTATTGCAGGGTGCCGAGGATGCGGCCGTCGGAGCCGCCCATCACGGACACCTCCTTGCCCTGCCACGTGAAGCCGTTCTTCATCTCGATGTTGACCGCGCCGCCGAGCGCGTTGAGGCCGAAGATCGGGTTGCCGGTGACGATGTCGAGGCGGTTGATGGCGACCTGCGGGATCAGGTCCCAGTTCACCACGTCGCCGAACGCCTCGTTGATCCGCACGCCGTTCTGGTAGACGGCGAGGCCCTGCGGGGCGCCCTGGAGCGGCGAGGCGTCGAAGCCGCGATAGGTCACCGTCTGGCGGAAGCTGTTGCCCTGGCCGTCCGAGACGTTCACGCCCGGCGTGGTGCGGGCGAGCGTGAAGGTCGGGTCGAGCGTCGCGCGGTCCTGCTCGAACTGGCGCGCGGTCACGGTCTCGACGGTGAACGGGACCTTGCTCAGGGGCAGGCTGCCCCCTGTCGGCACCCGCGCGCCGGTCTCGGAGCGGCCGATGCCGCCCGCCCCGCCGACCGGCGTGACCGGCACTACGTCGATGGTGTCGAGCGCGATCGTATCGCCCTGCGCCGCGGCGCGTCCGCCCAGGCTCGCGATCGCACAGGGAACCAGGATCGTCGTGAGCAGCAGGCCACGGCGAAACGCAGACATCGGACCCCTCCAGACCCAGGCGATTGCTCGCTCATCGGCACAGCTGCGCCGTTGGCCAGGGAGATAGCGACTTTCTCAGTTCCGCCGCAATCCCGCCTCCCTGGTACTTGCGTCGGAGATGGTAGATAAGGCATGATCGGTCGAAGGATGAGACGCCTCGTGCCCTTTCTGCAACAAGCTGAAGACCGGGAGAATGGGCAATCGGGATAATTCGGCAATCGGAATTGCTTGATTATCCTGGTGCTGGATTTCGCAGGGGCTGGATCGGACCCTCGGGAAGCTGAGTTGCCGGCACTGGCACGGCCCGCGGCTCACGAAACCGGGCGGCCCTTGAAGCCGAGACTGCAAGTCGGCAGCCTGGTCTGGTTCCGGGTGGGGCGCCGAGCGGCGGTGAGCAGCCGCGCGGCGCCTCCTTTGGCGCCCACGACCGAGACGCGCCGGTCGCCCGGGACAGGTCCGCGGGCGAGGCGGCGCACCGGAGCCCGCGCTACTCGCCGATGCCGAACAGCCGCTCCAGGAAGTTGCGGTCCTCGCGGCTCGGGCCGCCGCGGCCCTGCTGGGGCACCGGCCGGGCCGGGGCGGGCGCGGGCGAGTCGCCGATGAGCTCGCCGATCAGGCCGCCCAGCCCGGTGTCGGACCCCGCCGCCGCGACCGCGTTGCCGCCCCGCCGCCAGCGTCCCGCGCCGGGCAGCGCCGCGACCTTGTCGGCCCGCAGCGCCGTCGTCATGAAGCGGTTCCAGACCTCCACCGGCAGATTGCCGCCCGAGACGCGCTTGGTCGATTCGCCGTCGTCGTTGCCGAGCCACACGCCCGTCACCAGGGTGTTCGAGTAGCCGACCACCCAGGCATCGCGAAAATCCTGGCTGGTGCCGGTCTTGCCCGCGAGGTCGTAGCCCGGGATGTCGCCCTTCTTGGCGGTGCCGCTGACGAAGACCTCGTGCAGCATCGCGTTCATCATGCCGACCGCGGCGGGATCGACCACCCGCCCGAGCCCGGCGGGGCTGCGCTTGTAGACCACCTTGCCGCCCACCGTCTTCACGCTGGCGATCACGTACGGGATCACCCCGGTGCCCCCGTTGGCGAAGACCGCGTAGGCGCCCACGAGTTCGAGCGGCGTCACCTCCGAGGTGCCGAGCGCGATCGAGGCGTTGGCCTGGAGCGGCGAGGTGATGCCGAGGCGCTGCGCGGTCTGCACCACGGCCTTCGGCCCCACCTCCAGCCCGAGCTTCACCGCCACCGTGTTGAGCGAGTGGGCGAGCGCCTCGCGCAGCGTCACCGCCCCGGCGTAGCTGCGGGTGTAGTTCTCCGGGCTCCAGCCCTTCACGCTCACGGGGCTGTCCTCGCGCACCGTGTCGGGGGTGAGGCCGCGCTCGATCGCCGCGAGGTAGACGAACGGCTTGAAGGCCGAGCCGGGCTGGCGCTTGGCGGTGGTGGCGCGGTTGAACTGGCTCTGCGCGTAGTCGCGCCCGCCCACCAGCGCGCGGATCGCTCCGTCCGGGCGCATCGCCACGACCGCGCCCTGGCCGACGTTGAAGCGCGCACCCTTCTGGTTGAGTTCGTCCACCAGCGCCTTCTCGGCCGCCGCCTGGAGCACCGGATCGACGGTGGTCGAGACCGTCACGTCGGTCTCGATGGTGCCGACGAAGTCGTCGAGCACGTCCATCACGAGGTCGGCGACGTAGTTGGCCGAGCCGCCGCCCGGGGCGCGGGCGGGCTTGGCCGGCTTGTCGAGCGCGGCCTTGGCCTCGCTGGGCTTGGCGAAGCCGAGATCCTGCATCGCGGCGAGCACCTGGGCGGCGCGGGCCTGCGCGGCCGGCAGGTTGCGGTTGGGCGCGAGCCGCGAGGGCGCCTGCACCAGGCCGCCCAGCATGGCGGCTTCCGCGAGCGTCACGTCCTTGGCGGGCTTGGCGAAGTAGCGCTGTGCCGCCGCCTCGACCCCGTAGGCGCCCGCGCCGAAATAGACCCGGTTGAGGTAGAGTTCGAGGATCTCGTCCTTGGAGTAGCGGTGCTCCAGCCAGAGGGCGAGGATCGCCTCCTGGATCTTGCGCGAGGCGGTGCGCTCCTGGGTGAGGAACAGGTTCTTGGCGAGCTGCTGCGTCAGGGTCGAGCCGCCCTGCGCCACGCCCCGCGAGGTCAGGTTGCGGAACAGCGCCCGGGCGATACCGATGGGATCGATGCCGAGATGGTTGTAGAAGCGCCGGTCCTCGATCGCCACGAAGGCCCGCGGCAGATGAGGCGGCAACTCGCGGATCGCCACCGTGCGCCCGCCGGTCTCGCCGCGGTTGGCGAGCAGCGAGCCGTCGCTCGCCAGGATGGCGATGTTCGGGGGGCGCTTGGGCACGGCGAGCTGGTCGATCGGCGGCAGCTGCGAGGCGTGGTAGGCGACGACGCCCGCGAGCGCGACCACGCCCCAGACCCCCAGGATGACGAGGCCGTAGACGAGGCGCCCCAGGAGCGAGCGCCTGCGCCGCGGGGCGGGGGCGGACGGGCGCCCGCCGGCCCGCTTGGCCCCCGTCGTCTTCGATCGTGCCACGCCCGCCCCCGCCCGGTCGCCCCGCGTCAGGCGCAGGTCGAGCGCGGCCGGATCCGGGCGCCCCTCCGGCGCGTCGAATCTCGGCTCGACCCGACCACCGCGTCCCTTCGCCATCTCGTCCACCCTCGTGATCCCGGGCGAACCGGCCCGCAGCCGCGAGGGGAGCCTCCAGAGCCCCGCTCGCGCGGCGATATCGGTTCGAGCGGGTCCTGGGAGAGACGTTAAATGAGGCGGGTTTAAGGGGCGTTAACCGAAAAATTAGCGATATTCCATAAAACCTTAGCGCCGCGATCGGGTGTCGCGGGTCAAGCCCCGGAGCGAGCCGTGCCGCGTACCGAGATCATTCCCTACCTGTTCTACCGCGACGTGCCGGCCGCCCTCGGCTGGCTCTCTCGCGCCTTCGGGTTCCGCGAGGAGCTGCGCGTGCCGACGCCCTCCGGTATCCACGCCGAGATGTCGCTCGACGGTGGCCGGATCATGATGGGGCAGGGGGCCGCCGATCCGCGCCTGCGCCCGCCGGGCGCGTCGGGCCCCGCCAGCCAGGGCGTCTTCATCTTCCTTGCCGACATCGACGCCCATTGCGCGCGGGCTGAGGCCGCCGGGGCCGCGATCGTCTCGCCGCTGACGGACCTGCCCTACGGCCGCAGCTACACCGCGCACGATCCCGAGGGGCATCCCTGGTACTTCACGCAAAGACCGGTCTGACCGCGCCTGCGACGCTCGGGCCCCGGAACAGCCCCGGACACCCCACGTTGCGCCCTGGCAACGACGAGGGGAACGGGATCGATGCTGCGTCTGCTCGTGGCGGACGGGAACGAGCGCGCGGGCCGTGCCCGCCACGTCCGCCTGTGCGGGAAGACCTCCGCGGAGACCTATGCGGGCGTGCTGCGGGCGCTCGCCCCCGACGCGGCCTGCGACCTCCTGGCGCCCGCCGACGCGGACGCGGCGCTGCCGCCGGGGCTCGCGGCCTATGACGGCCTCGTCTTCACCGGCTCGACCCTGCGGGTCGCCGAGGGCGGCCCCGCGGTGATCCGGCAGGTGGAGCTGATGCGCGCCGCCCTCGCGCAGGGCGTACCGGTCTTCGGCTCCTGCTGGGGCGTTCAGGTCGCGGCGACGCTCGCGGGCGGCGAGGCGCGGGAGAACCCGCGCGGGCCGGAATACGGGTTCGCCCGCAACCTCGCGCCGAGTGCGGCGGGCCGCGAGCACCCGCTTCTCGCGGGACGCCCGCCGGCCTACGACGCGCCGGCGATCCACAGCGACGCGGTGGTCGTGCCCCCGCCCGGCAGCACCGTGCTGGCCGGGAACGGCCGCCTCGACGTGCAGGCCATCGCGCTCGACTACGAGGGCGGCACCTTCTGGGGCACGCAATACCATCCCGAACTCGACCTCGACGAGGTCGCGGCGATGCTGCGGCTGAGCGCCCGCGAGATCGTCGGCGCGGGGTTCTGCGCCGACGATGCGGTGGTGGAGGCCCATGCGCGGGCGCTGCGCGACCTCCACGACGATCCGGCCGGCCATGCCGACCTCGCGTGGCGATTCGGCCTCGGCCCGGAGGTGCTGGAGACGGTGCGGCGGCGCCGGGAGATCGGCAACTTCCTCGACGCGCTGGTGCGGCCCGTGCGGGCGCAGCGGCGTTAGGACTCTGCGGAGGCTGGCGCGCTATAAGGGCCGTCCGTTCAGTCGCCGGACCGCCGCGTGCGCTACCCGCCCCATCTCCTCGACGAAATCCGGACCCGGCTGCCGCTCTCGGACCTGGTCGGGCGCAAGGTGCGCCTGAAGAAGGCCGGGCGCGAGTGGCGCGGGCTCTCGCCCTTCAATGCCGAGAAGACCCCGTCCTTCTATGTCAACGACCAGAAGCAATTCTACCACTGCTTCTCGTCCGGCAAGCACGGCGACCATTTCCGGTTCCTGCAGGAGACCGAGGGCCTGAGCTTCCCGGAAGCCGTGGAGCGGCTGGCGGGCGAGGCCGGCGTGCCCCTGCCCGCGCCGAGCCGCGAGAGCCGCGACACCGAGGAGCGGCGGCGCGGCGCCCTGGAGGTGATGGAACTGGCCGCGGCCTTCTTCGCCGACCACCTCGCGGGCCGCACCGGCGCCCGCGCCCGCGACTACCTCTCCCGGCGGGGCCTGGGCGAATCGGTGGTGCGGGACTTCCGGCTCGGCTACGCGCCGCCCGAGCGCTACGCGCTGCGCGACCACCTCGCCGCCCGCGACGTCTCCGCCGAGGCCATGATCGAACTCGGCCTGCTCATCGGCGGGGAGGACATCGCAGTCCCGTACGACCGCTTCCGCGACCGGGTGATCTTCCCGATCCGCGACCTGCGCGGCCGGGTGATCGCCTTCGGCGGGCGGGCGCTCGCGCCGGACGCCAAGCCCAAATACCTCAACTCCCCGGAGACGCCGCTCTTCCACAAGGGCGCGATGCTCTACAACCACCACGCCGCCCGACAGGCCGCGCACGACACCGGCCGGGTGATCGCCGTCGAGGGCTACGTCGACGTGATCGCCATGGCGCTGGCCGGCCACCCCGAGACGGTGGCGCCACTCGGCACGGCGCTGACGGAGGAGCAGCTCGCACTCCTCTGGCGCATGGCCGACGAGCCGATCCTCTGCTTCGACGGCGACGGGGCGGGGCGGCGCGCGGCCTATCGCGCCCTCGATGTGGCGCTGCCCGGCCTTGTGCCCGGCAAGTCCCTGCGCTTCGCCCTGCTGCCCGAGGGCCAGGACCCCGACGACCTGCTGCGCTCGGGCGGGGCGGCGGCGATCGACCGGGTGCTCGCCGGGGCGCGGCCCCTCGTGGACGTGCTGTGGTCGCGCGAGAGCGAGATGAGCCCCGTCGACACGCCCGAGCGCCGGGCCGGCCTCGCGCAGCGCCTGCGGGAGATGGTGGGCCAGATCCGCGACGAGACGCTCAAGCGCTTCTACCGCGACGAGATCGAGGCGCGGCTGCGCACGCTCGGGCCCGGCGCCGCACCGCGGGGGCGCCGCGAGGCGGGCGCCTTCGTGCCCCGACCCCGCGGGGCGCCGGAGCGCGCCGCCTCGCCGCGTCTCACCGCGAGGGCGAGTCCGCTGCTCGCGCGCTCCTCGCTGTTCTCCGGCGGCTCCTCGTCGCGCGAGGCGCTGATCATCGCGGTGCTGCTGGTCCATCCCGGCCTGCTCTCCGGGGCGGCCGCCGACCTCGCCGAGGATCTGGCGGATCTCGACCTGACGAGCCCCGACGCGACGGCCCTGCGCGACGTGCTGATCGGCCATGCGGCGGAGGGCGAGGCCGAGGCGACCCTGCTCGACGGTCGCCTTGCCCGGGCCGGGCTCACCCCGGCGGCCGGGCGGATCGCCGCGCTGGTGCGCCCGGGCGACCGCTGGGCGCTCGATCCGCACGCCGATCCGGTGCGGCTCGAAGACGCGCTCCGGCAGGCCGTGATCTTGCACCGCAACGCCGGATCTCTACATAGCGAACTCCGGGCGGCCGAACGGGCCCTTGCCGAAGATCACACCGAGGCCAATTTCGCATGGCTGTGCGACGTGAAGGATCGCCTCGCACGGGTGGCCGCCGCCGAGGCGGAGACGGACGTGCCGGACGGGGGCTCCGATCCGCACTGACGCGCGAGGCGTGACTTCGGGGCCAGGGGCGGGATAGTTAACAGTAAGTCAAGCGTAGCGCTTGCAGATTGCGACGGAGATTCGAGGGCGGCAGGGCCGGTGGCTCCGCTGCCCGTCTGTACATCGCGGTGCCGACGAGGCGGGGCGCTCTCCCGTTCCGGGCGGGCCGGCACCGGAACCATAGGCTGAACATGGCGACGAAGGCAACGGAACGAGAAGAGACCGAAGCGGCTCCCGAGCAGCAGACCGATGGACCGCTCCTCGACCTGACGGATGCCTCCGTCAAACGGATGATCAAGCTCGCCAAGAAGCGCGGCTACGTCACCTACGACGAGCTCAACGAGGTTCTGCCTCAGGAGGAATTCACCTCCGAGCAGATCGAGGACGTGCTCGGGCAGCTCTCCGAACTCGGCGTGAACGTCGTCGAGGCGGAGGAGGCCGACGAGAACCAGGCCGAGGGCGGCGAGGCGAGCGAGGACGAGGAGCCCGCCGAGGGCACCGAGGTCGCCGAGGTGGCCCAGACCCGGCCGGCCGTGCTGCGCACCGAGACCACCAAGGAGCCGACCGACCGCACGGACGACCCCGTGCGCATGTACCTGCGCGAGATGGGCTCGGTGGAGCTGCTCTCGCGTGAGGGCGAGATCGCCATCGCCAAGCGCATCGAGGCCGGGCGCGAGGCGATGATCGCGGGCCTCTGCGAGAGCCCGCTGACCTTCCAGGCCATCATCATCTGGCGCGACGAGCTCGTCGACGGCCGGGTGCTCCTGCGCGACATCATCGACCTCGAAGCGACCTATGCCGGCCCGGACGGCCGCGGCGGTCCCGCGGAGGGCGAGGGCGAGCCGGAGGCCGAGGGCGAGGCGCCCGACGGCGACGGGCCGGCCCCCGAACCCGAGGGTGACGAGGACGACCTCGAGAACAACGTCTCGCTCTCGGCGATGGAAGCCGAGCTGAAGCCGCGGGTGCTGGAGACCTTCGACGCCATCGCGGACAATTACCGCAAGCTGCGCAAGGTCCAGGCCGACCAGGCCGAGACCCGCCTGCAGGGCGGCGACGCGAGCGAGAAGCAGGGCCGCCAGTACGCGGACCTCAAGAACCGCATCGTCGCCGACGTGAAGTCGCTCTCGCTCAATGCCAACCGCATCGAGGCGCTAGTCGAGCAGCTCTACGACATCAACAAGCGGCTCATCTCCCAGGAGGGCCGCCTGATGCGGCTCGCCGAGAGCCATGGTGTGGCCCGCGACGAGTTCCTGCGCCATTACCAGGGTTACGAACTCGACCCGCACTGGGTCGAGCGCGTGGGCAAGCTCGGCGGCAAGGGCTGGAAGAACTTCACCGAGCGCGGCAGCGAGGGCATCAGGACGCTTCGCGAGCAGATCACCTCGCTCGCCTCCGAGACCGGCCTGGAGATCCAGGAGTACCGGAAGATCGTCCACATGGTCCAGAAGGGCGAGCGCGAAGCCCGGCAGGCCAAGAAGGAGATGATCGAGGCGAACCTCAGGCTCGTGATCTCGATCGCCAAGAAGTACACCAACCGCGGCCTGCAGTTCCTGGACCTGATCCAGGAGGGCAACATCGGCCTGATGAAGGCGGTGGACAAGTTCGAGTACCGGCGCGGCTACAAGTTCTCGACCTACGCGACGTGGTGGATCCGGCAGGCGATCACCCGCTCGATTGCCGACCAGGCCCGCACGATCCGCATTCCCGTGCACATGATCGAGACGATCAACAAGATCGTCCGCACCTCGCGCCAGATGCTGCACGAGATCGGCCGCGAGCCGACCCCGGAGGAGCTGGCCGAGAAGCTGGCGATGCCGCTGGAGAAGGTGCGCAAGGTCCTCAAGATCGCCAAGGAGCCGATCTCCCTCGAAACGCCGATCGGCGACGAGGAGGATTCCCACCTCGGCGACTTCATCGAGGACAAGAACGTCGTTCTGCCGATCGACGCGGCGATCCAGTCGAACCTGCGCGAGACCACCACCCGGGTGCTCGCCTCGCTCACGCCGCGCGAGGAGCGCGTGCTGCGCATGCGCTTCGGCATCGGCATGAACACCGACCACACCCTCGAAGAGGTCGGCCAGCAGTTCAGCGTCACCCGCGAGCGCATCCGCCAGATCGAGGCGAAGGCGCTGCGCAAGCTCAAGCACCCGAGCCGGTCGCGCAAGCTGCGGAGCTTCCTCGACAACTGAGGCGCGGGAGACCGCGCCTCCGAGCCGACCGGAATCGTCGCGCGGCATCGCCTCTCCGGCACCGGAGAGGCGATGCCGTTTTCACATCGGCCCGCCGCGGCCGCATCGCCCCGCCCATCCGCCGGGGCCTGCCAGCCTTGCCTTGGCCGTGAGGCCAACCCATCTCCGGCCCATGCGCCGTTCCGCTCCACCCACTCCCCCCCAGCACCCGACAGCGGAGGCGGACGGATCGGAGGCCGGCGCCATTCCGATCGGGCTCTTCCGGGCCTGCGTCGCCCTGCGGGACTGGCTGCTCAGCGAGGGCGCGCGGCTGCCCGAATCCGGGGATCTGCTGGGCGGACTGGCCCAGCGCCTCAACGACCTCGGCATTCCGGTCGACCGGGCCACCACGGCGATCGACGCCCTGCATTCGGAATACACCGGCGTCGGCCGGTTCTGGACCCGGGAGGGCGGGGTCACCCTGCGGCTCTTCCCGCACGGCGAAGCCTCCGACCGGGCGCTCGCCGAGAGCCCCTTCGCGGTCGTCTACGCGACCGGCGAGTGGCTGCTGCTCGATCTCGACAAGACGCCCGACGACCGCTTCGGCATCGTCGCGGAATTGAAGGCCGCCGGCTACCGCCACCACCTCACCATTCCGATCTTCTTCACCAACGGCACCAACAACGGCGTCACCTTCGCGACCCGGTCGCCCGCGGGTTTTTCGGCCGAGAACCTTGCCATCCTGCGCTTCATCGTGCCGACGCTCTCGGCCGTGATGGAGATGCGCGGCCTCAACACCCGCCTCGATCAGGTGCTGCGGATCTATGTCGGCGACGGGCCGCACCACGCGATCCTGTCCGGCTCGATCCGGCGGGGCCAGGTGGAGCGCATCCGCTCGGCGATCCTGTTCGCCGACATGCGCAGCTACACCCACCTCACGGCGGCCCTGACCCCGGAGGCGTCGGTGGAGCTGCTGAACACCTACTTCGACTGCCTCGTGCCGCCGATCGAGAGCGAGGGCGGCGAGGTGCTGAAATACATGGGCGACGGCCTGCTCGCGATCTTCCGCGAGACCGGCGACGGCCTCGGCGGCGCGGCCCAGAGCGCGCTCACCGCCGCCCAGACGGCGCTGCGGCGCCTCGACGAGGCGAACGCGGCGGCGCGCTTTCCTGCCCGCATCAGCGCCGGCATCGCCCTGCACCACGGCGAGGCGGCCTACGGCAATGTCGGCTCGGGCGCGCGGCTCGACTTCACGGTGATCGGCCGCGACGTGAACCTCGCGAGCCGGCTCGCCAAGCTCAACAAGCAGCTCGGCGAACCGCTGCTGATGTCGAAGCCCTTCGTGGACTTTCTCTGGGGGGATCCTGAGCCGCTGGGCAGCCATCCCCTCGACGGCATCCCGGAGGAGATCGCGATCTACCGCCCGGCCCGGCCCGGTGGTTGACGGCGGGCCGGCCCTCGCCCACATTCCGTCCGTTCCAGGGAGATCCCCGGCAAGGGGCTGAGACACCGCTGGAGCCGCCTTCGGGCCGCTCGGCGCGGAAATCCTTCGAACCTGATCCGGCTCATACCGGCGTAGGGATTGGACGGGGTCCGCGGACCTTAGCGCTTCAGCGAAGAACGGGCGCAGCGTTCACTCTCTACGGGCCACCGTGGAGACCTTGGTTGCGTTCCTCCCCTGCATCCCCGATCGGCCGGCGCCGCGGCGAGGAGGCCGCCCCGGCGAACGACCGATTGCCCGAGCGCGCCGACGTCGCGGTGGTCGGGGCCGGGCTGATCGGCCTGTCGGTCGCGTGGCGCCTTGCGCAGGCCGGGCTCTCGGTCGCCGTGCTGGAGCGCGGCCGGGCGGGCGACGGTGCGAGCCTGGCGGCCACCGGCATGCTGGCCGCGGCGGCGGAGCACGAGCCCGGCGGCGATCGGCTGCTGCCCCTGGCGCTGGAGAGCCAGCGCCTCTGGGCCGGCTTCCGCGACGATCTCGAAGCGGCCTCCGGCCAGGGCATCGACTACCGGCGGGAGGGCACCCTGGTGATCGCGCTCGGGCGCGACGAGGTGGAGCGCCTGCGCTTCCGCCACGACCTGCAGCGCCGGGCCGGGCTCGCGACCGAATGGCTCTCCGGTCCGCAGGTGCGCGCCCGCGAGCCGGGCCTGCGCCCCACCGTCACGGCCGGCCTCTTCTGCCCAGAGGACCATCAGGTCGACCCCGCCCGCGTCATGGCGGCCCTGCGGCGCGCCCTGCGCGCGGCGGGCGGGCGCCTCGTGGAGGAATGCACGGTCGAGGCGCTGGAGCGCGCGGGCGGGCGCGTCGTCGGCCTGCGCACCGCGGCGGGCGTGCTGCGGGCCGGCACCGTCGTGCTGGCCTCCGGCGCCTGGGCCGGGGAGGGGAGCTTGGTGCCCGACCTCGCCCTGCCGGTGCGGCCGCTCAAGGGCCAGGCGCTGGCCCTGCGGATGACGCCGCGCAGCGGGCGGCTCGATCACGTGGTCTGGACCGAGCAGATCCACATGGCGCCGAAGGGCGACGGCCACCTCATCGTCGGGGCGACCGTCGAGGAATGCGGCTTCGACGCGACGCTCACGGCCGGCGGCCTGTTCGCCCTGCTGGAAGGCGCGCGCCGGGCCTGTCCGGGCATCGAGGAGATGCCGGTCGAGGGCGTCTGGACCGGCTTCCGCCCGACCTCCGACGACGACGCGCCGCTCCTCGGCGAGGCGCTGCCGGGCCTCGTCCTGGCGGTCGGCCACCACCGCAACGGCTACCTCCTGGCGCCCGTCACCGCCGCCGCCATCGCCGGCCTGATCCTGCGCGGCGCGCTGCCGCCTGTGGCCGCTCCCTTCGGTCCCGGGCGGTTCCGTCCCGCCGCCGACCGCCTGCGGGGGCACTCATGAGGCTGACCGTCAACGGCGAGCCCCGAGAGTGCGACGCCGAGACCCTCGACGCCCTCTGGCGCCAGGAGACGGCCGACCTCGACCTGCCCGGTCCGCAGGGCTTCGCCATCGCGCTCAACGGCGCCGTGGTGCGGCGCGGCGACTGGGCCCGGACCCGGCTCGCGGAGGGCGACCGGGTCGAGATCGTGCGGGCGATGCAGGGCGGGTGAGGCCCCTCTCAAGCCCGATCGCGCATGGCGCGCCTGTTTTTCGGAGTTGCGAGCATGACCGACACCGTCACCCCCATCGCCCGAGAGGCCGACGACGCGCTGGTGATCGCCGGCACGCGGCTGCGCTCCCGCCTGCTCATCGGCACCGCCGGCTACCCCACCCAGGCCATCATGGCGGAAGCCGTGCGGGCGAGCGGCGCCGAGGTGGCGACGGTGTCGATCCGGCGCGTGTCGCTGAAGGGCCACGGCTCCGACACCGTCTCGATGCTCGGCGGATTCCGCTTCCTGCCCAACACCGCCGGCTGCGAGACCGCCCGCGACGCCGTGATGACCGCCGAACTCGCCCGCGAGGCGCTCGGCACCAACTGGATCAAGGTCGAGGTCATCGGCGACCGGGAGACCCTGTATCCGGACGCGGCCGAGACGATCGAGGCCACGCGCCAGCTCGTCGATGCCGGCTTCGTCGTCCTGCCCTACTGCAACGACGATCCGGTGGTGTGCAGCCGGCTCGCCGATCTCGGCGCGGCCGCGGTGATGCCGATGGGCTCGCTGATCGGCTCCGGCATGGGCGTCGCGAATCCGGCCAACCTCGAACTGATCTGCCGCCGCTCGCCCGTCCCGGTGATCGTGGATGCCGGCATCGGCACGGCCTCCGACGCGGTGATCGCGATGGAGCTCGGGGCGGCGGCGGTGCTGCTCAACACCGCGGTGGCCAAGGCCGACGATCCGGTGCGCATGGCCCGCGCCATGCGCCACGCCGTCGAGGCCGGCCGCCTCGCCCATGGCGCCGGACGCATCCCGCGGCGCGCCCGGGCCGAACCGTCGAGCCCGCAGCTCGGCCTCGTCGGCTCGTGATGCCCGGCGCATGAACCCGCTGCCGTCGCGGCTCCTCGTCGTCACGGACCGGCACGGCGCGGCGATGCCGCTCCCCGACCGCATCGGGGCGGCGCTCGCGGGCGGCGCCCGCTGGATCTGGCTGCGCGACCGCGACCTGCCCGACGACGAGCGCGCCGCCCTGGCGGCGGCCCTGATCGGGCAGGTCGCGGCCGCGGGCGGCCGCCTGACCATCGGACGCGACGTCGCGCTCGCCGAGCGGATCGGCGCGGACGGCGTCCATCTCGGCGAGGCCGCCGCCGTCGCGCCGGCGCGGGCGCGGCTCGGCGCCCGGGCGCTCCTCGGCCTCTCGGCCCATTCCCTCTCGGAGGTCGCGGCCGCGCGCGAGGTGGGCGCCGATTACGTCACCCTGAGCCCGATCTTCGCCAGCGCGAGCAAGCCCGGCTACGGCCCGGCGCTCGGCCTGGAGGGGTTGCGTGCGGCCTGCCGCCTCGGCCTGCCGGTGCTGGCCCTCGCCGGGGTCACACCGGCGACCGCTCCCGCCTGCCTGCGCGCGGGCGCGGCCGGGATCGCCGTGATGGGCGGGGTGATGCGCGCGGAGGATCCCGCGGCGGCGGCGCGAGACCTCCTCGCCGCCTGCGGCCACGCTCAGGACGAACTCGGCGGCCCGTAGGGCGGGCGCGGGATCGCCCGATGGGCGGCGCGCAGGGCCGCCGACCAGCGCTCGCGCAGGTCGTGGAAATAGGGCTCGCCCGCCTCGATCCGGTGCACGACCTCCGTGCGGGCGGTGCCGCGGCGGACCACCACGAGGTCGATCGGCAGGCCGACGCCGAGATTCGAGCGCATGGTCGAATCGATCGAGATCAGCCCGACCTTGAGCGCGTCATAGATCTCGGTCCGGAAGGTCACCGCGCGGTCGAGGATCGGCTTGCCGTACTTGTGCTCGCCGATCTGCAGGAATGGTGCGTCCTGCGTGCAGGCGATGAAGTTGCCGGCCGAGTAGACCATGTAGAGCCTCATCGGCCCGTCGCCGATCTGGCCGCCGAACAGGAACGACACCTCGAAGCGCAGCTGCGCCGCCTCGAAGCCCTCGCGCTCGATCGCCCGCACGCGGCGGATCGCCCGGCCGATAAGCTGGGCGGCGCGGAACATCGTCGGTGCCTCGTAGAGGGTCTCCCGGGTGCCCGTCTCGGGATCCTCGACGCCCTCCGCCAGCATCGCGACCACGGATTGCGTCAGCGAGAGGTTGCCGGCGGAGGCGAGCGCCATCACGCGCTCGCCGGGCACCTCGAACAGGTGCAGCTTGCGGAAGGTCGAGATGTCGTCGAGACCCGCATTGGTGCGGGTGTCGGCGATCATCACGAGGCCGTCCTCGACCAGGATCCCGACGCAGTAGGTCATCGCGTGGCGCTCCCCTGGAGTCTCTCGCCGGACGACGCGTCCGCTCACCCTGGCGCAACTGGTGGGACGGGTCCAGACGCAAGCGCGGCAGGTCGCCGGCCTGCCGGGCGGCTCAGCGGCCGAGGCCGAGGAAGCGCAGCGCGCGTTCCACGATGCGGCGGCCCGACGTCTCGACCGAATCGGCGAAGACCGCGCCCGCGATGACGGAGGCCGTCATGGTGAGCAGATGGGCGAACGAGAAATCGAACGGGATGGCCATGATCGTGCGGGGGTTCGGTCGGATGGGCGTTGCGCACGAAGAGTCGGGGCGCATCCCTGTCCTTGACGTTAAGGCGCCCCGCCTTCAAGGCCGCGCCGATCGATTTGGCGCCGCCGTCGCATTCACGCCACGGCGCCTCGCGGCTCAGGTCTGCGACTGGGCTTGGGCCTGGGCCTGCGTCTCGGCCTGGGGCTGCGCGCGCGCGTCGTCGACCGTCACCCGCACCCGCATGGTCTCGGTGCCCCCGCCGATGCGGCTGCCGCGCACCGGCGCGGCATCAAGGTAGTCGAGGCCGACCGCGACCCGCAGATGCGCCTCGGTGGCCGAGATGCCGAAGCAGGGGTCGAAGCCGACCCAGCCGAGATCGGGCACCAGCCCCTCCACCCAGGCGTGTCCGGCCTCCTGCGCGGTGGTGGTCTCCCGGTAGTAGTAGCCCGAGACGTAGCGCACCGGGATCTCCAGGTGCCGGGCCGCCGCGATGAAGATGTGGGCGAGGTCCTGGCCGACGCCCTCGCGCAGCGCGAAGGCCTCCGCGGCGGTGCTGTGCGCGTCGGTCGGCCCGCCGGGGGCGTAGCGCACCTCGCGGTGGATCGCGTCCACCAGCCGGTGCAGGCGGCCCAGCGTATCCGGGCCGGCCCCGCCGACCGCGTCGTCCGCGAAGGTGCGGATCGCCTCGTCGGCGACGGCGAAGCGCGACTCGCGCAGGTAGAACGGGTCGGGCAGGCGCTCGACCGCGCCCCGCACCACGCCGTGGGTCTCGCTGGTCTCGACCTCGCCAGTCACCCGCATCACCAGCGCCACCTCCGGCCCGTCGGCGCTGAACACGTGCACGACGTTGCCGAACCCGTCCTCCCGCCGCGCCAGGCGCCCGTCGGCGGTCGGCTCGATGCGCCACGCGCGCACGTGCTGGCCGTCGTGGTCGCGCGGCGTGAGGCGCAGCATCTGGATCAGGCCGCGGGCCGGCGACTCGTACTCGTAGGCCGTCTCGTGAACGACGCGGATGCGCATGGGGCCTCGTGCGGATGGGGCGGGGGAGGGGGTGTCGCTCGGCCGGAGCGCGCGCGGTCAGACGAGGTACTGCTCGGCGATCGCCCCTCCCAGGCGGTTGTTGTCCTGGATGAAGCCCTGGATGAACTCGTGCAGCCCGCCCGCGAACACCGCCTCCACGGAGGCGCTGTCGAGGCGGCTCAGCATGTTGCTGGCCAGCCGCTGGCTCGGCCCGCGGCGCCCGTACGCGTCGGCGATCAGGTCGAGATGGCGCACCAGCATCTCGTAGCAATTGGCGAGCGAGCGCGGCATCTGGCGGTTGAGGATCAGCAGGTCGGCGACCAGCCAGGGCTTGATGCTCTCGCGGTAGACCCAGTGATAGGCGGTGAGCGCCGAGACCTCGCGCAGGATCGTGGTCCACTGGAAGTAGTCGAGGCTGCCGCCCACCCGCTCGGTCTCGGGCAGCAGCACGTGGTACTTCACGTCGAGGATGCGGGCGGTGTTGTCGGCCCGCTCGATCGCGACGCCGAGCCGGGTGAACCAGTAGGCGTCGTTGCGCAGCATGGTGCGGTAGGCCGAGCCGTCGAAGGCCAGCGACACTCCCTTCACCCAATCGAGGAAGCGGGCGAATTCCTCGCGCGTGAAGTCGCGGCCCTCGTAGGAGCGCAGCGTCAGCCACGCCTCGTTGATCGCCTCCCACATCTCGACGGTGAGCGCGGTGCGCACGCTGCGGGCGTTCTCGCGGGCGGTCTGCAGGCAGCAGCGGATCGAGGAGGGATTGTGCGGGCTGAAGGCGAGGAAGTCCCGCACCGTGTGCTCGTTGACGCTGTCGTAGAGCGGCCGGAACAGTTCGGCGCTGCCCGCGGAGGCCAGCGCCGATTCCCACTCGTTGGTCTCCCCGCCGCCGTAGCTGGCCGGCAGGGCGGTGAGGCGCAGCGCCGCGTCGAGGATGCGGGCGATGAAATCCGCCCGCTCGGTGTAGCGCGAGAGCCAGAAGAGGTTGTCGGCGGTACGGGAGAGCATGCTGACGCGACTTCGAACGGAGGGTGGGCGGAGGGCGGGCGAGGGACCGGACGGCGTGCCGGCGACCCCTCAGGCGTCGAGCACCCAGGTGTCCTTGGTGCCGCCTCCCTGGCTCGAATTCACCACGAGGGAGCCCTCCTTGAGGGCGACCCGCGTGAGTCCCCCCGGCACGATCCGGATCTCGTCGGCGCCCGCGAGCACGAAGGGCCGCAGATCGACGTGCCGGGGCGCGACGCCGGAGGCCACGAAGGTCGGGCAGGTGGAGAGCGCCAGCGTCGGCTGGGCGATGAACCCGTCCGGCGCGTGCCGCAGCTTGCGCCCGAACTCCTCGATCTCGCGCTTGGTGGCGTGCGGTCCCACCAGCATGCCGTAGCCGCCCGAGCCGTTCACCTCCTTGACCACGAGGTCGCCGAGATTGGCCAGCACGTAGGCGAGCGCGTCCTTCTCGCGGCAGCGCCAGGTCGGCACGTTGTGCAGGATCGGCTCCTCGCCGGTGAAGAAGCGCACGATCTCCGGCATGTAGCTGTAGACCGCCTTGTCGTCCGCGATGCCGGTGCCGACCGCGTTGGCGAGCGTCACGCTCCCGCTCTGGTAGGCGCTCATCAGGCCGGGCACGCCGAGCACCGAATCCGGCCGGAACACCAGCGGATCGAGGAAGTCGTCGTCGATGCGCCGGTAGATCACGTCGACGCGCCGCGGCCCCTCGGTGGTCCGCATGTAGACCACGTCGTCCCGGGTGAAGAGGTCGGAGGCCTCCACCAATTCGACCCCGAGCTTGTCGGCCAGGAAGGAGTGCTCGTAGAAGGCGGAATTGAAGCGGCCGGGCGTGAGGAGCACCACCGTCGGGTCGCGGGCGGCGCTCATCGGCGCGAGGCTGCGCAGGGTGGCGAGCAGCGCGTCAGGGTAATCCTCCACCGGCGAGACCCGGTGCTTGCTGAAGAGTTCCGGGAAGAGGCGCAGCATCACCTCCCGGTTCTCCAGCATGTAGGAGACCCCGGACGGCGTGCGGGCGTTGTCCTCCAGCACATAGAACTGGTCCTCGCCCGTGCGCACGATGTCGATGCCGGCGATGTGGACGTACTTGCCGTGCGGCACCTCGAAGTCCCGCATCTCCAGCCGGTAATGCGGGTTGCGGTAGACGAGGTCGCCCGGGATCACCCCGGCCTTGATGCAGTCCTGCGGGCCGTAGACGTCGGCCAGGAACAGGTTCAGGGCGGTGACGCGCTGCTTCAGGCCGCGCTCCAGGAAGCCCCATTCCGGCTTGGTCAGCACCCGCGGGATGATGTCGAACGGGATCAGCCGTTCGGTCGACTCGTTGTCGCCGTAAACCGCGAAGGTGATGCCGATGCGGCGAAAGAACAGTTCGGCCTGACTGCGCCGCGTGTTGAAGTGTTCGGGCGGCGTCGAATCGAGCCAATGCTTCAGGGCCGCGTAGGCACCACGGATCTCGGCCTGATCCGCTCCGCTCTCCCGGATTCCGTTCATTTCATCGAACGCACTGAGCGGCATGGGCGTCCCTCTGGTTGGCCCGAGGCTAGACGCAAGAGAGGGGCCAAGGCAAAGGAAATGCGCCAGCCCCGCTTCGGGTTCACGCCGCCTCTCCCTGCGTGAGACGGAAGATGCGGGCGCGCCGGCGGCGGTTGCACAATCAGCAGGCAGTATTGGTCCCGCGCGACGAGTCCGCCGGTCGCGAGCTGCCGGAGGCTTGACCGGAGGCCGCCGGGACCCCGATGAAGGCGGGATGATCGCCCTCGATGACGGCTTGCCGGCGCCGCTCGGTGCCCATTTTGACGGGCGCGGGGTGAACTTCGCGCTCTTCTCGTCCCATGCCACCGCGGTGGATCTCTGCCTGTTCGATCCGACCGGGCGCCACCAGACGGACGTGATCCGCCTGCCGCGGCGCACCGACGACGTCTGGCACGGCTATCTCGCCGGGATGCTGCCGGGGCAGCTCTACGGCTACCGGGTGCACGGTCCCTGGGATCCCGCGGGCGGCCACCGCTTCAACCCGCACAAGCTCTCCCTCGACCCCTATGCGCGCGAGCTCGCCGGCCGGGTGCGCTGGCACGATGCGGTCTACGCCTACCGGCGGGGCCTGCACCGATCCGACCATATCGACCGGCGCGACAGCGCCGCGATGGTGCCCAAGGGCGTGGTGACGGCGCCCGAGCCGCATCTCGGCGACGACCCGCCCCTGCGCCGCCCGGCCGTCGACAGCGTGATCTACGAGGCGCACGTCAAGGCGTTCACCCAGACGCATCCCGGCGTGCCGCTGCCCTGGCGCGGCAGCTACGCGGCGCTCGGCCATCCGGCCATCGTCGAGCATCTGGTGTCGCTCGGCGTCACGGCCCTCGAACTCCTGCCGATCCAAGCCTTCGTGGACGACCGCTTCCTGGTCGATCGTGGCCTGTCGAACTTCTGGGGCTACTCGCCCCTGAACTACTTCGCCCCCGAGCCGCGCTACCTGGGTCCGGCCGGCATCCCGGGGCTCAAGGCCGCCATCCGGCAACTGCACGCCGCCGGCATTGAGGTGCTGCTCGACGTCGTCTACAACCACACCTGCGAGGCCGACCATCTCGGGCCGAGCCTGTCCTTCCGCGGCATCGACAATGCCAGCTACTACAAGCTGCGGCCCGACGACCGCGGCCGCGACCTCGACTGTACCGGCTGCGGCAACACCCTCGACGTCGCCCATCCGCGGGTGATGCAGATGGTGCTCGATTCCCTGCGCCACTGGATCGAGGCCTACCGGATCGACGGGTTCCGCTTCGACCTCGCGTCCAGCCTCGCGCGCGCGCCGCACGATTTCACGCCCCGCGCCGCGGTGCTGCAGGCCATGGCGCAGGACCCGGTCCTGTCGCGGGTCAAGCTGATCGCCGAGCCCTGGGACATCGGCATGGGCGGCTACCAGCTCGGCGGGTTCCCGGTCGGCTGGAGCGACTGGAACGACCAGTTCCGCGACGCCGCCCGCGGCTTCTGGCGCGGCGACGACGGCACGCTGCCGCGCCTGACCCAGGGCCTCACCGGCTCGCGCGAGACGTTTTCGCCCTCCGGCCGCGGCCCCGGCGCCAGCGTCAACTTCATCACCTCGCACGACGGCTACACGCTGGCCGACGTGGTCGCCTACGAGCACAAGCACAACGAGGCGAACGGCGAGGGCAACCGCGACGGCCACGGGCACAACGTCTCGTCCAATTACGGCGTCGAGGGGCCGACCGAGGATCCCGCGATCCTGGCCGTCCGGGCGCGCCAGAAGCGCAACCTGCTCGCCACGATCGTGCTCGCGCAAGGCGTGCCGATGCTGCTGATGGGCGACGAGCGCTCGCGCAGCCAGCGCGGCAACAACAACGCCTATTGCCAGGACAACGCGATCTCCTGGGTGGACTGGGACGACGACGGGGGTGATCCGGCGCTCACCGCCTTCCTGCGTCATCTCCTGGCGCTGCGCCGCGACCACCGGGCGCTGCGACGGCGCAAGTTCCTCACCGGCGAGAAGGTGACGGGCGCCGGCCTCAAGGACGTGCACTGGCTCTCGCCCTGCGGGGCCGAGATGGACGCCGCCGCCTGGGCGGACGGCGCCCGGCGCGCCTTCGGCATGCAGGTCGGCAACGATGCGCCCGACGGCAAGCGCCTGCTGCTGCTGGCCAACGCCGCCCCGGAGGCGGTGGCCTTCCAGGTGGCGCGGCTCGTCGGCGGTCCCTGGACGCCGCTCTTCGACACCACCGCGCCGGACGGACGCCCCCGGGAGCGCGAGGCGCTGCGGACCGGCGGCACCGTCCTGATGCCGGGCCGCTGCCTGCTCGTCTACGGGCGCCCTCTGGCGCGGCCGGCGCGAACGCACGGGGTCTGACCGGACCGGATCGGCTTTTTCGGGTTGCCTTGGGGAAGCGCCGCCTTAGGTGGCGCTGCGAGCGGGGCCGGCACGGAACCGGCGCAAGCTCGGCGGATTGCCCCCGAAAGGGACGCTCCCGCGCCCGAGATCCAACCCGATGCGAAGGAAACCGGACCGATGCGGCGCGCGCACAGCATGCCATTCGGCGCTCAGGTCGAACCGGAGGGCGTGCGCTTCGCGCTCTGGGCGCCCACTGCCCGCGACGTCGTCCTGGTCCTCGACGGCCAGGATCATCCGATGCCGGAGGCGGAGGGCGGCTGGCGCCGGCTGACCGCTCCGGCGCAGGCCGGCGCCCGCTACGGTTTCCGCATCGACGGTGACCTCGTGGTGCCGGATCCCGCCTCCCGCTTCCAGCCGGAGGACGTCTCGGGCCTGAGCGAAGTCGTCGACCCGCGCGCCTTCGCCTGGAGCGACGGCTCCTGGCGCGGGCGGGCCTGGGAAGAGGCGGTGGTCTATGAGGCGCATGTCGGGACGGCGACGCCGGAGGGCACCTATGCGGGCCTTGCCGCCAAGCTCGAGGACCTGCGCGATCTCGGCGTCACGGCGATCGAACTCCTGCCGCTCGCCGACTTCAAGGGGCGCCGCAACTGGGGCTACGACGGCGTGCTGCCCTACGCGCCCGATTCCGCCTACGGCACGCCCGACGATCTCAAGCGCCTGATCGACAGCGCCCACGCCCTCGGGCTGATGGTGTTCATCGACGTCGTCTACAATCATTTCGGCCCGGCCGGAAACTACCTCCACGCCTACGCCAAGAGCTTCTTCACCGAGCGCCACCAGACGCCCTGGGGCGCCGGCATCAACTTCGACGGCCGCGAGAGCGGTCGGGTCGTGCGGGACTACTTCCTGCACAACGCCCTCTACTGGCTGGAGGAGTTCCACGTCGACGGCCTGCGCTTCGACGCCGTCCACGCGATCCTGGACGATTCCGACACCCACTTCCTGGCCGAACTCTCGGCGCGCATCCGCGCGGCGCTGCCGGACCGGGAGATCCACCTGATCCTGGAGAACGAGGCGAACCAGGCGCGCTGGCTGGAGCGCCGGGACGGCAAGGCCACCGGCCACAACGCGCAATGGGCGGACGACACGCATCACGGCTGGCACGTGCTGCTCACCGGCGAGGATGCGGGCTATTACGAGAGCTTCGCCGACAAGCCGGCGGCGCACCTCGCCCGCAGCCTCGCGGAGGGGTTCGCCTATCAGGGCGAGCCGTTCCGCACCCTCGACAACCACCCGCGCGGGGAGCCGTCGGGCCACCTGCCGCCCTCGGCCTTCGTCACCTTCCTGCAGAACCACGACCAAGTCGGCAATCGGGCCATGGGCGAGCGGCTGAGCCACCTCGCCGATCCGCAGCGCCTCGCGCTCGCCCGCGCGGGCCTGCTGCTCGCGCCGCAGATCCCGATGCTGTGGATGGGCGAGGAATGGTCGGCCTCGGCGCCGTTCCTGTTCTTCGTCGACTTCGCGCCGGACGAGGAGCTGAACAAGGCCGTGCGCGAGGGCCGCCGCCGGGAATTCCGCAGCTTCGCGGCCTTCGCGGACGACGAGAAGGCGAAGGCGATTCCCGATCCGACCGCGGAGGCGACCTTCCTGCGCTCGAAGATCGACTGGTCCGAGCGCTCGCGCTCGCCCCACCGCGAGGTGCTGGAGGATACCCGGCTTCTCCTCGGCCTGCGCCGGGCCGAGGTGGTGCCGCTCACCAAGTCCGCCTGGCTCGGCGGCACGGCCGATCGGTCTCGTCCGGACGCGATCGACGTGACGTGGCGCTTCGCGGCCGGAACGCTGCGCTTCGTCGCCAATGTGGGCGAGGAGCCCCATGCGCTGCCGATGCCGGCGGGCCGGGTGATCTGGATCTCCGACACCGCGACCTGCCGCGAGGCCGGCGAGGTCGTGCTTCAGCCCTGGTCCGGCCTGTTCGCGAAAGAGGTGGCATGATGGCGGTGTCCGAGGAACTCGTCGCGCGGCTCTCCGACGCGGCGGGATTGGCCGCCGATTACGTCGATGCCTTCGGCCAGCGGGTGGAGACGCCGCTCCCGGTGCGCGCCGGCATGCTGGCCGCCCTGGGGCTGCCGGCCGGCACCGAGGCGGAGGCGCAGGACAGCCTGGCGCGCGTCACGGCCCTGCGGCACAACCTCGTGCCGCCCCTGATCCCGGTCGAGGCCCGCCGGGCCGCCCGCGTGCCGCTGCGGGGGGAGGCCGGCACGCTGAACTGGCACCTCGTGGAGGAGCGCGGCGGCGTCCGCGACGGGCGCGCCATCGTCTCGGCGGGCGATGACGGGTTCGACCTGCCCCCGCTCACGCCCGGCTACCACACCCTCGTGGTGACGCTCGGCACGCGGCGCGTGGAGGCGACCGTGATCGCCGCGCCGAAGCGCTGCTGGCGGCCGCGTGCGCTCGGCGACGAGGGCGCGCGGGACTGGGGCCTCGCGGTCCAGCTCTACGGCCTGCGCTCGAAGCAGAACCTCGGCATCGGCACCTACGCGGATGCGGGCCGGGCCGCCGCCGATGCGGGGGCGCGGGGCGCCGCCTTCCTGGGCCTGAGCCCGGTCCACGCGCTCTTCCCCACCGACCGCCAGAAGGTCTCGCCCTACTCGCCCTCCTCGCGGCTCTTCCTCGAAACCCTCTACGTCGACCCGCAGGCGGTGCCGGGCTTCGCCGGCAGCGCCGCCGAGCGGCTGCTCCACTCCCTGCGGCCGCAGGTGGACCGCCTGCGCGATGCCGCCCTCGTCGACCATGCCGGGGTGTGGGAGGTGCTGGCGCCGGTGCTCGACGCCCTCTGGCAGGAGAGCCGCGCCCGGGCCGGGCAGGATCCCGACTTCCTCGCCTTCCGGGCGGAGGCGGGCGAGCATCTGGAGGCCCACGCCACCTTCGACGCGCTCTCCGAGCATTTCCGGGCGCAGGGCGCCCACTGGGTCGGCGACTGGCCGGAGACCTACCGCCGCAACGGCACGCCGCAGGTCACGGCCTTCGCGCAGGCGCATGCGGAGCGGGTGTCGTTCCACGCGTGGCTGCAATTCCTCGCCGACCGCCAGCTCGGCGAGGCGGCGGCGCGGGCGGGCGGCATGCGCATCGGGCTCTACCGCGACCTCGCGGTCGGGGCGGACCGGGGCGGATCGGAGGTGTGGTCGCACCCGGAGCGCTTCTCGAACACCCTGTCGATCGGCGCGCCGCCCGACTTGCTGGCGCCCAACGGCCAGGATTGGGGCCTGCCGCCCTTCGACCCGCTGGAGCTGGAGCGCGACGGCCTCGCCGCCTTCCGGGCGCTGGTCCAGGCCAACATGCGCCATGCCGGCGCGATCCGCATCGACCACGCCTTCCAGCTGGCGCGCCTCTACCTGATCCCGGTCGGGCAGGGGGCGAAGGCGGGCGCCTACGTGGCGATGCCCTTCGAGCCGATGCTCGCCGTGCTGCGGCTGGAGAGCCACCGGGCGCGCTGCCTCGTGATCGCCGAGGACCTGGGCACCGCTCCCGAGGGCTTCTCCGACGCGCTGATGCAGGCCGGCATCCTGAGCTACCGCATCCTCGCCTTCGAGCGCGGCGAGGGCGGCAGCTTCAAGCGTCCGGGCGCCTATCCGCGCGACGCCCTCTGCGCCATCACCACCCACGACCTGCCGACCTTCGTCGGCTGGTGGCGCAGCGTCGACACCGACCTGCGCCAGTCGCTCGGCCTCTACGACGGCGCGCGCGCGGAGGCCGAGCGCGCCGAGCGGGTGCACGAGCGCCGCCGCCTCACCGAGGCGATGCACGCGGAAGGGCTCTACCCCGGCACCGAGCCGCCGGACCTGCCGCCCTTCGACGCCGCCGCCCGCTATCTCGCCCGGGCGCCCTCGATCCTGACCGCTGTGCAATACGAAGACGTGCTCGGCGAGGTGAGCCAGGCGAACATGCCCGGCGTCACCGACGGCTATCCGAACTGGCGCCGCAAGCTCGACCGCGACCTCGACGCCATCGCGGCCCCGGGCGGGCCGCTCGCGAAGGTCGCGGCCTCCCTCGCCTCGGAGGATCGCGGCCCGCGCTCGGGCGCGGCGCGTCTCGCCTCCGAGCCGCCGCGGGCGACCTACCGGCTGCAGTTCCACAAAGAGTTCACCTTCGACGACGCGATCGCGATCGTGCCGTACCTCGCGCGGCTCGGCATCAGCCACGTCTACGCCTCGCCGATCCACAAGGCGCGGCCCGGCTCCACCCACGGCTACGACATCGTCGACCACCGCGAGATCAACCCGGAGCTCGGCGGCGAGGAGGCGTTCATCCGCTTCAGCGACGCCCTGAAGGCGCACGGGCTGAAGCTCCTCCTCGACATCGTGCCCAACCACATGGGGGTCGGCGGTGCCGACAACCCGTGGTGGCTCTCGGTGCTCGAATGGGGGCCGCTCTCGCCCGCCTCGCAGGCCTTCGACATCGACTGGGAGCGGCTCGGCGCCCACAACAAGCTCGTGGTGCCCTTCCTGGGCGACCGCTACGGCGAGGCGCTGGAGAAGGGCGATCTGAGGCTCGCCTTCGACCCGCAGGAGGGCGGGTTCGCGGTCTGGCACTACGAGCACAAGGTCCCGATCTGCCCGTTGAGCTACCCGATCGTCCTCGACCGGGCGCTCGCGGCCCTGCCGGAGGTGGGGGATGCCGCCTCGGCGGAGGTGCTGTCGATCTCCGAGCGCCTGCGGCGGATGAGCGAGGAGACCAGTCCCGAGCGCCTCGCGGCCTTCCCGGGCGAGGCGGACGGGCTCAAGCAGCGGCTCGCCGAGGCCGTCGCCGGCTCGCCCGACCTCGGCGCGGCGATCGAGCGGGCGGTGGCCCTCGTCAACGGCTTCAAGGGCCATCCCGACAGCTTCGGCGCGCTCCACCGCATCCTGGAGGCGCAATCCTACCGGCTCGCCCATTGGCGGGTGGCGGCGAGCGACATCAACTACCGCCGCTTCTTTGACGTGAACTCGCTCGCGGGCCTCCGGGTCGAGCGCGACGAGGTGTTCGAGGGCGCGCACGCGATGCTGTTCCGCCAGATCCGCGCGGGGCGGATCGACGGCCTGCGCATCGACCACATCGACGGGCTCGCCGACCCGGCGGGCTACGTGCGGGCGCTCCAGAGCGCGGTGGGGCCGGGCTTCTACATCGTGGTGGAGAAGATCCTGGAGCCGGGCGAACGCCTGCGCCCCTGGCCGGTGGCCGGCACCACCGGCTACGATGTCCTCAACCAGATCGACGGCCTGTTCGTGGACCAGGGCCGGCGCGAGGCCGTGCGGGCGCTCTATGCGGGCGCGACCGGCATGGACGAGCCTTACGGCCTGATGCTGCGCCAAGTGAAGGCGGAGATCCTGGAGACGAGCTTCGCCAGCGAGCTGGAGGTCCTGACCTCGGACCTCAAGCGCGTGGCGGATGCCGACCGGCGCACCCGCGACTTCTCGGTCAACGCCCTGCGGCAGGCGCTCACCGAGATCGTCGCGCGCTTCCCCGTCTATCGCAGCTACATGCCCCAGGACCTCGACGAGGGCGACCTCGAGGAGGAGGACGTGCGGCTGATCGAGGGCGCGGTGCGCAAGGCCAAGCGCCACTCGCGCCTGCCCGACCGCTCGGTGCACGACTTCGCGCAGGGCGTCCTGCTCGGGCGGATCGACACCGACTCGCCGGGCCGGCCCTCGCCCGAGATCGTGCGGCGCGTGCGCCGCCGCTTCCAGCAGCTCACCGGCCCGGTGATGGCCAAGAGCCTGGAGGACACGCTGTTCTACCGCTTCGTCGAACTCCTCGCCCTCAACGAGGTAGGGGGCGATCCGGGCGAGTACGGCCTCTCGGCCGAGCACTTCCACGCGCTCCAGGCCGCCCGCGCCCGCGACTGGCCGAACGCGCAGATCACCACCGCCACGCACGACACCAAGCGCGGCGAGGACGCGCGCACGCGCCTCCTCGCGCTCTCGGCGATGCCGGAGGCGTGGGGCGAGGAATGGGCGCGCTTCAGGGAGATCGCCGACCCGCACCTCGGCGAACTCGACGGCGAACCGGCGCCCGATGCCAACGACCTCTGGATGTTCTTCCAGGCGATCCTGGGCGCGTGGCCGCTCGAACTCCTCGGGCCCGACGAGGACGGCGAGGCGGTGGCGGATTTCCGCCGCCGGCTCGGCGCCTATGCCGAGAAGGCGCTGCGCGAGAGCAAGCGCCGGTCGAGCTGGGTCAACGTGGACGAGGCCTACGAGGCGGCGGTGGGGCGGCTGTTCGATGCCCTGATCGCGCCGGGCTCGCCCTTCCTGTCGGCCTTCCGGCCCTTCGCGCGCCAGCTCGCCGAGGCCGGCATGGTGACGGGGCTTGCTCGCACCGCGCTCAAATGCACGCTGCCCGGCCTGCCCGACACCTACCAGGGCACCGAGTTCTGGGACTTCTCCTTCGTCGATCCCGACAACCGTCGGCCGGTCGATTACGGCGCGCGGGCGCGGGCGCTGGAGGCCGACGGCGACGTCGCGGAGATGCTGGCGCAGTGGCCCGACGGACGGATCAAGCAGGCGCTGCTCGCGCGCCTGCTGGCCGACCGGGCGGCGCATCCGGGCTTCTACGCCGATGCCGATTATCACCCGCTCTCGGCCGAGGGGCCGGGGGCCGAGGGGGTGCTCGCCTTCCTGCGCAGCGAGGCGGGCCGCGACGGCGCGCTCCTCGTGGCGGTGCCTCGCCGGGGCGGGCCGGTGCAGGGCCTTGCGCAGGGGTTCACCGGCACGGCCCTGCCCGTGCCGGAGGGCAGTCGCTGGCGCGATCTCGTCACCGGCGAGGAACTTGGGGCGGAGGGCGGGCGTCTTTCGCTCGACCGCCTCTTCCGGAGGCTGCCCCTCGCCGTTCTGCGTCGCACGACCGATTGAGAGACCGGATCACGCCGCGCAGGCGGCATGCGTGCGGCCCGGGACCCGGCGCCGGGCGACGAGACACGACACGATGCAGGCAGGACAGGTCCGATGAACGTACCTCGCACCAGCACCAACCCCGCCGAACGCGCCGTGACGCCGCTGCCCGCGACGCTGGCACCCCTCGCGGCGGGGCCGCGGATCTACAATCTGTTTCCGCTCCTCGTCGGCCGGGTCGCGGATTGGAGTGCGGAACTGCCGCGCATCGCCGCGATGGGCTTCGACTGGGTCTACCTCAACCCGTTCCACCAGACCGGGGGCTCGCGCTCCCTCTACGCCGTGGCCGATCCGGACCGCCTCGACGAGCGCTTCCGCGACCCCGGCGGCCTGCCCGACGACGAGCAGATCCGGGGGTTCGTCGCGGCGGCCGCCGCAGCGGGCCTCAAGGTGATGACCGACCTCGTGGTGAACCACGCGGCCAATGACGGGCGCCTCGTCGGCGAGCGGCCCGACTTCTTCCTGCGCGACGCCGACGGCCGGCCGGTGAGCCCGGCCGCGGTCGATCCCGACGACCCGACCAAGGTCACGGTCTGGGGCGACCTCGCGGAGTTCGACTATCACGCCGAGGAGCCGCGCGCGGCGCTCATCGGGTTCTGGGACGCCTACATCGCCCGGCTGCAGGCGCTCGGCGTGGCGGGATTCCGCTGCGACGCCGCCTACAAGGTGCCGCCCGACGTCTGGCGCGTGCTGATCGGGCGCGCCAAGGAGCGCGACCATGCGGCCCTGTTCGCCGCCGAGACGCTCGGCTGCACCTTCGAGGAGGCGCGCGCCACCGCGGGCGCGGGCTTCGACTACCTGTTCAACAGCTTCGCGTGGTGGGACCTCAAGGCGCCGTGGGCACTGGAGCAGTACGAGCGGCTGCGCACCATCGCGCCCTCGATCGCCTTCCCGGAGAACCACGACATGCCCCGCCTCGCCGCCGGGGTGGCGGGCGATGCGGGCGCCGTCGCGGCCGCGCTCAAGACGCGCTACGCGCTCGCCGCCTTCTTCTCGGCCGGCGTGCTGATGCCGATCGGCTACGAATGGGGCTACCGACGGCCCCTGCACGTGGTCGAGACCAGCCCGGAGACCCGGGAAACCGACAGCGGCATCGACATCTCGCCCTTCATCGCCGCGGTGAACCGGCTGCGGGCCGACCTGCCGGCGGCCAATGTCGAGGGCGCGCAGTGGCGGCTCTCGGCACCGGACGCGCCCTACGTGGCGCTGCTGCGGCTCGACACCGGCCATCCGGGCTCGGCCGAACACGGGGTGATCGTGCTCTACAACCCGTGCGAGGCGCCCGTCGCGGTCGATCCCGGCCCCCTGATCGCCCGCACCGGCGGCGAACTCGGGCCCTTCGAGGACATGACGCCCGAGGTCGCCCCGCTTGCCTTCCGGGCCGACCACTCGGTCGATCTTCTGCCCGGCGCGGTCCACATCCTGGCGGCGCGGCGCATCGCGGCCGCCCAGCCGCGGCGGCGGCGCGCTTCCGAGCCGACCGGCAAGGGCCGGGTGATCATCGAGGCGGTGAGCCCGGAGATCGACGGCGGGCGCTCGGCGGTCAAGCGCATCGTCGGCGAGCGGCTTCGGGTCGAGGCCGACATCTTCACGGACGGGCACGAGGTGATCAACGCGGCGGTGCTCTCGCGCGTGGCGGGCGAGAGCGAATGGCGCCGTGACCCGATGGTGTTCATCGACAACGACCGCTGGGGCGGGGCCTTCCCGCTCTCGCGCAACGCCCGCTACGAGTACACCGTGGAGGCCTGGCGCGACGACTTCTCGTCCTGGCTGCGCGGCCTGGAGAAGAAGCGCGCGGCCGGCATCGACGTGCACCTGGAAACCATCGAGGGCGTGGCCCTCGTCAAGCGTGCGGCCGAACTCGCGGACGGCAGCGACGCCCAGGCCCTGACCGGCCTCGTGGCGGCGCTGGCGGCGGACGAGCCGGGCTCGGGCGCGCAGCTGCACCGCATCCTGGAGCATCAGCGGATCATCCACCGCAACTCGGAGCGGGTGAACCTCTCGCGCTACCCCGTGACCCTCGAAGTCTTCGCCGACCGGCTCGCGGCCCGGTTCTCGGCCTGGTACGAGATCTTCCCGCGCTCGCAATCGGGGGATCCGAACCGCCACGGCACCTTCGACGACGTGATCGCGCGGCTGCCCGAGATCCGGGAACTCGGCTTCGACGTGCTCTACTTTACGCCGATCCACCCGATCGGCCGCAAGAACCGCAAGGGCAAGAACAACTCGCTCAAGGCCCGCGAGGGCGATGTCGGCTCCGTCTACGCCGTGGGGGCGGACGAGGGCGGCCACGAGGCGGTGCATCCGGACCTCGGCACGCTCGACGATTTCCGCCGGCTCGTGGCGGCGAGCCACGCCCACGGCATGGAGGTGGCCCTCGACTTCGCGATCCAGTGCTCGCCCGACCATCCCTGGATCAGGCAGCACCCCGAATGGTTCGACTGGCGGCCCGACGGCAGCATCAAGTACGCCGAGAACCCTCCCAAGAAGTACGAGGACATCGTCAACGTCGACTTCTACCGCGAGGGCAGCTTCCCGTCGCTGTGGCTGGAACTGCGCGACGTGGTGGTCGGCTGGGTCGAACTCGGCGTGCGCATCTTCCGGGTCGACAACCCGCACACCAAGCCGATCCCGTTCTGGGAGTGGATGATCCGCGACATCAACGACCGCTACCCGGACGTGCTCTTCCTCGCCGAGGCCTTCACCCGACCCAAGATGATGAAGAAGCTCGCCAAGGCCGGCTTCCAGCAGAGCTACACCTATTTCACCTGGCGCAACACCAAGAGCGAGCTGGCGAGCTACTCCGAGGAGCTGGCCGGCGAGATGGGTGAGTACTACCGGCCGAACTTCTTCGCCAACACGCCGGACATCAATCCGTTCTACCTTCAGACCAGCGGCCGGCCGGGGTTCATCGTGCGCGGCACGCTCGCCGCCACGCTGTCGAGCGTCTACGGCATCTACAACGGCTTCGAGCTCTGCGAGGGCACGCCGATTCCCGGCAAGGAGGAGTACCTCGACTCGGAGAAGTACGAGCTGAAGGCCTGGGACTACGACCGCCCCGGCAACATCCGCGACCACATCATCAAGCTCAACCGCATCCGGCGGGAGAACCCGGCCTTGTGGGACTTCCGGAACATCCGCTTCACGCCGGCCTGGAACGACCAGATCCTGGCCTACGTGCGGATGACCGAGCGGCGCGACAACGTCGTGCTGGTGATGGTCAATCTCGACCCGAAGAACCGGCAGGAATGCACCTACGAGGTGCCGCTGTGGGAATTCGGCCTGCCCGACGACGGGGCCGTGGAGGTCGAGGACCTGCTGCTCGGCTACAAGTTCCAGCTGCGCGGCAAGACCCACTGCATCGCCCTCGATCCGGCCGAGCGCTCGGTCGTGATCTGGCGCCTCAGCCGGCCGGACCGGGTTGCGGTCTGAGACGGCGCATGGCAGCACGGCACCCGATCCGGTCCGGCCTGTCGCCGGACCGGGCGAAACCGCTGTCTTCCCGAACCCTCCCCCGGCGCAGCGCGTTCATGCGGAACACCGCGTGGTCTCGGGCCCGCCGCTCGGAAACCGATCGAACGAGGCTCTGACGCGATGATCGATCGCAGCGATCCGCACTGGTACCGTGACGCCATCATCTACCAAGTCCACGTCAAGTCCTTCTTCGACGCGAACAATGACGGCATCGGCGACTTCGACGGGCTGACCGCGAAGCTGGACTACATCCGCGACCTCGGGGTCACGGCGATCTGGGTGATGCCGTTCTATCCCTCGCCGCTGCGCGACGACGGCTACGACATCGCCGATTACCGCGGCATCAACCCATCCTACGGGACGATGCGCGAGTTCCGCCGCTTCGTGCGCGAGGCGCACGACCGGGGCCTGCGGGTCATCACCGAGCTCGTCATCAACCACACCTCGGACCAGCATCCCTGGTTCCAGCGCGCCCGCAACGCCCCCAAGGGCTCGAAATGGCGCGACTTCTACGTCTGGTCGGACACCGACGAGAAGTACAGCGACACCCGCATCATCTTCCTCGACACCGAGGCCTCGAACTGGACCTGGGACCCGGTCGCCAAGGCGTATTACTGGCACCGCTTCTACTCGCACCAGCCCGACCTGAACTTCGACAACCCGCGGGTGCTCGACGCGGTGATCGAGGTGATGCGCTACTGGCTCGACATGGGCGTCGACGGGCTGCGCCTCGACGCGATCCCCTACCTGATCGAGCGCGAGAACACGAACTGCGAGAACCTCTCCGAGACGCACGACGTCATCAAGAAGATCCGCGCCGCCCTCGACGAGGGCTATCCCGACCGCATGCTGCTGGCCGAGGCCAACCAGTGGCCGGAGGAGACCGCGCAGTATTTCGGCGACGGGGACGAATGCCACATGGCGTTCCACTTCCCGCTGATGCCGCGCATGTACATGGCGATCGCGCAGGAGGACCGGCACCCGATCACCGATATCATGCGGCAGACGCCGGAGATTCCGGAGGGCTGCCAGTGGGCGATCTTCCTGCGCAACCACGACGAGCTGACGCTCGAGATGGTGACCGACAAGGAGCGCGACTACCTCTGGAGCTTCTACGCCGCCGACCGGCGCGCCCGCATCAATCTCGGCATCCGCCGCCGCCTCGCGCCGCTGCTTGAGAACGATCGGCGCAAGATCGAGTTGATGAAGTTCCTGCTGCTGTCGATGCCCGGCACGCCGGTGCTCTACTACGGCGACGAGATCGGAATGGGCGACAACATCTACCTGGGCGACCGCGACGGGGTGCGCACCCCGATGCAATGGTCGCCCGACCGGAACGGCGGGTTCTCCCGGGCCGATCCGGCGCGCCTGTTCCTGCCCACCATCCAGGACCCGATCTACGGCTTCGACGCCGTCAACGTCGAGGCGCACAGCCGCGCGCAGACGAGCCTGCTCAACTGGACGCGGCGGATGATCGCCATCCGCAACAACCGCCGCTCGCTCGGGCGGGGCACCCTGCGCTTCCTCTACCCGGACAACCGCAAGGTGCTGGCGTGGCTGCGCGAGTCCGACGACGAGCGGGTGCTGTGTGTCGCCAACCTCTCGCGCGCGCCGCAGGCGGTGCAGCTCGACCTGTCGGATTTCCGCACCGCGGTGCCGGTGGAGCTGACCGGCGGCACCTCCTTCCCGCCGATCGGCGATCTGCCCTACCTCCTGACGCTGCCCGCCTACGGCTTCTACTGGTTCCATCTCGATGCCGCCCGGGCGGAGGCCGCCGGACCCCGGCACGAGCCGCCCGAGTTGTTCACCCTCGTGCTCACGGGCGGGGTCGAAACCCTGATGCGGGGCCGCGAGCGCGAGGCCTTCGAGCGCACCATCGCGCCCCAGTTCATCCGCTCGCGCCGCTGGTTCGGGGCCAAGGGCTCGCGCATGCGCGGCGTCGAGGTGGTGGATTTCGCCGCTTTGCGCACCCGCGACGGCAAGGACGGGTTCCTGCTGCCCCGGATCGCCGTCACGCTCGCCAGCGGCGAGCGGCAGGACTACTTCGTGCCGCTTGCGGTGGACGAGGGCCGCGAGGACGAGGCCTTGCTCGGCCACGCGGTCGCCCGCGTGCGCCGCGGCCCGCGCATGGGCCTCCTCTACGGCGCCGCCTCGTCGGCCGAGTTCGCGATGACGCTGGTGGACGGCATCCGCCGCGGGCTCGACCTCCCCTCCGAGAACGGCACGATGGCGTTCCGGCCGACCTCGCAGTTCGATCCCGAGCTCGACCTCGACCCGGCCGATATCCGCCGTCTCTCCGCGGAGCAGAGCAACACCTCGGTCGCCTTCGGGTCGCGGCTGATGCTGAAGCTGCTGCGCCGGCTGCAGCCCGGGGCGCATCCGGAGGTGGAGGTCGGGCGCTTCCTCACCGAGGTGGCGGGCTTCCGCAACACGCCCGCGCTGCTCGGCACCATCGAGCACGTGGCGCCGGACGGCACCCGCACGGCGCTCGCCCTACTGCAGGCCTTCGTGCGCAACCAGGGCGACGCGTGGACCCTGATGCGCGAGTACCTGCGCCGCGACCTCGACAGCATCGTTCTGGTGCCCGAGAGCGAGGCGCCCCCGGCTGAGGACGTGTTCGCCACGCACCTGCGCTGGGCGAGCCTGCTCGGCCAGCGCACCGCCGAGATGCACCGCGCCCTGGCGACGGAGACGGACGATCCGGCCTTCGCGGCGGAGCCCTTCACGGCGGACGACCTCGCGGTGCTGGTGGCCGACACCCGGGCGCAGGCCGAGAAGGCCCTGCGCGGGGCGGCCGGCGTCGGGGCCGGCGCCTCCGAGAGCGCCCGGGAGGCGGCGGCGGCGATCCTCGCCGCGAAGGACGAGATCGACGCGACGATCACCCGGCTCGGACGGCGCGAGCCGCTCGGCGCCTACAAGACCCGCATCCACGGCGACTATCACCTCGGCCAGGTGCTCGCCTCGCAGGACGACCTCATCATCGTCGATTTCGAGGGCGAGCCGTCCCGTCCGGTGGACGAGCGGCGGGCGAAGTCGACCCCGCTGCGCGACGTGGCGGGCGTCCTGCGCTCCTTCGCGTATGGCGGCGAGACGGTGACGCGGGAACTCGTCGCGCGGTTCGCCGAGGCGGCCGAGCGGACCACGACCGCGGTGGCCGCGTGGCGCGGCCTGATCACCGCCGCCTTCCTCGAAGCCTACGGCACGGCGGTGCGGGGCAGCCGCGCGGCGGTGTTCGACGACGCCACGCACGAGCGGCTGCTGCGCCTCTGCCTGCTGAACAAGGCGCTCTACGAGGTCGACTACGAGGCCAATAACCGCCCGGACTGGATCGAGATTCCCGCCCGCGGCGTGCTCTCCCTTCTCGAAGACATGCGAAAGGTGCCTGAATGACGGACGAGACCAGCGCCCGCACGCCGGCCCCTCAGACGCGCGCCGCTCCCCTGCGGGCGGCCACCAGCGCGGCGGTCTCGGACTCGCCGCCCTCGCGTCCCGCCCGCGTCACCACGCAGGCGCGGCAGGCCGGACTCCATCCCGACGCGGTCGAGGCCATCATGGCCGCCAACCACGGCGATCCGTTCGCGGTTCTCGGCCCCCACGAGGTCGCGCCCGGTCAGTGGGAGGTGCGGGCGGTCCTGCCGGAGGCCCGCGCCGCCACGGTGCTGCTCGGGGAGACGCGCATCGACATGGAGCGGCGTCACCCGGCGGGCTTCTTCGTCGGTGCCTTCGCGCATCAGGGCCGGCCGGATTACCGCCTCGCGGTCGAGGGCTGGGACAACACCGAGCGCGTGCGCCGCGACCCCTACGAATTCGGCCCGACGCTGCAGCAGCTCGAGATCCAGCTCCTGCGCGACGTCGGCAACGACGCGGTGCAGCGGGTGCTCGGCGCGCAGGCGATCACGGTCGGCGGCATCGACGGCTTCCGCTTCGCGGTCTGGGCGCCGAATGCGCGGCGCGTGAGCATCGTCGGGGACTTCAACGACTGGGACGGGCGCCGCCACCCCATGCGCCTGTGGCAGGACGGCGGGGTGTGGGAATTGTTCATCCCGGACCTGCCGACGGGGAGGCACTACAAGTTCGAGATCCGCGGCCCCGACGGCTCGCTCCTGCCGCTCAAGGCCGATCCGGTCGCCTTCGCGGCCCAGCAGCCGCCCGAGACGGCCTCGCGCCTCAACGGCCGGCCCGCGCCGCGCTGGCGCGACGAGGCCTGGATGCAGAGCCGCGGCAAGGCCGACCACCGCCACAGCCCGATCAGCATCTACGAGGTCCATCTCGGCTCCTGGGCGCGGGTGCCGGAGGAGGGGAACCGCTACCTGACCTACCGGGAGCTGGCTGCACGCCTGATCCCCTACGTCAAGGAGATGGGCTTCACCCACATCGAGCTCCTGCCGATCACCGAGCATCCGTTCGACGGCTCGTGGGGCTACCAGCCGGTCTCGCTGTTCGCGCCCACGAGCCGCTTCGGCTCGCCCGACGACTTCGCCGAATTCGTCAACGCCGCGCACGAGGCCGGCATCGGCCTGCTGCTCGACTGGGTGCCGGGCCACTTCCCCCTCGACGCCCACGGGCTCGGCCAGTTCGACGGCACCCACCTCTACGAGCACGCCGACCCCCGCCAGGGCTTCCACCAGGATTGGGGCACCTACATCTACAATTTCGGGCGGACCGAGGTCGCGGCGTTCCTGGCCGCCAACGCCCGCTTCTGGCTGGAGGAGTACCACCTCGACGGCCTGCGCGTGGATGCGGTGGCCTCGATGCTGTACCTCGACTATTCGCGCCGGGCCGGCGAGTGGATCCCCAACCAGTACGGCGGCAACGAGAACCTCGACGCCATCAACTTCCTGCGCCGCACCAACGAGGCGACGTACAGCCATGCCCCCGGCACCATGACGGTGGCGGAGGAATCGACCTCCTGGCCGGGCGTCTCGCACCCGACCTACACGGGCGGCCTCGGCTTCGGCTTCAAGTGGAACATGGGGTGGATGCACGACACCCTGCAGTTCATCTCCAAGGACCCGGTCCACCGCCGCTACCACCACCACGACCTGACCTTCGGGCTGCTCTACGCCTTCTCGGAAAACTTCATCCTGCCGCTCTCCCACGACGAGGTCGTGCATGGGAAGGGCTCGCTCATCGGCAAGATGCCGGGAGACCGCTGGCAGAAGTTCGCCAATCTGCGGGCCTATTTCGGCTTCATGTGGGGGCATCCCGGCAAGAAGCTCCTGTTCATGGGCGGCGAGTTCGGCCAGGAGCGGGAGTGGAACCACAACCAGAGCCTGGACTGGCACCTGCTGGAGGACCGCTTCCATGCGGGCCTGAAGGATCTGGTGCGCGACCTCAACCGGCTCTACGTGGCGACGCCCGCCCTGCACGCCCGCGACACGGAAGCGGGCGGCTTCCAGTGGCTCGTGGCGGACGATGCCGACAACAACGTGATCGCCTGGGCGCGTAAGGGCCGCAACGAGGGCGAGATCGCGATCGTGGTCTCGAATTTCACCCCGATCCCGCGCCACGGCTACCGCATCGGCGTGCCCGCCCCCGGCTTCTACCGCGAGGCGATCAACACCGATGCCGAGGTCTATGGCGGCGGCAATGTCGGCAATTACGGGGGCGTCGAGGCTTCCTGCGAGCCCTCGCACGGGCAGTCCTGCTCCCTCACCCTGTCGCTGCCCCCGCTCGGCACGCTGATCCTCGTGCGCGAGGGCTGAAGGCCGTGAGCCTGTCGACCTCATCCCGCAGAACGACGGCCCGTCCCCTGACCGGGGGCGGGCCGCGTTCCTGGCGACGGGGCCGGTGCGTTCTGGCCCGCAGGGGTTGAGTCCCGGGCGCCGGCCGGGCAAGGCTCCACCTCTCAACCCCGCGCCGAGCCTGTCATGACCGCGACGACGACGATGCCGCCCATCAACCCGGTCGCGGACGGTGTTCTGCCGAGCGGGATCGGCGAGGTCATCGCCTACGGGGCCGGGCGGACGGGACTGATCCCGCTCTGGGTCGGGGAGGGCGACCGGCCGACCCCGGACTTTATCGGCGAGGCGGCGGCGCGCGCCCTGCGGGACGGCCACACCTTCTACACCGACATGCTCGGCATTCCGGCCCTGCGGCAGGAGATCGCCGCCTATGTCGGCCGGCTCTACGGCGGCAGTCCTGAGCCCGACCGCTTCTTCGTCACGGTCGGGGGCATGCAGGCGTTCCAGATCGCACTCGCGATCGCCGCGCAGCCCGGCGACGAGATCGTGATCCCGACGCCGATCTGGCCGAACTTCTTCGGCGCCATCGCGGCCCATGGAGCCAAGTCGGTGACGGTGCCGATCGGCTTCGACCCGGCCTCCGGCTGGTCCCTCGACGTGGAGCGTCTCGCCGCGGCGGTCACGCCCCGCACCCGCGCCCTCGTCATCAACTCCCCCGCCAACCCGACCGGGTGGACCGCGAGCCGCGACGACCTGCGGGCGCTGCTCACGATCGCGCGGCGGCACGACCTCTGGATCATCGCCGACGAGATCTACGGCCGCTTCAGCTTCGACCCCGCCCACGCGGATCTCGGCCGCGCCCCGTCCTTCCGCGACGTCTGGGAGCCGGACGACCACGGCCGGGTGCTTTTCGTCCAGACCTTCTCGAAGAACTGGGCGATGACCGGCTGGCGCCTCGGCTGGCTGGAAGGTCCGCCCGCCCTCGGCCGCATCGTCGCCGGGCTGGTCCTGTACGGCACCTCCGGCATCGCCACCTTCCTCCAGCACGCCGCCGTCACGGCTCTGCGCGAGGGCGAGCCCCTGGTGCGGGCGCAGATCGCGCAGGCCCGCGAGGGACGGCGGATTCTCTGCGAGGGCCTGGGGCGCCTGCCCGGGGTCGCGCTGCCGCCGCCCGCGGGCGCCTTCTACGCCTTCCCGCAGGTCGCCACCGAGCCGGATGCGCGCCGGCTCGCCCTGCGGCTGGTCGACGAGGCCAATGTCGGGGTCGCCCCCGGCACCGCCTTCGGGCCGGGCGGAGAGGGCTTCCTGCGCCTGTGCTTCGCCCGCAGCGCCGCCGATCTTCAGGAAGCGGTGCACCGCCTCGCGCCGGTGCTGGCCAGTCCGGGCGCGCGGCCGTAAGATCGGCGACGCGTCCGGAACGGGCGGCCAAGGCTGCAAATCCCAAGGCTGCAAGTCTCTGGGATGTTGCGTGTTCATGCGGCGGACCGGGCCTCCGCCGCCACCAGGGAACTGCCCGTGTCGGATGTGCTCGCGCCCGACGCCGCGCCCGTCGAGGTGCGATCGGCGCTCCTGATCCCGGCGCTCGCGGCCTCGCCGCTGCCCGCCGTGCTGACCGGGCCCGACGATGCGATCCTGTACGCCAACCCGGCCGCCGCCACCTGCCTCGACGAGCGGCCGGACGCCCTGGCCGGGCGGAGCCTCGCCGCCTTCGCGGCCGAGCCCGAGGCGGTGCTCGCCCTGCGCCAAGCGCTCGCCGCACCCGGCGCGCACCGGGCCGAGGTGCTGCTGCGCCGCCGCGACGGCGCGACGCTCTGGGCCGGGCTGCATCTCGGCGCCCCGGCGGAGGGCCTGCGCCTCGTGCAATGGACCGACACGTCGCGCGCCCGCGATCTCGAATCGGCTCTGGGTCAGGCGCAGCGCCGCGAGGCGCTGGGACAGCTCACCAATGGTGTCGCGCACGAGTTCAACAACCTGCTGCAGATCCTCGTCGGCTACGTCGACGGGCTCAAGCGCCGGCTCGGCGAGCATCCGGACGCCTTCGTGCAACGCGCACTGGTGCGGGCGACCGAGGCGGCCGAGCGCGCCACCGGCCTGACGCGCCATCTCCTCGCCTTCTCGCGCAAGCACCGGCCCGAGCCGCGCCCCACCGACCTCAACGCCCTGATCGAGGGCTTCGCCGACCGCGCGCGGGTGATCCTGGGTCCGGCCGTCACCCTCGACCTCGCACTGGCCACGGACCTGCGGCCGGCCTGCCTCGACCCGATCCAGACCGAGCTGATCCTGCAGATCGTGCTCACCAACGCCCGCGAGGCGATGCCGGAGGGCGGGCGCGTCACGGTCTCCACCGCCAATCACGGGAGCGACGGGGTGGCGACGGACGGCACGCTCGGGCGGCACGTGGTGCTCACGCTGGCCGACACCGGGACCGGCATGCCGCCCGAGGTGCTGGCCCGGGCGCTCGAACCCTTCTTCACCACGCGCGAGCCGGGGCGCGGCACCGGGCTTGCGATCCTCAACGCGCTGATGAAGCGGCAGGGCGGAACCGTCGGCCTGCGCAGCACGCCGGGGGAGGGGACCCTGCTGCGCCTCTCCTTTCCGGCGGCCGAGGCGCCGCGCAGCCGCCGCCCCCCGGACGGTTGATCTTACGAAGATCTCCCACGCCGTAATCCGCGAAAACCCAAAAATTTTGCCCCTGGCGCGCCGGCTGTTCCTCGGGGAATCTGCGTCGGCCGGGGATGAGAGATTCCGCACGCGCGGTGTCGTGCATCCTTCTTTTGCGAGGACCGTCCCCCCATATGTCGGGAGGGCGGTGGGCGCCCCTGTAGACTGCGTGAGGCGAATTGAACCGATGATGACCACCTTCACCCGCGGTCGCCGTGCGGCGGCGGCCTTCGGTCTCGCGGCCGTGCTGGCCGTGGCGGCGACGGCTGGCGAGGCGCGTCCCGGCGGCTCGTCGAGCATGGGCTCGCGTGGCTCGCGCACCTACTCGGCCCCGGCGCCGACCACCACGGCGCCCGGTACGGCGGCGCCGATGCAGCGCTCGCAGGTCCAGCCCGGACCCGGCATGAACAATCCCGGCTTCAACCAAGCCGCGCCGCAGCGCCGCTTCGGCGGCGGCTTCTTCGCCGGCCTGCTCGGCGCGGGCCTGCTCGGCGCCCTGATCGGCGGCGGCTTCTTCGGCGGCCTCGGCGGCATCGCCTCCTTCCTCGGCCTGCTGCTCCAGGTGGCGCTGATCGGCGGCCTGATCTTCCTCGCCGTGCGCTTCTTCCGGCGGCGTCAGGCGCAGCCGGCCATGGCCGGCGCCTATGCGCGCAGCGGCCCGGCGCCCGGCACGGGCGGCCCCGGCCCGCTCGCCGGCGGCCTCGGCGGCCTTGGTGGCGGCCTCGGCGCAGGGGGCGGTGGCGGAGCCGGCGCGCGCCCGGTGAACCCGGCCCAGCGCGACGAGGTCGGCATCGGCCCGGCCGATTACGAGGCGTTCGAGCGGACGCTCGGGCAGGTGCAGCTCGCCTACGGCAACGAGGACGTGGCGACGCTCCAGCGGCTCGCGACGCCCGAAATGGTCGGCTACTTCACCGAGGAGTTGCAGACCAACGCCTCGCGCGGCCTGATCAACCGCATCTCGGACGTCAAGCTCCAGCAGGGCGACCTCTCGGAGGCGTGGCGCGAGGGCCAGACCGACTACGCCACCGTGGCGATGCGCTACACCCTGCGCGACGTCACGCTGGAGCGCAGCTCCGGCCGGGTGGTGCGCAGCGGCGATCCCGAAGCGGTCGAGGTCTGGACCTTCCGCCGCGACCGCGGCGGGCCGTGGGTGGTCTCGGCGATCCAGCAGACCCGCTGACGCGACACCCGGAACCGTAGACATGGCGAGCGGCGGCCGAGAGGCCGCCGCTTGGCGTTCGGTCTCACACCGGGCGGGCCACCCGGGCCGCGAATGCCATCACCAAGTCCTCGACCCTGTCGGGGTCGTCGGCGAATGGGAAGTGCCCGCTGTCGTCTAGGACGTGGATTTCGGCGCCGGGAAACACGTCGCCCTGCTGGTGGGCGAAGCGGAGCGGCAGGTAGGGGTCGCGGGCGCCCCAGATCACCCGCACGGGCCGCGGGTGAGCGCGCAGCAAAGCGGCCAGCGGCTCGGCACCGGCCGCCGGGTCGGTAGCCCGATAGAGCCGCAGGACCGCGCGGCGGGTGCCGCGGTCGAACTCGTCGAACATCCGGTCCACGAACGGGCCGGGCAGCCCCCTCGGATTGCCGTGCTTCAGCAACAGCCGGAACCCGGCCCGGGTCGTGGTCGCCATGGACAGCTCGCCGAGGAGCGGCGTGCGCCAGATCCGCGCCATGTAGTGCCAGTGGTAGCCGAGGAGCACGCCGGTGTTGATGAGGACGGCGCTCGCGAAGCTGTCCGGATGCGCGGCGGCCCAGGCGAGCCCCCAGGGCCCGCCGAAATCGTGCAGCACCAGATGCGCCCGCGCGATGCCGAGGTGGTCGAGCAGGCGGGCGAGATGCCGGGCGTAGCCCTCGACCGTGTAGGTGAAGTCCTTCGGCTTGTCGGCGCGGCCGAAGCCCGGCATGTCGACGGCCACCGCGCGCCCGATCCGGCCCACGGCTCCCAGCAGCGCCGTCCAGTCCTCGGACGAGCCGGGGTTGCCGTGGACGAACACGAAGGCGGTGTCGTCCTGATCCGGCCCGCTCCGGCGCAGGATCGTGCGGAGCCCCGCGACCGTGACGGGTTCGACGATCACGGGCGCGCGCCAAACCGCCTCGCCGGCGCGCGCGGGGGCGCCATCCGTCCTCATGCGGCGGCCGAGGTCGCGGCCGCGTCGGGCTGCGGCGAGCCCAGCCCGGCGGGCGCGCGGTGGGCGAGCACCCGCCACGCGATGGCGGGCGCGAGCAGTGCGGCCGGCGGGGCCAGGAGGTTGACGACGTCGAAGAAGCGCCGGCACACCATCGGATCGGCGGCCGCCCTGGCGTGCACGCGCTCCAGGTAGCGGCCCATCAAACCCGCGCCCGGCGGACGGCGGCCCGCGACCTCGGGATAGCGCAGGTCCTCGCCCGTCGCGATCGCCCAAGGAATGTCGACGATGCGGCGGGCCGAGGCGGAGAACCGCTCGTGCAGGCCGCCGAGGCCCTGCGCCAGCGCCGCGTCGAGCACCTCCGCCTCGCTCGCCGCCACCGTCATGCCCTGCCCGTAGATCGGGTTGAAGCTGCACACCGCATCGCCGACGACGAGGAACCCGCCGGGAAACCGCCGCATGCGGTCGTATCGCCGCCGCCGGTTGGCCGGGAAGCGATAGGTCTCGATGCCGCTCAGCGGCTCGGCGCCGGCCACGAGATCGTGCAGCGCTGGGACCGCCAGGCTGCGGGCGAAATCCGTCCAGCCGGTGACGTTGGCTGGCGGATGATCGCCGGCGATGCCGCTCAGCGTGACCATCCAGCGGTCGCCCTCGATGGCCATGGCGCAGCCGTAGCGCTTGTCGGTGGGCGGGGCGCCGGCGACGATCGCCCCAAAGGAATCGTACAAGTCGCCCCTGCGCCGCGCGAACAGGCGCGTCGCGTACCCCACGTCGACCCGCACCGCATCCTCGTCCGGCCGGCCGAACCCGTTGGCCTCCAGCCATGCGGGCGTCTGCGAGCCGCGCCCGCTCGCGTCCACCACGAGGTCGGCGCCGAGCATCTCGGGGGCCGCCCCGGGTCGCCTGATGCGCAGGCCGACCACCTCGCGCCGCGCCTCGTCCAGCACCGGAGCGAGGCCGTCCGCCGCGACCACGTCGAGGTTCGGAAGCGCCAGGACGCGCCGGCGCACGGCCGCCTCCAGACAGGGCCGGCTCATGATGATGCCGCGCAGGCCCGACCGGTGGCGCAGCTTCCAGCGTCCGTACTGGAACCACAGGAAGTCGCCGACCATGTCGCCGCGCGTCGCGCCCAGCGCCTCCAGCTCGTCCATGGTCCCGGGGAAGTAGCCCTCGATGATGCGATAGCCGTTCGCCAGAAGCCCGTGGGCGTGCCCGCCCTGCGGCACGCCCTTGCGTGCCGCGGCTTCGCCGCAGAGGCGGTCGCGTTCAACCAGGGTGACCCGGCGGGCGTGGCGGCTCAGGACGCGCGCGGCGAGGAGCCCGCTCATGCTCGCGCCCAGGACGACGGCGGAGGACAGTGGCCGTGGCATGCGCAACCCTCCCGGTTGTCGGCAGGCGGACACATGTGATGCGGCGCGAGGATCGGCCTCGACGATTGCGTCGGACCCAATCATGAACCTCGGTTCGGCCGCACTCGACTTGCCGCGGCAGCCCGGCACATCGCTTCGGTGCCGCCGCATGATAGGCACGAAAGCGGCCGTTTTGGAAGTGAAGCGAACGGGATCTGTCTGTGTACTTGCCGAAGATTCTACTCTTCGGCGAGCGGTACGGCGGGCGCGTCCTTGACCTGATCGAGGGCGAGCGCCGTGCGCACGCTGCGCACGTTCGGCAAACCGGTGAGGTCGCTGACGAAGCGCTGGAAGGCCGGCAGGTTCGCGGCCACGCATTTGAGCAGGAAATCCGTCTCGCCGGAGAGCGTCCAGCATTCCCGCACCACCGGCCACGTCCGCATCCGGTCGGCGAAGGCGGCTATCTCCGCCTGCCCCTGCGCGGCGAGCTGCACCATCGCGAAGCAGATCACCTCGTAGCCGAGGAGCTTGGGGTCGAGCAGCGCCCGGTAGCCGCGGATGATGCCGGCCTCCTCCAGCGCCCGCACCCGGCGCAGGCAGGGCGGGGCCGAGAGGCCGACCCGGCGGGCGAGCTCGACATTCGTGATGTTGCCGTCGCCCTGCAGCTCACGGAGGATCGCCCAGTCGATGGCGTCGAGGCGAACAGGCAAGGCGGCGCGCGGTCCCGGTGAGGCTACCGGGTCCCTACAGGGCCGCCGGACCCGAGACAAGGCGCGGCGGCTTGACAGGGAGGGGCGCCGCCCCCGACAGGGAGACGTGACCACCCTGCCGCCCGGCACCCGCGCCTGGATCCTCACCGACGGCAAGGCCGGGGACCTCGCCCCCTGCCGCGGCCTCGCCGCGGCGCTCGGTCTCGATCCCGAGGAGCGTCGCGTGGCGCCGCGGCCGCCCTTCTCCTGGCTCGCCCCGCGCGGTCCGGTCGACCCCCGCGAGGGGCCGGGCCGGCCCGGCAGCCCGCTCGCGCCGCCCTGGCCCGACCTCGCGCTGGCCACCGGGCGGCGCGCCGTGCCGCATCTTCGCGCGCTGCGGCGCCTGTCCGGGGGGGCGACCTTCACGGTCTTCCTGAAGGACCCACGGATCGGCGCGGGCGTGGCCGACCTCGTCTGGGTGCCCGAGCACGACCGCCTGCGCGGGCCGACCGTGCTGACGACCCTGCTGTCGCCCCACGGCATCTCGGCCGAGCGCCTCGCCGCCGCCCGGGCGGCGCCCGATCCGCGGCTCGCCCGGCTGTGCGGACCGCGGGCCGCGGTGCTGGTCGGCGGCGACAGCCGCCACGGGCGGGTGCGGCCCCAGGAGGCGGACCGGCTGATCGCCGCCCTCGACCGGCTCGCCGACGAGGCGAACCTGATGATCACCGCCTCCCGGCGCACGCCCGCCTTCCTGGGCCGAGCCCTCGCGGCGCTGGCCGCCCGGCGGGGCGCCTTCCTCTGGGACGGGTCGGGAGAGAACCCCTATCTCGCCCTGCTGGCCCTCGCCGACGCCATCGTCGTCACCTCCGACAGCGCCAACATGCTGGGAGAAGCGGTCGCCACCGGCGCCCCGGTGCTCGTGTTCGAGTTTCAGGATACCTATATCAGGCTGCGCCCGGTCTTTGCCGCACTCAGGCAGTACGGAGCTGTGCATGCGTTCACCGGCCGGCTTGAAGGCTTCCGGTATCAACCCTTAGATTTCACCCCCGCGATCGCTGAGGCTGTCGCGGTTGCCTATGCGAGGCACCGCGATGCGCGCGCCCGTTCCACCGGCCCCTGAGACCGGACCGGAGCGGGAGCCCCGGAGACCCTGATGTCCACTACGCACGAGAAGCTCATCATCATCGGTTCCGGCCCGGCGGGCTACACCGCCGCGATCTACGCCGCCCGCGCGATGGTCGAGCCGCTGCTGATCTCCGGCTTCCAGCCGGGCGGACAGCTGATGATCACCACCGACGTGGAGAACTACCCGGGCTTCGCGGAGGCGATCCAGGGTCCGTGGCTGATGGAGCAGATGCGCCTCCAGGCCGAGCATGTCGGCACGCGCATCGTCTCGGAATACATCGCCAGGGTCGACCTCAAGCAGCGGCCGTTCCGGCTGGAAGCGGATTCCGGCGCGGTCTACACCTGCGACGCGCTGATCATCGCCACGGGCGCCCAGGCGAAGTGGCTCGGCCTGCCCTCGGAGGCGAAGTTCCAGGGCTTCGGCGTCTCGGCCTGCGCCACCTGCGACGGCTTCTTCTTCCGGGGCAAGGACGTGGTGGTGGTCGGCGGCGGCAACACCGCGGTGGAGGAGGCGCTGTACCTCGCCAACCTCGCCCGCAAGGTCACGGTGGTGCATCGCCGCGACGGCTTCCGGGCCGAGCGCATCCTGCAGGAGCGCCTCTTCCGGCATCCGAATGTCGAGGTGGTCTGGAACCACACCGTCGAGGAGATCTGCGGGCGCGAGAGCCCGGCGCCGTCGGTGACGCATCTGCGCCTGAAGGACGTGCGCACCGGGGCGGTGAGCGAGCGGGCGGCGGACGGCGTCTTCATCGCCATCGGCCACCAGCCGGCGACCGGCATCTTCGAGGGGCAGCTGCCGATGCGGGCGGGCGGCTATCTCACGGTCGCGCCCGGCACGGCGGCGACCGAGATCCCGGGCGTGTTCGCGGCCGGCGACGTCACGGACGACGTCTACCGGCAGGCGATCACGGCGGCCGGCATGGGCTGCATGGCCGCGCTGGAAGCGGAGAAGTACCTGGCGAACCTGGCCATCGGCGAGACGCCGCGCCAGGCCGCCGCCGAGTAGGGCAGCAGGCGGGACCGGCCGAGACGGATCGGGGTCCCATCCCCGCCTCGCGGCCCAATCGAGTGAGCGTACGCGAGAGCCGCCAGCCGCTGCCCGCCGGCCGGATCTCTGGCGCGGGGATGAACGCCGTGGACTGGGACAAGATCCGGATCTTCCTCAACGTCGCCGAGGCGGGAAGCTTCACCAAGGCGGGCGACGACATCGGTCTGAGCCAGTCGGCGGTGAGCCGCCAGATCAGCGCGCTCGAACGCGAGCTGAAGGCGCCGTTGTTCCACCGGCACGCTCGCGGGCTGATCCTGACCGAGCAGGGCGACCTGCTCTTTCGCGCCGCGCGGGACATGAAGATGCGGCTGGAGACGACGCGCGCGCGCCTCGTGGAGACGAGCGAGCGGCCCTCCGGCGACCTCAAGGTGACCACCACCGTGGGCCTCGGCACCGCGTGGCTGTCGCAGCGCGTCTCGGAATTCCTCGACCTGCATCCGGAGGTGCGCATCGAGCTGATCCTCACCAACGAGGAACTCGATCTCGCCATGCGCGAGGCCGATGTGGCGATCCGCCTGCGCCGCCCGGCCCAGCCGGACCTGATTCAGCGCCGGCTGTTCACCGTGCACTACCACGTCTTCGCCTCGGCCGAGTACATCAAGCGCTTCGGCGAGCCGAAGACCATCGAGGATCTCGACGAGCACCGCATCGTCTCCTTCGGCGGCGACCAGCCCTCCTACCTGATGGCGACGCACTGGCTCTCGACCGCCGGCCGGGAGGGGCGCGAGCCGCGCACCGTGCATTTCACGGTCAACAACATCTCGGCCCTGCAGGTGGCGGTGGAGACCGGCGCCGGCATCGGCATCCTGCCCGACTACGCGGCGAACGGGAATCCGAGCCTGCAGCAGGTGCTGCGCGACGTCGAGATGCCGAACCTCGAGAGCTACCTCGTCTATGCGGAGGAGATGCGCTCGGTCGCGCGCGTGCAGGCGTTCCGGGATTTCCTCGTCGCCAAGGCGCAGCGCTGGACGTACTGAGCCCGGCAATGCGCTAGGCCGCGCCCGGTTCCATGCGCGGAGGCGGAGGCACGCATGCTGAAACCGGCAGTTGCATACGCCCGGTCGTGCCGACCATGATGGGCGCGGCCGGTCTCGGACGTCGACCGGCCTGACTCCTCTGGACGGGTCCGGTCCCTCCGGCCGGACCTACCCTTCCCTTCCTGAAGCCGGGTTCCGCAAGGATCCCGGCCTTTTCGCGATCAGGCGAACAGCCGCTCCTTCTCCAGCCCCTTGTAGAGGCCCGCGACCTGCTCGCCGTAGCCGTTGTAGATCAGGGTCGGCACCCGCTGGTCGGTGCCGAGCACCCGCTCGGTGGCCTGGCTCCAGCGCGGATGCGCCACCGCCGGGTTGACGTTGGCCCAGAAGCCGTATTCGGCGGCCTGGAGCGCCTCCCAGAAGGTCTTGGGCCGCTCGGCCGTGAAGGTGATCCGGTTGATCGACTTGACCGACTTGAAGCCGTACTTCCACGGCACGGCGAGCCGGAGCGGCGCGCCGAACTGGTTCAGGAGCGGCTTGCCGTAGACGCCCGTGGCCAGGAAGGCGAGGTCGTTCGTCGCCTCGGCGAGCGTCAGCCCCTCGGTGTAGGGCCAGGGGTAGAAGAAGGCCCGCTGGCCGGGTGCCATCGCCTTGTCGAGGAAGGTCTGCATCTGGACGTACTTCGCGTCCGCGCTCGGCTTGGCCAGCGCCACCAGGGCGGCGAGCGGAAAGCCGGTCCAGGGCACGGCCATCGACCATGCCTCGACGCAGCGGTGGCGATAGAGCCGCTCTTCGAGCGGCATCTTGCGCACCAGATCCTCGAAGCCGATCTCGAACGGCTTCTCCACGAGACCGTCGACCTTGATGGTCCAGGGCTGCACCTTGAGGGCGTTCGAGGCCGGCGTCACCGTCTTGTCGGTGCCGTACTCGTAGAAGTTGTTGTATGTGGCGCTGTAGCGCTCCTCGGTGAGCGGGCGGTCGAGCGCATAGGCCTCGTTGCGCTTGGCCGGGTAGAGGTCGGCGGTCGCGACCGCACCGGTGCCGCTGCCGGGCAGGGCCGCCTGCGCCGGTCCCCCCGCGAGCGAGGCCGCCGCCAGGCCGACGGCGCCGCCGAGGAGCGCCCGCCGGTCGAGGAAGACCGATTCCGGCGTCGCCATGCTCTCCGGGATCTCCCAGCCGCGCCTGATCCTGATGTGCATGTCGAACCTCCTTGCCGCCCGCACGCGCCGTCACGGACCGCAGATGAGAGGGCTGCCGCCCGCGTGCAAATCACGGTTCGGCGAGGAGCGCGCCGCGGTTACGCCGGAGCCTGCCCCTTGCCCGGGCGGCAGCGCCGCCCAATTCCCCCCGGGCCCGCGCATCGCTGCGGGACAGCGCCCGCTGCGCGTGCCATAGACCCGCCCATGGCCTCCAAGAAGCAGAAGCAGACGGCGTTCACGGTCGCGGTCTCGGCTCCCGACAACGGGGCCGCTCCGGTCGGTCTCCAAGTCTACGTCGCGATGGCGCCCGACGCCTCGCGCGCCCTGGAGGCCGTGCGTGCGGTCGCGGCGGAAGAGGCGTCGGTCGAGTTGTCCGGCACGCTCTCGGACCGGCTGACGACCCGCCTCAAGCTCCGGCCCGGCGAGGTCCGGCCGATCTGAGCGGAGCGGCCCGGTTCCTCATCGGTCTCGCCGCCGAACCGGCGGCCGCTCCGGCGCGTGAGGCCGGGGCCTCAGGCGCTGCCGTCGCGCAGCTCCCGCCGCAGCACCTTGCCGACGTTGCTCTTGGGCAGGCTGTCGTGGAAGACGACCTCGCGCGGGACCTTGTAGGCCGTCAGGCCCTGGCGGGCGAAGGCGCGCAGGGCCTCGGGCGTGAGGTCGGGGTCGCGGCGCACCACGTGGGCGACCACGATTTCGCCGGTCTCCGGGTGGGGCCGGCCCACCACCGCCACTTCCAGCACCCCCGGATGGGTCGCCAGCACGTCCTCGACCTCGTTGGGATAGACGTTGAAGCCAGAGACCAGGATCATGTCCTTCATCCGGTCGACGAGCCGGATCTGGCCGTCCGCCTGCAGCACGGCCACGTCGCCGGTGCGGAAGAACCCGTCCGGGGTCATGGCGCGGGCGGTCTCCTCCGGGCGCTTCCAGTAGCCCGGCATCACCTGCGGGCCGCGCACGCAGAGTTCGCCCGGCACGTCGACGCCCACCTCCGCCCCGGCGGCGTCCCGCACCGAGATCTCCGTGGAGGGGACCGGATAGCCGATCGTGCCGGACCACTCGCTCAGGGTGCGCGGGTTGATGGAGACCACCGGGGCCGTCTCGGACAGGCCGTATCCCTCGATGATCGGCCGGCCGGTGAGCTTCTTCCAGCGCTGCGCCACCACCGCCTGGACCGCCATGCCGCCGGCATTGACGTATTCGAGGGCCGACCAGTCGACCTTGCCGATGTCCGGGTGGTTGAGGAGGGCGTTGAACAGCGTGTTGACGCCCGACATGTTGGTGAAGCGGTTGCTGCGCAGCAGCTTCACGAAGCCCGGGATGTCGCGCGGGTTGGGCACGAACAGGCAGCAGGCGCCGAGCCGCACCATGAAGAAGAAGCAGCAGGTGAGCCCGTAGATGTGGTAGAGCGGCAGCGCCGTGACCATGACGCGGCCCGGCCCCTCGTCGTCGCGCATGCCGAACCAGACGCGGCTCTGCTCCAGGTTCGCCATCACGTTGCGGTGCGTGAGCATCGCGCCCTTCGACACGCCGGTCGTGCCGCCGGTATATTGCAGGAAGGCGAGATCGCTCTGGGCGATCGCGGGCGGCACGAAGGCGGCCTTGCGCCCGGCGGCCAGGACCAGCTTGAAGGTGGTGCACCGCGCCGGGGGCAGCTCGTAGGGCGGCACCGCCTTCTTGAGGTGGCGCGCGGCCAGCGTCACCAGGGTGCCGCGCAGGCCGAGCCCGTCACCCGCCCCCACCACCGCCACGGTCTCCAGCCCCGGCAGCGCGGGCAGGGCCTGCGCCGCCGTCCCGGCGAAGTTCTCCAGCACGATCAGGATGCGGGCGCCCGCATCGCTGAGCTGGTGGATCAGCTCGCGCGGCGTGTAGAGCGGATTGACGTTGACGACGGTGGCCCCGGCGATCAGGGCGCCGAACAGCGCCAGCGGATAGGACGGGACGTTGGGCAGCATGATCGCGACCCGGTCGCCCTTGGCGATGCCCCGGCTCTGGAGCCAGGCCGCCACCGCCTCGGCGCCCTCCTTCACCTGCGCGTAGGTGAGCGTGGCGCCGAAGCAGGTCACGGCCGGCCGGTCGGCGAAGCGGGCCATGCAGTCGTTGAAGAGGTCGGCCAGCGTGCCGAGCCGGTCGGCGTCAATCTCCTCCGGAACGCCCGCCGGATAATGCGACAGCCAGGGCTTTTCCGTCGAGTGGACCGACATCGCTTTCGCAGCGTCACCCATGTGGCGTTTCCCTCCGTCGGCAGCCTTGTGGCGGCGCCTGTGTTGGCCGATCCCGCAGCCGGGTCGCGCCGGCCGCATCGGTTCGGGGTATAGCGATCTTGGAAGAGCGTTTCTCCCGCCGCGTCAAGGCCGCGCGGCCGCCTCTCTCCGTGGCAGCGCCGAAAGGAGCGCGTGCGGCAGGAAGGCCGCCGTGATGAGACCTGCGGCCGCGAGCGTCCCGGGCTCCGTCAGCGGCCGGGCGGGCCAGCCCGCCACGAACGCGCGCCCGAGCGCCAGCAGGCCGAACGCCCACCACAGCGCCGCGAAGCGCAGGACCCCGCGCAGGAGCCAGCCCGGCTTGCGCCGGCGGCCGCCGACGAGGCCGGCGAGCCCGAGCGGCAGCGCGAACGCGAACGCCGCGGCGAGCGCCCCCAGCGCCTGGGCGAGCGGCATCGGCGCCCCGTTCAGGAACGTCATGCCGCCGACCATGAAGCCCCCGCGCAGCACGAGGCCGCCGAAGGTCGGGTGGAGCGAGAGCGCCAGCAGGACGGCAAGGCCGAGGAGCGCCCCGAGCAGCCGCAGCGGCACCGGCCGGTCCATCGCCTCGGCGGTGACCGCGATCACCCGTGCGACGCCGTAGACGAGTGCGACGGCATAGAGCGGAAACTGGTCGAGGAAGAAGCCGTAGAACCACATGCCCAGGCCTGCGGCCTCGACCCGCGCCTGATCGAGGCCGGCGGCCGCCACGAGGACGAGCGTCCCGAGCGCCGCGGCGAGCGGCAGGAATGCCGCCGCCGCCATGCGCGCCGCAAAGGCCGGCGCCGTGCCTGCCGGACCGGCGAGCCGGATGCGGGGCGCAGCGGGGACGGGATCCGCCGGGCCGAGGCCGAACCCGCCCCGCTCCCAGCGCCACCATAGCGAATCCTGCGGCACGGCCGGGCTCCTCAGCATCATCGGTCGAGGCGGTCGCCGGTGCGGCGGCGCCCCTGATGCACGACCAAGAGACCAGGCGGACGCTCCGCGAGGATTCCGCCCGGGTCGGGACCCGTCTGGCGGGCAACCCCGATCTTACCTCTCGTAATGGTCGCGGACCATCCGGTCGAGCAGCCGCACGCCCCAGCCCGAGCCCCAGGAACGGCTGATCTCGCTCGACGGGGCATTCATGCCCACCCCGGCGATGTCGAGATGCACCCAGGGCACGTCGTTGACGAAGCGCTTGATGAACTGTGCCGCCGTCGCCGAGCCGCCGTGGCGTCCGCCGGTGTTCTTCATGTCGGCGAACTTCGAGTCGATCAGCTTGTCGAAGCCCGGCGAGAGCGGCATGCGCCAGACCTTCTCGCCGGTGGCCTCGCCGGCCGCGGTGAGCCGCTCGGCCAGTTCGTCGCTGGTGGTGAACATCCCGGCGAATTCCTGGCCGAGGGCCACCATCACGGCGCCGGTGAGCGTCGCGAGGTCGATCATGAACTTCGGCTTGTACTCCTGCTGCACGTGCCAGAGCACGTCGGCCAGCACGAGCCGCCCCTCGGCGTCGGTGTTGATGATCTCGATGGTCTGGCCGGAGAGCGAGGTGACGATGTCGCCCGGTCGCTGCGCCTTGCCGTCCGGCATGTTCTCGACGATGCCGATGGCGCCGAGGGCGTTCACCCTGGCCTTGCGCTGGGCCAGCGCCTGCATCAGGCCGACCACGCAGGCGGCGCCCGCCATGTCGCCCTTCATGTCTTCCATGCCGCCGCTCCCCTTGATGGAGATGCCGCCGGAATCGAAGCACACGCCCTTGCCCACGAAGGCGATCGGGGCCTCGCTCGCATCGTCGCCGCCGTTCCAGCGCATGATGACGACGCGCGCCTCCTTGGCGGAGCCCTGCGCGACGGCGAGCAGCGCGCGCATGCCGATCTTGCGCAGCGCCTTCTCGTCGAGGATCTCCACCGAGACGCCGAGCTTTTCCAGCGCCTCGGTGCGGCGGGCGAATTCCTCGGGGTCGAGGACGTTCGGCGGCTCGTTGACGAGTTCGCGGGCGGTGATCACGCCCTCCGCCACCGCCTCGGCGGCACGAAGCGGCTTCTTCATCCCGCCCGCCTCGGCGGTGAGCACCGTGACCCGGGTCGCACCGGTCTCCTCGCCCTCGGCCTTCTTGCTCTTGTAGCGGTCGAACTTGTAGCCGCGCAGACGCAGGCCGAGGGAGAATTCGGCCGCCTGCTCGGCACTCGGGGCGCCCGTGGCCAAGTCCAGCACCACCGTAGCGCGCCGGCCGTTGAGCTTGCCGGCGGTGACGCCCCCGAGCGTCGCCCAGTCGAGCTTGCCCCTGTCCTTCTCGGGGCCGACCCCGACCACGATGAGGCGCTCGGCGGAAAGGCCCGCCGGGGCCGTCACCGTGAAGGCGGCGTTCGCCTTGCCCTTGAAGCGCTCGACGCCGGCCGCCCGCGCGACGAGATCGGAAGCCGCGCCGCCCGCGATCTCCGCGGCCCGCTCCGACAGGGCGAGGTCCTCGCCGACGAACAGGACGAGGTCGCCCGGATCCTGCCCCTTCGCCGAATCGAGGGGCTCGAACGCGATGCTGATGCCGTCCGCCATGACGCTGCTTTCAATCCGTGGAGCGAGGGCCGGTCCGCCGGCGCCGTGAGGTGTCCTGTGTAGCGGGCGCGCGCCCGGAAACGCAACGCGAGGGGCGCCGCACGGGCTGCGCCCCTGCGCCTCGCCCGGCTGTGGCCGCAAGCGCGCAGCCTGCCGGAAAACGCCGCCCGCGGGCGGCGCTCCCCAGGTTGCGGCGTCGCAGCCGCTTGTGCGGCGGCGGCCGGAGGCCTAACCGGTCCGTGAGCGGAAGGGGGCCCGACCGCGAGAGCCGATGACGCAGATCGAGCGATACATCTTCCGGATCGCCCTCGGCGCCTTCCTGTCCTGCCTCGTCGGCCTCACCGGCGTGATCTGGGTCACGCAGGCGCTGCGCGAGCTCGACCTCATCACCGCCAAGGGCCAGACGCTGCTGATCTTCCTGCTGATCACCGGCCTGTCGCTGCCCGCGCTGCTCACGGTGATCGCCCCCGTGGCGCTGTTCATGGCCGTGGTGCACGCGCTCAACAAGCTCAACGGCGATTCCGAGCTCATCGTGATGAGTGCCGCCGGCGTCTCGCCGCGCCGCCTGATGCGGCCCTTCCTGACGCTGGCCCTGGTGGTGAGCCTCGGCGTCGGCTTCCTGACCATCCAGGTCATGCCGTCGAGCTTCCAGGAGCTGCGCGACTTGCTCACCCGGGTGCGCGGCGACTTCATCGCCAACGTGGTCCGCGAGGGGCAGTTCACCAGCCTCGACAACGGCATCACCTTCCACTTCCGCGAGCGCAGCGGGAACGGGTCGCTGCTCGGCATCTTCATGCAGGACCGCCGCGAGGCCGGCCGCACAGTGGTCTACCTCGCCGAGCGCGGACAGATCGTCGATCTCGACGGCCAGAGCTACCTCGTGCTGGAGAAGGGCAGCGTCCACCGCCAGCAGCCCGACAGCCGCGATTCCTCCATCATCACCTTCGAGCGCTACGCCGTCGACCTCGCGGCCTTCACGCCGCCCGACACCGACACGGTCTACAAGCCGCGCGAGCGCTCGACGGCGCAGCTCCTGTTCCCGAACGCCAACGACGGCTACTACAAGCTCACCAAGGGCCGCTTCCGCGCCGAGCTGCACGAGCGGCTCACCGCGTGGCTCTACCCCCTGGCGCTCGCGCTGATCGCCTTCGCGGCCCTCGGCGATCCGCGCACCACCCGGCAGGGGCGGGGGCTCGCCATCGCGGGAGCGATCGCGGCCGTGGTGGCCCTGCGCATCGCGGGGTTCGCGGCCTCGGGCGCGGCGGTGCGCAGCGCCGGCGCCGTGGTCGCGATGTACGCCGCCCCGCTCCTCGCCATCGCGATCTCGGTCGTGGTGGCCTTCCACGGCACGAGGGTGCGGGCGTTCAACGCGGGGCTCGCGGCGCAGCTGCGCCGGATGGCCGCCGGCCTGGCCCGGCCGCGCCTGCGGCACGGCTGAGGACGCGGCGATGCTGATCGGCGCCACTCTCGGCCGCTACTTCGCGGGGCGCTTCCTGCGCATGATCGCGGGGGTGTTCCTGACGGTCTTCGCCCTCGTCTACACCCTCGACTTCGTGGAGCTGATGCGCCGGGCCGGCGAGACGCAGGGCGCCACCGCCGCCGTGATGGCGCGGCTCGCGCTCTTCCGCACCCCCTCGGTGGCCGAGCAGGTGATGCCCTTCGCGATCCTGTTCGGCTCGATGGGGGCGCTCCTGCAGCTCAGCCGCAAGCTCGAACTCGTGGTCGCGCGCGCGGCCGGGATCTCGGCGTGGCAGTTCCTGCTGCCGGGCTTCCTCGTGGCGCTCGGCATCGGCGCCTTCACGGTCGGGGTCTACAATCCGGTCGCGGCCGGGCTGAAGCAGCGCTCCACCGAGATCGAGGCCAAGATCTTCGCGCGCTCCAACAAGGCGACCTCCGGCAAGGAGCTGTGGATCCGCCAGCGCAGCGTCGACGGGCAGGCGATCGTGCGGGCCGAGACCGCCATCGAGGGCACCACGACGCTCGCGGGCGTGACGGTCTTCACCTTCGACGACGAGGGCGTGTTCTCGCGCCAGATCGAGGCGCGCCGCGCCGTGCTGCACGACGGCTACTGGGAGCTGCAGGACACCCGCGTCCTGGCCAAGGACGAGCAGCCCGAGACCTACGACACCTACCTGATCGCCTCGAATCTCGACCCCTCGCAGGTGCGCCAGCGCTTCACCCCGCCGGATTCCGTGCCTTTCTGGCAACTCGACGAGATCATCGCGCGCACCGAGCGGGCGGGACTCGACGCGACGCGCTATCGTCTGCAGCAGGCCGTGCTCACCGCCCGGCCGGTGCTCTTTCTCGCCATGGTCCTCGTCGCGGCCTCCGTTTCGTTAAGGTTCTTCCGGTTTGGTGGCATCGGAACGATGGCGCTGGCCGGCGTGACCGCGGGCTTCGTGCTCTACGTCGCCCGGCAGGTGATGGAGAGCCTCGGCGCCTCCGGGCTGGTCGCAGCGCCGGTGGCGGCATGGTTCCCGGCCGTGGTAGGGAGTTTGCTCGGCACGCTCGCGCTTCTGTACCTGGAGGACGGCTGATGACTGTCCTCCTGTCCAAGGCCGCGGCGGCAACGGGTGCAGGTATGGGTCGTGTCGTGCGTACGGCCGTCCGCTGGGCGGCCGCTTCGGTCCTGACGGTTCTGCCCGCCCTCGTGCTGATGGCGGCGCCTGCCGCGCGCGCGCAGGGCACGCTCAGCGACCGGCTCAAGCCCGGCGGCACCAAGCCCTCCGACAAGCCCGCCGAGCGGCTCCTCGTCGAGGCGGCCGAGCTCGTCTACGACAACGACCGCAACACGGTTTCGGCGGTCGGCAATGCCGAGTTGCATTACGGCCCGCGCACGCTGCTCGCCGACAAGGTGCTGTACGACCGCAATACCGGCCGGGTCTTCGCGGAGGGCAACGTCCGCCTCACCGACGAGACCGGCGCGGTCGTCACCGGCGACCGAATGGAGCTGACGGACGATTTCCGCAGCGGCTTCATCGACAGCCTGCGCGTGCAGCAGACCGTGGAGCAGCGCGGACGCGTCGCCCGCGTGCGCTTCTCGGCCCCCCGCGCCGAGCGGATCGAGGGCGAGACCACCACCTTCGAGAACGGCACCTACACGGCCTGCGAGCCCTGCAAGACCGATCCCGAGCGCCCGCCGCTCTGGCAGGTGAAGTCCGCGCGGATCATCCACAACAACTCGCAGCGGCGGATCTACTACGAGGATTCCACCCTCGAGATCGCCGGCGTGCCGGTCGCGTACCTGCCCTACTTCTACACCCCCGACCCGACCGTGCGGCGCGAGACCGGCTTCCTCGCGCCCCATTTCGTGTCGTCGAACGCGCTGGGCTACGGCATCGGCACGCCGTTCTTCTGGAACATCGCCCCCGACTACGACCTCACGGTCGAGCCCACCTTCCTGTCGCGCCAGGGCGTGCTGGGGCAGGCCGAGTGGCGCCAGCGGCTGGCCAACGGCTTCTACAACATCCGCCTCAGCGGCATCTTCCAGACCACGCCGAGCGCCTTCCTGCCGGGGCCGCTCGGCCCGGGCAACCGCGACTTCCGCGGCTCGGTCGAGTCGAGCGGCCACTTCTACCTCAGCGAGCGCTGGCGCGCGGGCTGGGACGTGGTCGGCGTCACCGACAAGTGGTTCCTCGACAATTACCGCATCCGCAACCAGACCATCTCGACCGACTACTTCCGCGAGGCGATCTCCACCGCCTTCCTGATCGGGCAGGGGGATCGCTCCTGGTTCGAGGCGCGGGCCTACTACTTCAAGGGCCTGTCCACCTACGACTGGCAGAAGCAGCAGCCGATCGTCGCCCCGGTGGTCGACTACGACAAGCGCATCAACGGCCCGGCCCCGCTCGGGGGCGAGGTGCGCTTCCAGATGAACTTCCAGAACCTCACCCGCGAGGCGACGCAGTACCAGGAGATCCCGCGCACCCGCTCCTATCTCGTCAGTTCGAGCGCGAACGGCTTCACCTTCCCGCTCTATCCCACCTGCACGGTGTTCGAGCGCGGGCAGTGCCTCGTGCGGGGCTTGGCCGGCCTCGACACCCGGCTCTCCGCCCAGGTGTCCTGGCGGCGCACCTTCACGGACGAGTTCGGGCAGGTCTGGCAGCCCTTCGCGTACCTGCGCACCGACGTGTTCTACGTCGACCCGAACACGCGCTCCTACCAGAACCGCGAGATCACCAACCTGTTCTCGCCCGACGTGGACTTCACCGGCCGGGTGATGCCGGCGGTGGGCCTCGAATACCGCTATCCCTTCGTGGCCGATTTCGGCGCGCTCGGCGTCCACACGGTCTCGCCGGTGGCGCAGGTGATCGCGCGGCCGAGCGAGACCCATATCGGCCGCCTGCCGAACGAGGACGCCCAGAGCCTCGTCTTCGACGACACCAACCTGTTCCAGTGGGACAAGTTCTCCGGCTACGACCGGGTCGAGGGCGGGGTGCGGGCCAATCTCGGCGCCGAGTACGCCATCACCACCCGGACGGGCTTCCACGTCAACGCGATGGTCGGCGAGTCCTTCGCGCTCGCGGGCGTGAACTCCTTCCGGCGCGGCGACATCGCCAATGTCGGGCGCGATTCCGGGCTGGAGACGCAGCGCTCGGACTTCGTCTCCCGTCTGCAGGTCTCGCCCAACCAGAACATCAGCTTCATCACCCGGGCGCGCTTCGACCAGAAGACCTTCGCCCTCGACCGCTTCGAGGCGGGCGTCTTCGCCAAGCTGTCGCCGTTCGTGCCGCTCGACACCTCGGTGATCTACGCCCGCTACGCCGCGCGCCCGGAACTCGGCCAGAGCTTCCGGCGCGAGGGCGTGCAGGCCTCGGCGACCTACAGCATCACCCCGAACTGGTTCGTCTCGGGCTCGCTGCTCCTCGACCTGTCGCGCTACCTCGAAGTGCGCGACCTCTACTCCAACGGCGCGGAGGCCTACCTCCTCAACCCGGTCGGCCTGCCGCCGGACCGCGGCACCCGCGACAAGCTCTACGTCGCGGGCACCAATCTCGGCTTCGGCTACCGGGACGAGTGCACCACGGTCTCGCTCAACTACATCTCCTCGCCGCGCGAGACCGCCTCGGGCCTGCGCGAGCGGAACCAGACCTTCCTGCTGCGGCTCGAATTGCGGACCCTCGGGGAGGCCAACTTCCGCCAGAACCTCAGCACGACCACCACCGCGGACGGCATCGCCACCGTGCGGTGACGGCGGCCCCGCGCGGCCGCAGGAGGTGCCGATGACACAGAGCCTCGCCCTCACGCAGGGCGATCCCGCCGGCATCGGCCCCGAGATCGCCCTGAAGGCCTGGATGGCCCGCGAGGCGGCCGGCCTCGCGCCGTTCTTCCTGATCGGCGACCCGGACCTGCTGGCGCGCCGGGCCGAGCGGTTCGGCCTGCCCGTCCCGCTGCAGCCCTGCGCGCCCGCGGAGGCGGCCGCGGTCTTCGCCCGGGCGCTGCCCGTGGTGCCGCTGCCGATGGCGACGCAGGCCGAGCCCGGCCGGCCCGATCCGGCGACCGCACCCGCCACCCTGGCGTCGATCGAGACGGCGGTCGGCCTCGTGCGGGCGGGGCGGGCCGAGGCGGTCGTGACGAACCCCATCGCCAAGCACGTCCTCTACGCCGCAGGCTTCCGTCATCCGGGCCACACGGAATACCTCGCGTCCCTCGCGGCGGATCCCGACGGCGCGGCGCCGCGCCCGGTGATGCTGCTGTGGTCGGACCTGCTCGCGGTGGTGCCGGTGACGATCCACGTGCCGCTGCGCGCCGTGCCGGATCTGCTCACCGCCGACCTCGTGGTCGAGACCGCCCGGATCGTCGACCGCGACCTGCGCACCCGGTTCCGGATCGCGCGGCCGCGCCTCGTGCTGGCCGGGCTCAACCCGCATGCCGGCGAGGCCGGCAGCATCGGCACCGAGGACCGGGACGTGCTGGAGCCCGCGGTGGCCCGGCTTCTCCGGGAGGGCATTGACATCCGCGGCCCCCTCTCGGCCGACACGCTGTTCCACGCCCGAGCGCGCGCCGGCTACGACGTGGCGCTCGCCCCGACGCACGACCAGGCGCTGATCCCGATCAAGACGCTCGCCTTCGACGAGGGCGTGAACGTCACGCTCGGGCTGCCCTTCCTGCGCACCTCGCCCGACCACGGCACGGCCTTCGACATCGCGGCCGCGGGCATCGCCAAGGCCGACAGCCTGATCGCGGCCCTGCGCCTCGCCGGGCGGCTGACGCGGCCATGACGGAACCCGCCAAAGCTGCCGACGGCCTGCCGCCGCTGCGGGACGTGGTGCGTGCGCACGACCTGATGCCGCGCAAGTCGCTCGGCCAGAATTTTCTGTTCGACCTCAATCTCACCGGCCGCATCGCCCGCGCGGCCGGGCCGCTCGACGGCGTGACGGTGGTGGAGGTGGGGCCGGGGCCGGGCGGCCTCACCCGGGCGCTGCTCGCCGAGGGGGCGGCCCGGGTCGTCGCGATCGAGCGCGATCCGCGCGCCCTGCCGGCCCTCGCCGAGATCGCCGCCGCCTATCCGGGCCGCCTGGAAGTGGTGGAGGCCGATGCGCTCGCCTTCGATCCGCGCCCGCTGATCGGGGAGGGGCCGGCCCGGATCGTCGCGAACCTGCCCTACAATGTCGGCACGACGCTGCTGACGGGCTGGCTCACCGCCGAGGCGTGGCCGCCCTGGTGGGATTCGCTCACCTTGATGTTCCAGCGCGAGGTAGCCGAGCGCATCGTCGCGGACGAGGGCGACCGCGCCAATTACGGCCGGCTCGGCGTGCTGTGCGGCTGGCGCACGCAGGCGCGCCTCCTGTTCGACGTGCCGCCCTCGGCCTTCGTGCCCCCGCCCAAGGTGACGTCGAGCGTGGTGCGCCTCGTGCCCCGGCCCGAGCCCGCATCCTGCCGGGTGCGGGCGCTGGAGGCGGTCACCGGCGCGGCCTTCGGCCAGCGCCGCAAGATGCTGCGCCAGAGCCTCAAGGGTGCGACGCCCGACCCGGCGAGGTTGCTCGCCGCCGCCGGCATCCCCGAGACCGCCCGGGCCGAGGAGGTGCCCGTGGCGGGATTCGTCGCGATGGCGCGGGCGCTGTGAAGGCCCGGCACCGCGGGTTCATCGACACAACCACAGCGCGGACGGCCGGACCGGCGCGGGAGCCGCGCCGGACTGCGCGCAGAGGGCATGCCCTTACAGGCGCGCCTCCTCGAAGGCGCGCACCCACTCGGCGCAGATGCCGGAGCGCACGATGTCCTCCAGCCCGAATTCCACGATCGGGATCGGCATCAGCCGGCTCTTGACCAAGTGGATCACGGTACGCAGGCCCGAGGTCTCGCGCAGGTCGGTCTGAGAGACGTCGCCGTTGATGATGACCTGGCAATCGTCGCCGATGCGGGTCAGGAACATCTTGATCTCGGCCGGGGTGGTGTTCTGGGCCTCGTCGAGGATCACGAGGCAGTTCTTGAAGGTACGGCCGCGCATGACCTCGAAGGGCACGATCTCGATGTCGCCGGTCTTGAGGGCGATGTCGAAGGCGCCCGCGCCCATCCGCTCCTTCATCGCCTCCGTGAGGGGAGCAACCCAGGGGGCGATCTTCTCTTCGAGGGTGCCGGGGAAGTAGCCGAGCGAGCGACCGGAGGGCACGTTGGGCCGGGTGATCACCACCTTGGCGATGCGGCGCTGGCGCAGGAGGTCGGCGGCGCGGGTTCCGGCGATGTAGGTCTTGCCGGTGCCGGCGGGGCCGAGGACGATGACTTGCGCGTGGGAACCGAGGGCTTCGAGATATTCGGCCTGACGGGCCGTCATGGGTTGGATCGGCGGCGGATTACGTTCCTCCTCGAAGCGGGTGCGGTGCACCCGGATCGGGCGGTCTTCAACCAGTTCAAGTCGTGCGCGTCGTCTCTTCATAGATCAACACTCCCACTGGACTTGCGGTGCCGCTGTATCGTGTGCCCTCTCGTGTCCCTCGATCTCCTTCGTGCGATGTCAGCGACTCAAAGTCCGCGGGGCCGGACGGGTTCCACGTCCGATCGACGCAGGCGGTGGACAAGTCCGCTTCGCGTCTGCCGCTAGGGTATGACCCGCAGGCTCAACCAGCAATTCCCGCGCCGCGTTGCAGTGCAAAAAACCCCGTTTCTCACGGTGATGTCGGTGATCTGTGGCGGGAACCACACAGGAACGGAGGTCTCGGCCGCGGGAGAGGGGATCTGAGGTGATCCGGGGTCCGTCCAGGGCCGCCGCCACGTGTTCCTCCGCCCGCGCAGGGCGGGACGACAGACGATCCGCCCCTCCCGAGTGTTGTTCGGACCGGCTCAGGCCGGCTGGACGAAGCTGTCGAGGACCATCTTCCGGCCGGCCTTGTCGAAGTCAACGGTGAGCTTGTTGCCGTCGACGGCCGCCACAGAGCCCGGCCCGAATTTGGTGTGGAAGATCCGGGCGCCAACGGCGAAGGACGAGGGTGAGCCGGTGGATTTCGCCACGAGCGTGCCTTCGATCTGCTGCGGCCCGCCGCGGCGTCCGCCGCCGAACCGGTCCTGGCCGCCGAAGCGGTCTTGTCCGCCGAAGCGGTCTTGGCCGGCCGTGTTGGCCTGTGCGCGCTGCCAGCCGGGCGTGCCGTAGGACGAGCCGAACGGCGTCGGCTGCCGGTCGAAGCGCGAGGGGCCATAGGAAAAATTCGCGGGCGCCTCGATCACCTCGACGCTGCTCTCCGGCAGCTCGTCGATGAACCGGCTCGGGATGGTGGACGACCACAGCCCGTGGATGCGCCGATTGACCGCGAACGAGATCTTGGCGCGTTTGCGGGCACGGGTGATGCCCACATGGGCGAGGCGCCGCTCCTCCTCCAGCCCGGCCCGGCCGCTCTCGTCGATGGCGCGCTGGTTGGGAAACAACCCGTCCTCCCAGCCCGGAAGAAAGACGGTGTCGAACTCGAGCCCCTTGGCGGCGTGGAGCGTCATCAGGCTGACGCGCTCGCCCCCTTCGGCCTCGCTGGCGTCCATCACCAGGGAGATGTGTTCGAGGAAGGCCGGCAGGTCCGGGAATTCCTCCAGCGAGCGCACCAGCTCCTTGAGGTTCTCCAGGCGGCCCGCCGCGTCGGCGGTGCGTTCCTTCTGCCACATCTCGGTGTAGCCGGATTCCTCTAGGATGGTCTGTGCCACCTCGGCATGGGGCTGGGCCTCCAGGAGCTTCGCCCAGCGGCCGAAGCACTGCCCGAGGGCGCGCAGGGTCGAGCGGGGCTTGGGCTTCAGCTCCTCGGTCTCGACGATGAGGCGGGCGGCCTGGAGCAGCGGCACCGACTGGCGGCGCGCATGCCCGTGCAGGGCCTGGAGCGTGGCGTCCCCCAGGCCGCGCTTGGGCGTGTTGATGATGCGCTCGAAGGCGAGGTCGTCGGCCGGGTTGGCGGTCAGCCGCAGATAGGCCAGGGCGTCGCGGATCTCGGCCCGCTCGTAGAAGCGCGGGCCGCCGATCACCCGGTAGGGCAGGCCGAGCTGCACCAGGCGGTCCTCGATCTCGCGCATCTGGGCCGAGATGCGGACCAGCACGGCGACCTGCGACAGCGGCTCGCCCCTGGCCTGCATGCTCTCGATCGATTCGCAGAGCAGGCGCGCCTCCTCCTCCGAATCCCACGCGCCCATCACGGTGACGCGCTCGCCCGCCGCAGCCTCGGTGTGCAGGGTCTTGCCGAGCCGGCCCTCGTTGCGGGCGATCAGGGTCGAGGCGGCGGCCAGGATGTGGCCCGTGGAGCGGTAGTTGCGCTCCAGCCGCACCACCACGGCGCCCGGGAAGTCGTGCTCGAAGCGCAGGATGTTGTCGACCTCGGCGCCGCGCCAGCCGTAGATCGACTGGTCGTCGTCGCCCACGCAGCAGACGTTGCGCCGCCCCTGCGCCAGCAGCCGCAGCCAGAGGTACTGGGCGACGTTGGTGTCCTGGTACTCGTCCACCAGGATGTAGCGGAAGCGGTCCTGGTAGCTCGCCAGCACGTCCGGATGGTCGCGCCACAGCTTCAGGCACAGGAGCAGCAGGTCGCCGAAATCCACCGCGTTGAGGGTGCGCAGCCGCTCCTGGTAGGCGGCGTAGAGCGGCCCGCCCTTGCCGAAGCCGAAAGCTCCGGCCTCGCCGGCCGGCACCTGCTCGGGCGCGAGCCCGCGGTTCTTCCAGCCGTCGATCGCCTGGGCGAGACCCCGGGCCGGCCAGCGCTTCTCGTCGATGTTGGCCGCCTCGATCACCTGCTTGAGCAGGCGCAGCTGGTCGTCGGTGCCCAGGATCGTGAAGTCGGATCTGAGCCCCACCAGCTCGGCATGGCGGCGCAGGATCTTGGTGCCGATGGCGTGGAAGGTGCCGAGCCAGGGCATGCCCTCGCCGGCCGGGCCGATCAGGGCGCCGATGCGCTCCTTCATCTCGCGCGCGGCCTTGTTGGTGAAGGTCACGGCCAGGATGTCGAAGGGGCGGGCGCGGCCGATGGCGATGAGATGGGCGATGCGGGTGGTGAGCACCCGGGTCTTGCCGGTCCCGGCCCCGGCGAGCACCAGCACCGGCCCCTCCGTGGCCTCGACGGCCCGGCGCTGCTCGGGGTTGAGCCCGTCGAGATAGCCGGCGGCCTGCGGCACCACGGCGGCGCGGGCACGGGCGGCGATGGAGGTGGAGGAGGGCGCCTCGGCCCCGGCGGCATCGCGACTCATGCGGTCTTCACTGGACCAAAACGCGAACGGCGTCGAGGGTTGGCCCTCGCGCGATCGTGCAACGCGGCGGTGCGGGCGAAGCGGAACCTTCCGGCTTCCCGGCGCGTCCCCATCTCATCACGGCTAGCGAGTCCGAGACGGAGTTCCCATGCGTGCCCGACCGTTCCTGATCCTGGCGGCCCTCCTGGCGGCCGGACCGGCCCTGGCCCAGACCCGCGCCGAGCGCCGGGTCGACCGCCTCAACGACACGATGACGCAACAGAACCAGATGCGCAGCATCCAGCAGCAGAACCGGTTCGACACCAACCAGATCCGCGGCGAGATCCGCCGCAGCGAGACGATGGCGCCGACGCCCCCGCCGCCTGCCATCATCGGCCGGCCGCGCTGAGGCTGCCGGCCCTGCAATGGCCCGGGGCCCGTCGCGCCGGGCGGGCCGAAGGATGCAGCGCCGAATCCCCTCTTCCGTGTGGGAGAGGGGACCTTCGCGACGCGTCCTACCGGCGCACCGCGAAGGTCCAGATCCGGTTGCCGGAAAAGTTCCAGAACAGCACGATCCCGGTGGTGAGCACCTGGGCGGCGAGGTAGGGCAGCCCGAGCCCGCGCGTCAGCAGGGCCATCAGCAGGCCGGTCAGAACGAGGCCGAGCCCGGCCACCAGGGCAAAGCGCCACACGGCCTGCGCGTGCGGGCGGTCGCTGGCGAAGGTGTGGCGGCGGTTGAGCGTGTAGGACACGACGCCGCCGCAGGCGTAGCCGATCACCGAGGCCGCGACCGGGTCGAGGCGGCCGACCTCCACCAGCGCGACCAGCGTGCCGTAATGGGCCACCATCGCCACGAGGCCGACGCCGAGATAGGCCGTGAATTGCCCGGCCAGCGCCACGAGGGGATGCCTGCTCCGGGCCGCAAGTCCGATCGTCCGATCCGTCACGCCCTGATCCATCCGACGCCGCGGGCCTTCCCCACCCTGCTCCCTGTCTAGCGCATGGGACTGAACCGAAGATGACCCCGGCTCATTCCTGCAGGCGGGCGGCGGCCTTGCGGCTGAGCCAGCGGGGGGCGAGCCGCGCCCCCAGCACCGCCAGACGATTCGCCGCGCCCGGCACCACCACCGCGTCGCCCCGCAGGTAGCCGGCGAGGCCCGCCTGCGCGACGGCCTGCGCGCTCATGACGGTGCCCTCGAAGCGCTTCGCGCCATGCCGGTCGGCCCGCTGCGAGAACTCGGTGGCGGTCGCCCCCGGGCACAGCGCCGTCACCGTGACGCCGTGGGGCCGCGCCTCCTCGTACAGCGCCTCCGAGAGCGAGAGCAGGTAGGCCTTGGTGGCGTAGTAGGCGGCCATGTTGGGTCCGGGCAGGTAGCCCACCACCGAGGCGACGTTGAGGATGCCGCCGCGCCCGCGCGCGATCAGGTCGGGCAGGACGAGGCGGGCGAGCGCGGTGGGGGCCGCGACGTTGACGGCCACCATTTCGGCGATCTCGGCGCAGGGCTGGGCCGTGAAGCGCCCGCGCAGGCCGAAGCCCGCATTGTTGACGAGGGTGTGGAGCGCGATGCCGCGCTCGGCGAGTGCGGCCAGGAGATGGCCCGGCGCGGCCGGATCGGCGAGGTCGGCCGGCAGGACGGCGACCGGCACCTGCGCGCGCAAGCTCTCAGCCAGGGCCTCCAGGCGGTCCGCCCGGCGGGCGGTGAGCACCAGCGCGTGGCCGCGGGCGGCGAAGGCCCGGGCGAGGTCCGCGCCGATCCCGCTCGATGCGCCGGTGACGAGGGTCCAGTCGCGCGCTGCCGTCAAGCCTGATCCGCGCGATGGTCGCGCGGCCTTTCATTCATCTCGGGGGGCGTGTTAAAGGCGCCGCACGACCATCCCCCCGCGCCCGGCCTGCCCCGCCCGCGCCCGTCCCCGGGCCGCCCGGCGCGGTGAAGGCCGGATGCGCGCCGCAAGAGTCTGACGCGTCCGATGCCCAAGCGCACCGATCTCTCCTCCATCCTCATCATCGGCGCGGGTCCGATCGTCATCGGGCAGGCTTGCGAGTTCGATTATTCCGGCACGCAGGCCTGCAAGGCGCTGAAGGCCGAAGGCTACCGGATCATCCTGGTCAATTCCAACCCGGCCACGATCATGACCGATCCGGAGCTGGCGGACGCGACCTACGTCGAGCCGATCACGCCCGAGATCGTCGCCAAGATCATCGAGAAGGAGCGCCCCGACGCGCTCCTGCCCACGATGGGTGGCCAGACGGCGCTCAACTGCGCCCTGTCGCTCAAGCGCATGGGCGTGCTCGACCGCTACGGCGTGCAGATGATCGGCGCCACCGCCGAGGCGATCGACAAGGCGGAGGACCGCTCGCTCTTCCGCGACGCGATGACGAAGATCGGCCTGGAGACGCCGCGCTCGGCGCTCGCCAACGCCTCGGCGGCGAAGAAGGCCGACCGGGACAGATACCTCGCCGAGGTGGCGCGGATCGAGGGCGCCACCCCGGATCCCGAGGCGCGCAAGGGCGCGCTCGCCGCCTTCGACAAGAAGTGGGCCGCGGGCGAGGCGGAGAGGCGCAAGCGCTATGGCGAGCACGCGCTCGGCCAGGCGCTGATCGCGCTCGCCGAGATCGGCCTGCCGGCGATCATCCGGCCCTCCTTCACGCTCGGCGGCACCGGCGGCGGCATCGCCTACAACCGCGAGGAATTCCTCGATATCGTCGAGCGCGGCATCGACGCCTCGCCGACCAACGAGGTGCTGATCGAGGAATCGGTGCTCGGCTGGAAGGAGTACGAGATGGAGGTGGTCCGCGACCGCGCGGACAACTGCATCATCATCTGCTCCATCGAGAACATCGACCCGATGGGCGTCCACACCGGCGATTCCATCACGGTCGCGCCCGCGCTGACGCTCACCGACAAAGAGTACCAGGTGATGCGCGACGCCTCGATCGCGGTGCTGCGCGAGATCGGCGTCGAGACCGGCGGCTCGAACGTGCAGTTCGCCATCGACCCGAAGACCGGCCGCATGGTCGTGATCGAGATGAACCCGCGCGTGTCGCGCTCCTCGGCGCTCGCCTCCAAGGCCACCGGCTTTCCGATCGCCAAGGTCGCGGCCAAGCTCGCGGTGGGCTACACGCTCGACGAGATCGCCAACGACATCACGGGCGGCGCCACGCCCGCCTCGTTCGAGCCGACGATCGACTACGTCGTCACCAAGATCCCCCGCTTCGCCTTCGAAAAGTTCCCGGGCGCCGAGCCGACGCTCACCACCGCGATGAAGTCGGTGGGCGAGGCGATGGCGATCGGCCGCTGCTTCGCGGAATCGCTGCAGAAGGCGCTGCGCTCGCTGGAGACGGGACTCACCGGGCTCGACGACATCGAGATCGAGGGGCTCGGCAAGGGCGACGACCGCAACGCCATCAAGGCGGCGCTCGGCACGCCGACCCCGGACCGGCTGCTCAAGGTGGCGCAGGCCCTGCGGCTCGGCGTCAGCCACGCGGAGGTCCACGCCTCCTGCCGCATCGATCCCTGGTTCCTGGAGCAGCTCCAGGCGATCGTGGACCTCGAGACCAAGGTGAAGCGCTTCGGCCTGCCGAAGACGGCCGGCGCCTTCCGCCAGCTCAAGGCGGCCGGCTTCTCCGACGCGCGGCTCGCGGTGCTGGCCAAGACCGACGAGGCGGCGGTGCGTGCGGCGCGGCGCGCGCTCCAGGTGCGCCCTGTCTTCAAGCGCATCGACACCTGCGCGGCCGAGTTCGCCTCCCCGACCGCCTACATGTACTCGACCTACGTCGCGCCCTTCGCCGGCTCGGTGGTGGACGAGGCGCAGCCCTCCTCGGCCAAGAAGGTGGTGATCCTCGGCGGCGGCCCGAACCGGATCGGGCAGGGCATCGAGTTCGATTATTGCTGCTGCCATGCCTGTTTCGCGCTCTCGGACGCCGGGTTCGAGACGATCATGGTCAACTGCAACCCGGAGACGGTCTCGACCGACTACGACACCTCGGACCGGCTCTATTTCGAGCCGCTGACCGCCGAGGACGTGCTGGAGATCATCGAGACCGAGCGGCAGGCGGGCACGCTGCACGGGGTCATCGTGCAGTTCGGCGGGCAGACGCCGCTGAAGCTCGCGCGCGCCCTGGAGGAGGCGGGGGTCCCGATCCTCGGCACCTCGCCGGACGCCATCGACCTCGCGGAGGACCGCGACCAGTTCAAGCGCCTCCTCGACAAGCTGCACCTGAAGCAGCCGAAGAACGGCATTGCCTTCTCGGTGGAGCAGAGCCGCCTCGTCGCCGCCGATCTCGGCCTGCCCTTCGTGGTGCGCCCCTCCTACGTGCTCGGCGGGCGGGCCATGGCGATCATCCGCGACGAGACGCAGTTCGCCGACTACCTGCTTGACACGCTGCCGAGCCTGATTCCCTCGGACGTCAAGGCGCGCTACCCCAACGACAAGACCGGGCAGATCAACACGGTGCTGGGCAAGAACCCGCTCCTGTTCGACCGCTACCTCTCCGACGCGACCGAGGTCGACGTCGATGCGGTGGCCGACGGCAAGGACGTGTTCATCGCCGGCATCATGGAGCACATCGAGGAGGCGGGCATCCACTCGGGCGATTCCGCCTGCTCGCTGCCGCCGCGCTCGCTCTCGCCGGAGACGATCGCCGAACTGGAGCGCCAGACCCGCGACCTCGCGCTCGCGCTCAACGTCGGCGGGCTGATGAACGTCCAGTACGCGATCAAGGACGGCGAGATCTACGTGCTTGAGGTCAACCCGCGCGCCTCGCGCACCGTGCCCTTCGTCGCCAAGGTCATCGGCGAGCCGATCGCCAAGATCGCCGCCCGGGTGATGGCGGGCGAGACGCTGGCGAGCTTCGGGCTCACGCAGAAGGCCCTGCCGCACATCGCCGTGAAGGAGGCGGTGTTCCCCTTCGCGCGCTTCCCCGGCGTCGACGTGCTGCTCGGGCCCGAGATGCGCTCCACCGGCGAGGTGATCGGGCTCGACCGCAGCTTCGGCGTCGCCTTCGCCAAGAGCCAGCTCGGCTCTGGGACGCAGGTCCCGCGCGAGGGCACGCTGTTCGTCTCGGTGCGCGACGCCGACAAGGCCCGCATCCTGCCGGCGGTGCGCATGCTCGCCGATATCGGCTTCACGATCCTGGCGACCAGCGGCACGCAGGTCTTCCTCGCCGAGAACGGCGTGGCGGCGACCCGCATCAACAAGGTGCTGGAAGGCCGCCCGCACGTCGTGGACGCGATCAAGAACGGCGAGATCCACCTCGTCTTCAACACCACCGAGGGGGCCGGGGCGCTGTCGGACTCGCGCTCGCTGCGCCGGGCGGCCCTCTTGCATAAAGTCCCGTACTACACCACTCTCGCGGGTGCGATGGCGGCTGCGGAGGGCATCACGGCGTATCTCGGGGATGATCTCCAGGTGCGCGCCCTGCAGGAATACTTCGCGGCCTGAGGCGCGGGCCGCGCGCCGAAGTTCTCGCGCCTGCGCGAGTGGTATTGGGACAGGCCCGTTCGGGACGCGGCGACGCGTCTCGTCGGGCCGATTGCTTGTGGTGTGAGACGAGAACGATGGACAAGGTTCCGATCACGATCCGGGGATTTGCGGCTCTGGAGGAAGAGCTGAAGCATCGCCAGCAGGTGGAGCGCCCGCGGATCATCCAGGCGATCTCGGAAGCGCGCGCGCTCGGCGACCTCTCGGAGAATGCCGAGTACCACGCCGCCAAGGAGGCCCAGTCGCTCAACGAGGGCCGCGTGCTCGAACTGGAGAGCCTGATCTCCCGCGCCGAGATCATCGACGTCACCAAGCTCTCGGGCAACAAGGTCAAGTTCGGCGCCACGGTGCAGCTCGTCGACGAGGACACCGAGGAGGAGAAGACCTACCAGATCGTCGGCGAGCCGGAGGCGGACGTGCGCTCCGGTCGCGTGTCGATCACCTCGCCGGTGGCGCGCGCGCTGATCGGCAAGGGCGTCGGCGACACGGTCGAGGTCTCGACGCCGGGCGGCGGCAAGTCCTACGAGATCGTCGGCATCCGTTTCGCGACCTGAGCGCGGCGGCATGTGCGCCTTCCCGCTGCGCCGCCTCCTCGCGGCCGCCTGGCTCGGGCTCGCCGCGACCGCGGCGGGCGCCGATCCGCTTCCGCCCGACACCCGCTTCTCGGCCATCCGGGTGGATGTCGGGCCTCTGCGCGCCCGCGGGCTCGGCCCCTTCGCGACGGCGGTGCAGGACGACCTCCAGGCGGCGCTGGCACGCACCTTCGCGGGCCGCGTCGGCGGCCCGGGGCCGGCCCTGGTGGTGCGCGTGACCGGGGTCTCGCTCAACGCCTATGCGGGCAGCGAGAGCCGATTCGGCCGCGGCGGCGCCATGAACTCCGATTACCTCGACGGCGAGGCCCTGGTGGTCGGGCGGCGCGGCGAGGTCCTGGCGCGCCATCCCCAGCTCTCGGCCAATCCGGCGAGTTCCGGGGGCGCATGGTACGACCCGGCCTCCGAGCGACGCCGGCTCGTGTCCCTCACCGAGCATTACGCGTGGTGGCTGCGGCGGGGCCTGGGGCTCGACTGACGCCCCGTCCCGGACGCGCGTCGACGGACGATTCGGCCCTCAACGACAGAAGCCGCGAGGTCTCCGGGTTCAGCGACGAGGCTGACGGACGGAGCCGGTTCGCGGCTTTGATGCGTGGCAGGATCCCGGGCCGCTTCGCGCCGTCGCGGCACGCCGCCCGGGAGGAGGGGAGCGCCGCCTCGGCGCTCCGAAAAAGCCTTACTCAGCGGCGGCCGGGGTGGCCTTGGACTTGTCGCCCCCGCGCTCGGCGCGCTCGGCGATGCGGGCCGACTTGCCGCGGCGGTCGCGCAGGTAATAGAGCTTGGCCCGGCGGACCTTGCCGCGGCGGGTCACCTTGATGGAATCCACCAGCGGCGAATAGATCGGGAAGACGCGCTCGACGCCCTCGCCGTACGAGATCTTGCGGACGGTGAAGTTCTCGTTGAGGCCGCTGCCGGCGCGGGCGATGCAGACGCCCTCGTAGGCCTGCACGCGGGTGCGCTCGCCTTCCTTCACCTTCACGTTCACCACGACCGTGTCGCCGGGCTCGAAGTCCGGGATGGTCTTGTTGAGCGCGGCGATCTGCTCCTGCTCGAGCTGCTGGATGATGTTCATGGTCGTGCTCCGGCCGTCGCGCCTCGCCGCGGGATGCGGCCCGGCACAGGATTTCGGCGTCCTGTTGTGAGTTGGCCGGGTCTCTACAGGATGGGCCGTGACTTGTCGATGCCCGGGTGGCGGTTCGGTGGGCCTTGCCGGCCGGGGGGTGCGTCGGGCAGCATCGCGGCCGGCGGAGCCCGTCCTGTCATGACCGAGATGAAGCGGCGCCGGTCCTTCGAGCCGGGGCACCGGCTCAAGTTCATGGTGCTGGTCGACGAGACGCCCGAATGCGACCGCGCGGTGCATTTCGCGGTCCGCCGCGCCGCCCGCCTGACTGCCCGCGTGGTGATGCTCGCGGTCGCCGAGCCGCCCGAGACCCTCGAATGGCTCGGCGTGGGCGAGGCGATGCGGGCGGAGGCCGAGGCCGAGGTGCGCGAGCGGCTGGAGCAGCTCGCGGCGGCGGCCCGGCAGGCGGCCGGGGTCGATCCCGAGATCGTGGTGCGCACAGGCGAACGGGCCGACGAGATCCTGCGGCTGATTCGCGACGACGAGGATATCGGCTTCCTCGTGCTCGCGGCCGCCGCCGGCACGGAGGGGCCCGGCCCGCTGGTCTCCTCCATCGCCGGGCGGGCGGCCGGCACCTTCCCGGTGCCGGTCGTGATCGTGCCGGGGGCCTTGAGCGAGGCGGAGATCTCGGCGCTTGCCGGCTGAGCGCGGGGCGGCCGGCGCAGCGCCGTTGCGGTTTTGCCGCGGCGGGTCCACATCTCGCAGGGCGCGACGCGCCGTTCCCGGCCGGCCTTGAACCGGCGCAGAGAACCCCGAAGGATTGCCGATGTTCATCCAGACCGAAGCCACCCCGAATCCCGCCACCCTGAAGTTCCTTCCCGGCAAGGTGGTCCTGCCCGAGGGCACCTTCGAGGCCCGCAGCCGCGACGGGGCGGCCCGCTCGCCGCTGGCCGCGGCGCTGTTCGACGTGCCGGGCGTGTCGGGCGTCTATTTCGGCCACGACTTCATCTCGGTGACGAAGGCCGACGACGGCTCGGAATGGCCGCAGGTGAAGCCCGCGGTGCTCGGCGCCATCATGGAGCACTTCATGTCCGGCGCGCCGGTGCTCGCCGAGGGGGCCGCCCCCGAGGGCGACGCCGAGGAGTTCTTCGAGGAGGGCGACGCCGACACGGTGGCGACCATCAAGGACCTGCTGGAGACCCGCGTGCGTCCGGCCGTCGCGGGCGACGGTGGCGACATCACCTTCCGCGGCTACCGCGAGGGCGTCGTGTACCTGGAGATGAAGGGGGCCTGCTCCGGCTGCCCGTCCTCCACCGCGACGCTGCGCCAGGGCGTGCAGAACCTCTTCCGCCACTTCCTGCCGGAGGTGCGCGAGGTCCAGGCGGTCTGAGGCCGCCCGCGGGCGCGGTGCCGGCGCCGGCGCCGCGCTGACGAAACGGCCGCGCTGCGCTATGATGACGGCGGCGGACGCGCGGATCAGGCGCGGCCGCGTCAGTGCGGCGGGCGGAGTCGACGATCCTTGCGTATCCTGGCCATCGACACGGCGCTCGAATCCTGCGCGGCCTGCATCTCCTCCGACGAGGCGGCCGAGCCGCTGGCGCAGGAGAGTCTCGCGCTGCAGCGCGGCCATGCGGAGGCGCTGCTGCCCCTGGTGGAGCGGGTCGTGGCCCGGGTGGAGGGCGGCTTCTCCGCCATCGACCGCGTCGCCGTCACGGTGGGGCCGGGCAGCTATACCGGCCTGCGGGTCGGCCTCGCGGCGGCGCGCGCCGTCGGGCTCGCCGCCGGCGTCCCGGTGGTCGGCGTCACCACCCTCTCGGCGCTGCTCGCCCCTCTCCTCGCCTCGGCGGAGGATTTCCTCGGACAGGGCTACCTCCTCGGCGCCGCGATCGACGCCCGGCACGGCCACGTCTACTTCCAGGCGCTCAGCCCGGACGGCGGCATCGTCGTCCCGCCCGCCCTGATCCCGCTCGCCGAGGCGGTGCAGCATGTCGGGGCCGGCCCGGCGGCGCTCGCCGGCTCCGGGGCGCCCGCGGTGGCGGCGGCCGTGAATGCCGCGGGCGGCCGCGCGGTGGTGCCCGAGGGGCACACCGCGCCGGAGATCGCCTGGGTGGCCTCGCTCGGCCTCGTGGCCGATCCCGACCATGCCCTGCCGCGGCCCCTGTACCTGCGCGGCCCGGACGCGCAGCCGCAGGACCACGCGCGCCTGCCCCGGCGCTGACCGGCGAGGCGGCTCCGATGTGGATGCCCTTCCGCACTCCGGCCACACCCCACGTGGAGCCGCTGCTCTCCGCCGAGCGCGCCGCCGACCTCGCGGCCCTGCACGCAACCGGCTTCGCGCGCCCCTGGGAGGCCGACGAGTTCGAGCGGATGCTGTGCGAGCGCGGCCACCTCGCGCACGCGCTGATGCGGGGCACGGGTCTCGTCGGCTTCGTGCTCTCGCGCCGGGTGCTCGACGAGGCCGAGATCCTGACGGTGGTGCTCGGGCCGGCCTGCCGCGGTGCCGGCCTCAGCCGCACGCTGCTCGCCACCCACCTGCGCGCGCTCGCCGATGCGGGGGTGCGCACCGTCCATCTCGAAGTCGACGACGCCAACGGCCCGGCGCTCGCCCTCTATCGCCGCCTCGGCTTCGTCGAGACCGGCCGGCGGGCCGGCTACTACGCGCGGCCCGACGGTAGCCGGGCCGGCGCCCTGACCATGCAGGTCTCCCTCGCGTGATCGCACCCGCCCTGCTCGCGCGCCACGCCAAGACCGGCCTGCGCCTCCTCGTCTACCTCACCGCCCTGGCGCTGCTGATCGGGCCGCACCGCCTGAGCATGGCGGTGGCCGGGGGGCGGTTCGCCGGCGTGGCGCCGATGCTGATGCACCGGCTCTTCCTGCGCCTGTTCCAGGTCCGGGTGCGGGTGACGGGCACGCCGCCCTCCGGCGGCGAGGCGGCCCTGGTGCTCGCCAACCACATCTCCTGGCTCGACATCCCGGTGCTGGGCTCGCTGCGCCCGCTCTCTTTCGTGGCGAAGTCAGAGATCGCGGGCTGGCCGGTGATCGGCGTGATGGCGAAGCTCCAGCGCACCGTCTTCATCGACCGCGCCCGCAAGCGCCACACGGCGGTGGTGAACACCGAACTCAGCCGGCGCCTCTCGGCGGGCGAGGTGGTGGTGCTGTTCGCCGAGGGCACGACTGGGGACGGCAACCGGCTCCTGCCCTTCCGCACCTCGCTCGTCGGGGCCGCCCGGGCGGCCCTGACGGTGGGCGGGCTGGAACGGGTGCGCCTGCAGCCGCTCTGCATCGCCTATACGGGCCGCCACGGGATGCCGCTCACCCGCAAAGAGCGTCCCGAGGTCGCGTGGTACGGCGACATGGAGCTGGCCCCGCACCTCGCGCTGTTCCTAGAGCGGGGGCCGATCGACGCCGAGATCGTCTGGGGCGAGCCCGTCACCTTCGCGGACGGCATGGACCGCAAGGCCGCCACCGCGCTCGCGGAGGCCGCGGTGCGCCGCAGCCTCCAGGCGGCGGTGACCGGGCGCATCCCCCAGGCCGACCGCCCGGCGCCGCCGGAGACGGCCGCCAGCCCGCCTATTCTCATTCCCGCCCCGACCGCTTAAATGACGGCAGGGCGGCAGGTCCGTCTCCCGCGCAAGAAGGCCGGTTCGTTGAAGAAAGCGTTCGTCAAATCCTACGGCTGCCAGATGAACGTCTACGACGCGGCCCGGATGGTCGACCTGCTTGGCCGCGAGGGCTTCGCCGAGACGGCGGCCATCGAGGAGGCGGACGTCGTCGTCCTCAACACCTGTCACATCCGCGAGAAGGCGGTCGAGAAGGTGTATTCCGAACTCGGCCGCGTGCGCGACCTCAAGGGTGAGCGCCTGCAGGCCGGGCGCGAGACCACCATCGTGGTCGCGGGCTGCGTGGCCCAGGCCGAGGGGCACGAGATCATCCACCGCGCGCCGGCCGTCGACGTGGTGGTCGGCCCCCAGAGCTACCACCGCCTGCCCGACCTGTTGCGGCGCGCGAAGGCCGGCAAGGTCGTCGACACCGAGTTCCCCCTCGACGACAAGTTCGATCACCTGCCGCCGCGCCGGGTCGCGGGCGCCTCCGCCTTCCTCACCGTGCAGGAGGGCTGCGACAAGTTCTGCGCCTTCTGCGTCGTGCCCTACACCCGCGGCGCCGAGGTCTCCCGGCCGGTGGCCAAGGTGCTGGCCGAGGCCGAGCGGCTGGCCGCCGGCGGGGCGCGCGAACTCACGCTCATCGGCCAGAACGTCAACGCCTATCACGGCGAGGGGCCGGAGGGCGGCGCGTGGACGCTCGGCCGCCTCGTGCGCCGGCTCGCCGAGGTGCCAGGGCTGGCCCGGCTGCGCTACACCACCAGCCATCCGCGCGACATGGACGACGACCTGATCGCCGCCCACCGCGACTGCGCCGCCCTGATGCCCTACCTGCACCTGCCGGTGCAGTCGGGCTCGGACCGCATCCTCGCGGCGATGAACCGCCGCCACGATGCCGACACCTACCGGCGCCTGATCGACCGGATCCGTCAGGCGCGGCCCGACATCGCGCTCTCCTCCGATTTCATCGTCGGCTTCCCCGGCGAGACCGATGCCGACCACGCCGCGACGATGCGGCTCGTGGAGGAGATCGGATTCGCCGGCGCGTTCTCGTTCAAGTACAGCCCGCGGCCCGGCACCCCGGCGGCCGAGAGCCCGGACGCGGTGCCGGAGGCGGTCAAGCGCGACCGGCTGGCGGAGCTGCAGGCGCTCCTCGACGCCCAGGCCCGCGCGTTCAACCGCGACACCGTCGGGCGAGTCGTGGACGTGCTGATCGAGAAGGCCGGGCGGCATCCGGGCCAGGTCGCCGGCAAGTCGCCCTATCTCCAGGCGGTGCAGATTGAGGCGGGCCCCGACCTAATCGGGCGCGTCGTGCCGGTGCGCATCACCCGGCTCGGCACGTACAGCCTGTTCGGCGAGCGGACGGAGGCGGCTTCGGCCGCCGCAGCGTAGGGATGGCGGGCTTGCGACCGGGAGAGTCATCGGGCGGACGCGGCGGACGGGGGCGGGAGACCGCCGCGCGTCCCGTGGACGGCCTCAGCGAGACGGCCGAGATCGCCCTCACCTTCGACGACAACCGCTTGGCGAGCCTCGTCTTCGGCCAGTACGACCAGAATGTCGCCCACCTGGAGCGGCGCCTCGGCGTGGTCGCCACCGCGCTGGGCAACCACGTAGTGGTGAAGGGCACGCCCGAGGTCACCGAGCGCGCCCGCCTCGTCCTCGAAATGCTCTACGCGCGGGTGCGCGACGGGGGCGGCACGCCCCTCACCGTCGGCGACGTCGACGGCGTCATCCAGGAGGCCTCGCTGCAGGGCAACCTGTTCCCGGCCGCCGAGGCGCCCGCGAACGGCGAGCGCGCCCAGTTCGAGCAGATCGCCACTCGCCGGCGCGGGGCCGTGCGCGCCCGCAACGCCGCGCAGGACGCCTACATCAAGGCCCTGCGCGCCAACGAACTCGTCTTCGCCGAAGGACCGGCCGGCACTGGCAAGACCTGGCTCGCGGTCGGCCACGCGGTCTCGCTCCTGGAGCAGGGCCATGCGGAGCGCCTGATCCTGTCGCGCCCGGCCGTCGAGGCCGGCGAGCGCCTCGGTTTCCTGCCAGGCGACATGCGCGAGAAGGTCGACCCCTACCTGCGCCCGATCTACGACGCGCTCTACGACTTCATGGAGGCGCGCCACGTCGACCGGGGCCTGCAGACCGGCATGATCGAGATCGCGCCGCTCGCCTTCATGCGCGGGCGGACCCTCACCAACGCGGTGGTGCTCCTCGACGAGGCGCAGAACACCACCTCCATGCAGATGAAGATGTTCCTCACCCGCCTCGGTGAGAACTCGCGCATGATCGTCACCGGCGACCCGAGCCAGATCGACCTGCTGCCGGGCCAGAAGTCCGGCCTCGTCGAGGCGGTGCGCATCCTCGACGGGGTCGAGGGCATCGGCCGCGTCACCTTCCGGGACGTGGATGTGGTGCGCCACGACCTCGTGCGCCGGATCGTCACCGCCTACGAGGCGGATGCGCAGGAGACCCGCGAGCGCCCCGACGCCCGGCCCGCGCCGCGGCGCGGGCCGCTGCCGTGAGGCGCCGATGAGCGCCGAGGACGAGATCGACGTCGTCGTGGAGGACGAGCGCTGGGAGGACGCGGTGCCGGATCTCGACGCGGCCGTGCGCCGCGCGGTCGCGGCGGCGCTGGCGCAGCTCCCGCCCGGAGGTCCGGTGGAGGTGAGCGTGGTGCTGACCGACGACGAGGCCGTGCGGGAGCTCAACCGCACATGGCGGGGCCAGGACAAGCCCACCAACGTGCTGTCCTTCCCCGCGCCCCACCCCCATGGCGGGAGCGTGCGCCCGCTGGGCGACGTCGTTCTTGCGTATGACACAATGCTGCGCGAGAGTGCGGAGCAGTCGAAGCCCCTCGGGCATCACCTCGCGCATCTCGTGGTCCATGGCACGCTGCACCTTCTCGGCCAGGACCATGAGACCGGCGAGGCTGAGGCTGAGGCGATGGAAGCCCTGGAAGTCGCGGCGCTGCGGCGCCTCGGCGTGCCGGACCCCTACGGCGAAGCCGCGGAATGAACCGCGACCGCCGCAAATCCCAGACTAGAGAGACATGAGCAACGATCGAAGTCGTGGCGCCGCTGCGACCGCCCAGCCCGCCCCGGAGGAAGACAGTCCGGCGCGCGAACCGTGGTATGACCGTCTCCTCACCATCTTCCACCTGAAGCCGCGCGAGCCCCAGCGCGACGACCTGAGCGACGCGATCGCCGAGGCGCAGTCGGGCGACCACGCCTTCTCGCCCGTCGAGCGGGCGATGCTCAAGAACGTGCTCAGCCTGCACCGCGTCCGGGTCGACGACGTGATGGTGCCGCGCGGCGACATCGTCGCGGTGCCCGCCGACATCTCGCTCGGCGAGCTCCTGAAGGTCTTCCGTACGGCCGGGCACTCGCGCATCCCGGTCTACGGCGAGACCCTCGACGATCCCCGCGGCATGGTCCACATCCGCGACTTCGTCGACCACCTTGCCGCCCGCGCGGAGGCCGAACCGGGGCGTCCGTCCAAGCCGGTTGCCAAGCCGGTCACCAAGCCGGTCGCCGAGCCGCCGCCGGTGATCCAGGACGACGGGCGGGTCCGCCGCCCGGTCCTCGCCCGCACGCCGAGCCTCGGGGAGGTTGACCTCGACGCGACGCTGGCCTCCACGCGCATCCTGCGCCCGGTCCTGTTCGTGCCGCCCTCCATGCCGGCGATCGACCTGCTCGTGCGCATGCAGGCGAGCCGCACCCACATGGCCCTCGTCATCGACGAGTACGGCGGCACCGACGGGCTGATCTCGATCGAGGATCTGATCGAGGTCGTGGTCGGCGACATCGAGGACGAGCACGACGTGGCCGAAGGGCACCGGGTGCTGCGGGTCGAGGGCGAGGGGGAGATCTACGTGGCGGATGCCCGCGCGAGCCTCGACGACGTCGCGGAGGCGACGGGCTTCGACATCGCGGGTGCGGTGGGCGAGCTGGCCGAAGATGTCGACACGATCGGCGGCCTTGTGGTGACGATCTCAGGCCGCGTGCCCTCGCGCGGCGAGGTCATCGCGGTGCCGGGCGACTTCGAGGTCGAGGTGCTCGACGCCGATCCGCGCCGGATCAAGCGGCTGCGCCTCCACCACGGACCGGCGAAGCTTGCCGGGCCGGACGAGCCCCTCGCCCTGCCGCCGCCCCGCACGCTCAACGGCAGCGGCACGCCCGCCGACGCGGGCGCGTGAACCGGCCCCTGACCGGATTGCGCGGCGGAGCCCTGTCCGCGGGCGAGGCCGTCCGAACCGGCATGGCGCCGCCCGCGCGCCTCGCCGCGCTCGCGCATCGCGTGGCCCTGACCTCCGGCTGGCGGCGCCTCGCGCTGGCGTGGCTCGCCGGCGCCGCCGGGGCGCTTGCCATGCCGCCCTTCGGGCTGCTGCCGGCCCTGGTGCCCGCCCTCGTCGCGGCGGTCTGGCTCCTCGACGGGGCGGCGAGCGGCACGGGCCGCTGGCGCCGTCACCTCGCCACCGCCTGGACGGCCGGCGCGATCGGCTGGGCCTGGGGCTTCGGCTATGGCGTGGCCGGCCTGTGGTGGCTCGGCGCCGCCTTCCTGGTCGAGGCCGACCGCTTCGCGGTGCTGATGCCCTTCGGTGTGCTCGGCCTGCCGGCGGTGCTCGGCCTGTTCTTCGGCCTCGGCTTCGCGCTCGCCCGGCTGCTCTGGTCGCCCGGATGGGGGCGGATCTTCGCGCTCGCCGCGGGGCTCGCCGTCTCGGAATGGCTGCGGGGCCACCTCTTCACGGGCTTCCCCTGGAACACGCTCGGGATGGCCCTCGGCCAGCAGCTGTGGCTGATGCAGGGGGCGGCGTGGCTCGGGCTCTACGGCCTGACGCTCGCGGCCGTGCTCATGGCGGCCGCCCCCGCCACACTCGCCACGGGGCGCAGCCCGGGCGAGCGGCGGTGGCCCGCGCTCCTCGCGCTGGCCGGTCTCGCGCTCCTCGCGGGTCTCGGCGCGTGGCGCATCCCGGCCGGGCCGATGCCGGAGGTGGCGGGCGTGCGGCTGCGCCTTGTGCAGCCCGCCGTGCCGCAGGACGCCCGCTTCAACCCGCGCAACCGCGACGGCATCCTCCAGCACTATCTCGGCCTCAGCGACAGCGCCACCTCGCCCCAGTCGAACGGGCTCGTGGATGTCACCCACCTGATCTGGCCCGAATCGGCCTTTCCGTTCCTGATCCAGCGCGACCCGAAGGCGCTGGCGCAGATCGCGGCCGCCCTCGGGCCCGGGCGCTATCTCATCACCGGCGCGGCGAGGGCCGACGAGCCGCTGCCGGGCGAGCGGCTGCGCTTCTACAATTCCGTGATGGTGATCGGCGCGGACGGCACCGTGGGCGCTCCTTACGACAAGCGCCACCTCGTGCCCTTCGGCGAGTACCTGCCGGCCCCGGTCGACCGCATCCTGCGCACCCTCGGCCTCTCGCAGTTCGTCGCGGTGCCCGGGGGGTTCACGGCCGGGGAGGAGGGGCGGCGGCGACTCGCGGTGCCGGGCCTGCCGCCGGTCGCCCCCTCGATCTGCTACGAGGTCATCTTCCCCGACGAGGTGGTGGGGGAGGGGGAGAGGCCCGGACTGATCCTGAACCTCACCAACGACGGCTGGTTCGGCAATACGCCCGGCCCGCGCCAGCACTTCGCGCAGGCGCGCCTGCGTGCCGTTGAGGAAGGGCTGCCCCTCGTGCGCTCCGCCAACACCGGCATCTCCGCGGTGGTCGACCCATACGGCCGCGTGACAGGTTCTCTCCCCGTCGGAGCCGAAGGGGTTCTCGACCGGAGACTTCCGCGCTCCCTTGGGGAAGCGACCGTCTACGCAAGATTCGGCGATTTGTTTTTCGTATCTTTGACCTTAGGTTCGATTCTGCTAGCCATGTGGGCGCCGGGGGGCCGGCGGCGGCGGCGGGCGAGTGGAGCTGAAGTTGAAGAAGGCACCGGATCCGATTGATCGATATGTCGGGCACCGCGTGCGTGTGCGGCGCCTGCTCATCGGCGTGAGCCAGGAGAAGCTGGGGGATGCACTCGGCGTCACGTTCCAGCAGATCCAGAAATACGAGAAGGGGACCAACCGCATCAGCGCCAGCAGGCTGCAGCAGATCGCAGACATGTTGGGTGTACCGGTCGGTTTCTTCTACGAGGGCGCTCCCCGCCAGGAGGTCGCGATCGAGGAGGAGCGGCCGAACAGCGGCATTTCGTCGGATCTGTTCTGGACGAGCCAGGATCTCCAGTTGGTCCGTGCGTTCCAGCGCGTGAGCAGCCCGCAGGTCCGGCGCCGGCTGATCGGCCTCGTCGAGAGCCTCGTGGACCCGACCGAGACCGCCGCCGAGTGAGCCTGGAGCGCGCCGGCCGGAGACCGTGGCCCGGCGCCGGGGGGCTGGTCCGCCGCGCGATCTTGAGGGAGAGTGCGCCCCGCGGCCGCCCCGACTCGTGGCTGTCGCTTGGCCTGCGGCTGCGATGCGTCACCGATCCGCGATCACCGGGCTCGTCCTCACGCTGATGGCCGGATGGCTGTCCGCGCCCGCTGCGGCAGCCGAACGGACGCGGCTGATCGTCTACACCGCCCTCGAACCCGAGCAGCACGGACCCGTGAAGGCCGCGATCGAGGCGGCCGTCCCGGAGGTCGAGATCGCCTGGGTCTGGGACCAGACCGGCATCATCACCGATCGCGTCCTGGAGGAGCGGCGGGAGCCGCGGGCCGACATGGTGCTCGGGCTCGCCGCGACGAGCCTCCAGCTCTTCAAGAAGGCCGACCTTCTCCTCCCGTACCGCCCCGCGGGCGCCGAGGCGCTGCGACCGCCCTTCCGGGATGCCGGCCCCGCCTATGCCTGGACCGGGATGGACGCGTATCTCGGCGTGGTCTGCTTCAACACCGCCCTCGGCGAGCGCCAGCGGCTGTCGCCGCCGGTCTTCTGGCGCGACCTTCTCGGGCCCGCGCTGAAGGGGCGGATCGCGATGCCGAACCCGGCCTATACCGGCACCGGCTACCTGCTGGTGGCGGGCTGGCTGCAGGCGATGGGAGAGGCGGCGGGCTGGGCGTTCATGGATGCCCTGCACGAGAACGTGGCGGCCTACCTGCCGGTGGCGGCCACGCCCTGCGAGGAGGCCGCCCGCGGGACCGTCGCGGTGGGGCTCACCTACGACATGCGCGCGGCGGAGATCCGGGCGCGGGGTGCCCCCATCCGCATCCTCGTGCCGGCCGACGGCGTGGGCTGGGAACTCGAAGCCTTCGCGATCCTGGCCTCCTCCCCGCATCGCGCGCTGGCCCAACGGGTGGCCGACTGGGCCGCCTCGCGGGAAGCGAACGCGCTCTACGCGCAGACCTTCGCGGTGGTAGCCCATCCGGGCGCCGCGCGCCTGCCGGCGAACTACCCGCCTCACGCCGAGGCGCGGATGATCCGCAACGACCTTGCCTGGATGGCGGAGAACCGCCCGCGCATCCTGGCCGAATGGACCCGCCGCTACGGCGCCAAGGCCGTTCACCCGCCCGAGCCGCGCTGAGCCGCCGCACTGAGCCGCCATCCTGCCGCCGGATCCGGATTGACTCGGACCTATCTGGTATACAAAATTCCAGAAATCATGGCGCAACCGGGATGGTAGCGCGGCGGGAGGAGCGTCATGCTCAGCATCACCTCGATCGACGACATGATCCGCTGCATCGAGGATCTGCGCCTCGAAAGCCGCTCGATGATGCTGGCCGAACTCGACCACGCCCTGCACCTCGCCCTGATCGAGGCCCGCTATCAGAAGCGCCAGCGCACCGGTCTCGCCACGGCGTCGGGATCCTCCGCGGTCGCCTCGGTGCCGGCCGCCGTCCGGCGCTACCGGCGATGACAATGGCCCGGCTCCGGCGACGTGGCGTGTCGCCGGCCAGCGGCCGGCCCCGCGCTGCGAACGTCGTCCTCACAAATTGATCCCCTGAGCCGCGACGTGGGTGAGCATTCGGTCGAAACCGGCCTGGCGATATAACGGTTTCGGCCCAGCTATGCTGTGCTGTCCATGCTGGGAACCTGAGCCATTTCGCAGGATGGTCGTCCTATTGCTCTCGTGCCGTGGCGCACGGACGATCAATGCCCCTGAACACAATCTGGTGCCATCCATCGTAGACCGGGTCGGGCTCGAGGAGGCAGCCATGGCGAAGGCGGTTTCGATTGCAAGCAGCACGATCTGGCGCGTGATTGTCCCGGCAGGATTGATCCTCCTGGCCTTCCTGAATGCCCCCGCGGTCAATCAGTCCTTCCGCGACCTGATGTCGGTGACGGCGCGGATCCAGAGCATGAAGACGGCCTGGGGCGAGGTGGTGCTCAAGGACCGCGGCCGCCTGACGGTCTCGCTGCGGAAGGCCGGCCTCGATCGTCTCACGGCGGAGGAGCGGCAGGCGATCATCGAGGCGATCGAGTCCCTGACCGGGCTGCAGATGCTCCGGCTCTTCACCCTTCCCCATCAGGGCATCCACTGCGTGTACGAGCGGCCCTCGGCCGATCTGCGGCTCTACGCCTTCATCGACGTCGACCTTGAGCATCGTGGGCTGGTCGCGACGTCCCACGACGACGAGACGAGGCGCCGCAAGGCCGAGGAAGCGCGCGTGCCGGACGAGACCAACGGGCTCGTTCAGAGCTGCCACCGGCTCTCGCTCACCGCGCGCGGGCACGATGTGAAAACGGCCCTGCTCGGCGTCATCCGCGACGAGCTCGACGGCGGCATCGCCGTTGCGGCAGAAAAGCCTTGATCCGTCAGGACAGGCGTCCGCGCGCGGGGCGGACCGCCGCGTCACGCAGCGAGCGGCGCGGCCGAACCATCCGCCTGCGCCCGGCAGGTGCGGATGCACGCGCGGGCCAGCGCCTCGGTCGCATCCACCAGCGCTGCGCGCAGCGGGCCTTCGACCGGCCCGAGCGCCACCGGGATCTCGGTGCAGGCCATCACGACCCGAGCGCAGCCCGCCGCCACCAACGCCTCGGCCTGCCTGCGCAGGATCGCCGTCGCCTCGTCCAGTTCTCCGGCCTTCACCAGCGCGATCCCCCGCATCACCTCGGCCTGCCCGGCGGCGTCGGGTGTCCGGCAGATGAAGCCGCGCCGGGCCAGACGCTCAGGATAGATGGCCGCCGCCAGGGTGCCGCCGGTCGCCAGCAGGCCGATCTCGCCGCCCTGCTCACGGTCGAGCGCGGCCGCGACCGCATCCACGATGTGCAGGATGGGCACGCCGGACTCGGCCTGGAGAGCGGCGTGCCAGAAATGTGCGGTGTTGCAGGGGATGGCGATGCAGGTCGCGCCTGCCGCTTCGAGCCGGCGCAAGGTCTCGCGCAGGGCGGGGAACGGGTCGGCGCCCTCGCCCAGGATGGCGGGGCCGCGGTCGGGAATGCGGGTGTCCGAGCAGACCACCATCGGGATGTGGTCCTGATCGCGGGCGGCGGGCGTGTGGCGGACGACCTTGGCCATGAAGTCGACGGTCGCCATTGGACCCATTCCACCGAGCACACCGAGCATCGCGACCTCCTGCAGCGGGGGCACCATGCGGCGCCACGGCGGCGCGGTCCAATGCCGTGTCAGTCTGGCCGATGCCGGGTCGGCATAGTTTCGGCGGCCACGGCACCGGCCGCCTCCCACACCGCCGCGACCGCAGGACGCCGATGGCCGGCGTTGCGGTAGAGGCGGATGTCGAGGGGCGCCTCCCCGGACAGGACGATCACCTCGCCCGCGGCCAGTTCGCGGGCCACGAGGCTGCGCGGCAGCCATGCCAGCCCGTGCCCTTCCAGCACCATGAACTTCAGCGCCTCGGCCATGGCGTTCTCGTTGGTGTGCGCGGTCACGGCCGGCGAGCCTTCCGCCTGCGCCTGCCGGGCGAGCGCGGCGACCCGGCCGAGGAAGGAGTTCGGCGCGTAGCCGAGCAGCGGCAGCGCCGCCCGCTCCGCGCCGAGCGCGGCGCTGCACACGGGGACGAGGCTGTCGGCCCCCACCACGCGGTGCGGAAACGACGCGGGGTCGAGCGGGAGCGGCACGCCCGGATGGTGGAAGGTGAGCAGGAAGTCGTAGCCGCCCTCGGCCAGCGCCTGCAGGCAGGTGTGGTAGTCGTCCGGGAGCAGGCGGCTGTCGAGCGGGCCCGTATGGGCCTCGATCCGGCGCAGCCAGCGCGGAAAGAACGTCAGGGCGAGGGTGTGGAGCGCCGCAACGGCGATCGTCTGCTGGCTCGGCCGGGTGGCCGCCTGCAGGGCGGCCCGGCTGGCGTGCAGCATCCGCACGGTCTCCTCGGCCGTCTCGCGAAAATCACGGCCTGCGGGCGTCAGCGTGGTCGGATAGGTGCTGCGGTCGACGAGGGAGACGCCGAGCCACGCTTCGAGCGCCCTGATGCGGCGGCTGAAGGCGGGCTGGGTGAGATGGCGCTCCTCGGCCGAGCGCGAGAAGCTGCCCGTCCGCGCCAGGCTGACGAAATCCTCAAGCCACTTGAGCTCCATGAACGCAACACCTGGGCGCCAAGGTCGGGTGGAGGGGCGAGACCCGGGGCATAGAGCATCTTCGGGCACCGTGGCCATCGGCTCGGCCCCGACAAGGCGGCGCGATCCGGAGAACCGAAGCGGTGGCCGCTGCGACCGGGACGTTGCCGGGACCCTGAAGGCGGCCAAGTCTGCATCCACGTGTGCGTGGGCCACGGCGTCCCCGTATCGCGCGTGACTCGGTCGGCGCGATCCTGTCGCGCTCAAACTTCTTGCGTCGCGCGATCCAGTGGTCGGATGATCTTGATCTGGGTTAATGGCTGCGCTTGAACACTTCGCGCGGCGCGCCGTTGGAATTGCGGTGTCGGTCATGGCCGTGGCCGTTCACGCAACCGGGGGACTGCCGATGGGACAAGCGATCGCTCCACGTATGGCCGCGCTGGTGGTCGAGGATGACCGGATGCTGCGCGATCTCGCGGCGGCCGTGCTGGAGGAGACCGATCTGCAGGTCGTCGAGGCCGAGAGCGGCGAGGAGGCTCTGGCCTATCTGCGTGAGCACGCGGAGGACGTTGCCTTCATCTTCACCGATGTACAGTTGCCGCGCCTCGTGGACGGCGTCGACCTCGCCCGCATGGTGGCGACGAAATGGCCCTGGATCCGGATGGTGGTGACCTCCGGCGGCCCCGGTGACCGGATCGACCACCTGCCGCGATCCGCGACCTACATGCCCAAGCCGTGGCGTGCGCTCGACGTGCTGGTGGCCGCCGAGCAGGCGGCGGCGCGTACGGCCTGACGGAGCGAGAGGCCCGAGCCCCCCGGGCTGCGCTCACCCGGCCTTGCGGCGGGGGGTGGCGCAGTCGCCGGGGTCGCGCAGGGCGCCCGTGACGTTCGTGTTGTTGATCAGATCGAAGGCCGTATGACGGGCGAGCCTGCGGTTGGCGGCGGCATCAAGGACGCCGATGCGGCCCCGCACCGTCCAGCGCAGGCGCATGCCGCCAAGCGGCGCGGCCGCTCCGAAGAAGATCTCGCTGGCATTCTCGGTGCGCCACGTCCGCCACCCGCGCCCGCGCCGGACCGCCCTGCTCAAAAGCGTCGTTCGCATTATGTTCTCGCCGAGACTCGGCGCGCAGTAACTCAGCCAGGACGTTCTGTCGAGGGTGTCGTCTGCGGCGAAAGCGCTGCTGAGCTTGGCCTTGCATGCCCAGACCTTCCGCTTCCGGACCATTCCCGCCGTTCTGCGTAGGCGAGATGCACTCGGGCCGTGGCGAGAGGCGACGCTGCCGTGCGCGCCGGGATCGGCCGGGCTCACGCCGCGCCGCCGGCCCGCGCTCACGTCGGGTGCGCGGCGGCCGGGCCGCCTCGGGTGTCGGCACCGCCGATGTCAGCCGTTCGGCCCCGCCGGCCGCGGCTCCGATCGCTTCGGTTCATCGAAACTGAGGCTCGTGGGCAGAATGCTGCGCGTGCCTCATGCCACCGCCCCAGGATGCTGACGCATCGATCTCGATCCCGGGCAAGCCCGGGATCGACGGGGCCGATGACCCATCGCGACGTGTCGATGCCAAGCCGGAGGCTTGGCGACAAGTCGAGACCGGAACCAAAGGTCGTCTTCAACGACCGTCGGTATAACTCAGCTCGTAGGCCGGCGAGCCAGCGCGATGCATCTTGAGGACGTGGGCGCAGGCCCGCACCGTCAGCGCCATGATGGTCAAGGTGGTGTTCTGGGCACCGCTCGACACGAAGCAGGCCCCATCGGTGACGACGACGTTGTCCGCATCCCAGCATCGATTGTAGGGATCGAGCACCGAGGTCTTCGGGTCCGTCCCCATCGGCGCGCCGCCGACCTCGTGGATCGCGGAGCCGGGAATGCTGGCGCCGGATGGCATCACCAAGCGCCTGCGCATGATCCTGAAGGCGAGATTGTGCAGCGGCTTGCCGATCGGCGTCGCCTTCGGCTTGAGACCCGCAACGGTGGCCATGCGTTGCAACGTCGCGCGGGCATCCGCGACCATCCGCTCCTCGTTCTCGGAGTAGCTGACGTCGACATGCGCGGCCGGGATGCCCCAGGCGTCCCGCTTGGCGGGGTCGAGCGTCACCCTGTTCTGCGGCCGGGGCAGCATCTCGCCCTGCGCGGTGAGATACCAGAAGGGATAGCCCCGCCCGATGCCGCCCATGATGCCGAAGCCCCGTCGGTAAGGCCCCGCCACCGGCTCCGTCGTCCTGAAGGCAGGCACATAGAAGCCGCCGATCTTGCCGAAATCGAAGGCGTCGGTCCGAGCCGTGGGCTCCTGGGCCTCCACGTCTTCGTGCGGCCCGGTCAGTGCGATGTGGACCGCATCCATGAAGTTCCGGCCGAGCCGCCCGGAGCTGTTGCCGACACCGCCCGGATGGCGCTGGCAGCGCGAATTCATCAGGATCCGCAGCGTTTCGATGCTGCCCGCGCACAGGAAGACGAATCGCGCCCGCGCCGCGTGCGTCTGTCCCGTGATCCGGTCGATGTAGCGGACGCCTGTCGCGCGCCCCGTCGCCTCGTCGATGGTGAGAGCCTCGACGATGGCATCCGTCCTGAGCGTCAGCAGGCCCGTCTCCTGCGCCGCCCGGATGGGGAGCGGAATGCGCGACGCGTTGTTGGCGACATACCGCGTCGGAATGACGTGCGCGCCGGGGAACGCCTGTTCGACACGGGCGCGGAATTCTCTCTCGGGCTGGTTGAGGGTCGTCGGCTTGACGTATTTCCCATCCGGTAATCCGGCAATGTCTTCCAGCGTGCCGTTGACGCCGAGAAACGTCTCGACCGTGTCGTAATGCGGAGCGAGGTCGCTGTAGGAGATCGGCCAATCGGCGCCGTGTCCGTCTCGGCTCGCGGCCTTGAAGTCGTCGTCCGACATGCGGAAGACGAGGCGCCCCCACAGGTAGAGCCTGCCGCCGAGCTGGCGTCCCCGGTACCAGTTGAAGGGCCTGCCCGGCGGCGTCGTGTAGGGATTCTGGCGATCGTTGACGAAGAACCGCTGGGTGAGATGGCTGAACGCGATGCAGCGGGCCTGGACGAACTGACCGCCCAGGAGGGCGGCCTTGGACCGCGCGACGAGCGGATGGCCGACCGCGAGGTGATGCCCCGCCTTCGCCGGTTGTGGAAAATCCTTGACCGGATCGACGGCGCGGCCTGCTTCCAGGAGGAGCACGCGCATTCCGCCTTCGGTGAGCTCCTTTGCGGCCCAGCCTCCCGAAGCACCGGAGCCCACGACGATGGCATCGAACTCACGATAGTCGATCATGAAGCTAGTCAACCCCGCGAGCGAGTGGTTCGAGATGCCGTTGATCTGCGCCGAGCCGTGCCGGCTGCGATGAAAGGCCTGCCGACGGCCGTGGTTCTCGGTGAGGCCGATCGCGTCCTCGCATCGGCCGCTCGATCCGACGTTGCGCAGGATCGAGAGGCGCGAGCGTTGCCACGGCGTCAGTGACGACGAGCGGCAATGGCGGACGAACTGCTTCGCGCGCTATGGCATCAGGGGCAGATGCAGCCCTGACATGCTGGAGATGTGCCCTCGGGTTCTCTGCTTGGCTTTTGCCTGTCATGCATGTCCGAACCCGCCCTCACGGTGTCGCACGCCAGCAATAGGCCGTGGCGAGCCCGATTCAGAGTGCGATTTGGGGCAGGTTCGGCGCGCTGAGGGAGTCATCCGAAAGGGCGTCGGCGCATCGCATTCCACGCGTGCCATCCTGGGAGCCGATCGCGCGCTGGCCCCGCTCACCATCTGCCATCTTCAGGAAATCGCTGGTACCGCCACCCCGGCTCGAACGGGGGACCTCTAGATCCACAATCTCAATTTTTTAGTTTGACGGTGTTTTTCCAAGCTTTCCTAAACGCCTGAGCTAGCGTTGTTTTCGGCGAAATCCGGCCCTAGCGTGCTTTCCAGAGTTTCCGCTGATTTTCCTTCCGGTGCCGACCCGGTGCCGACCCGCGGAAACCGGAAGGTAGGGACGAGATGCCCACGGCGCGCCTCACGAAACGCACCGTCGATGCCCTGAAGCCGGCGGCCAGCCGCTTCACGGTCTACGATCAGGAATTGCCGGGGTTCGCGGTGCGCGTCTTCCCTTCCGGTGCGAAGAGCTACGTCGTGGAGTACCGCGCGGGATCAGGTGGCCGGGGTTCGCGGAACGAGCGGCTGACGCTTGGTCCCCATGGTGTGCTTGCAACGGAAGAAGCCCGCAGGCTCGCACGAGAGAAGCTGACGGCGGCTCGCTCCGGTGAGGACCCAGCCGCCAAGCGGCGCGCGGATCGCGAAGCGCCAACCCTGGCGGCGGTAGCGGAGCAATGGTTGGCCGAAGCCGTGGCACCAAAGCTCGCGTCCGGCACAGCGGCCCTCTATCGGATCTATCTCGACAAGCACATCACGCCGGCCTTGGGAACGCGCAAGGTGGGGGAGGTGACGTTCGCCGACGTCGACAGGCTGCACCGCCGCATAGGGGAGGGTGGGCACCGCATCACGGCCAACCGTGTTCTTGCGGCCCTGTCATCCATCTACACTTTCGCCATCCGTCGCCAGATCCTCCCGCGGGCATTCGAGGTGCCGACCCGTCACGTGGAGCGGTTCGGGGAGGAAGCCCGGGAGCGCTACCTCACCACGGAGGAGCTTCAGCGCCTCGGTGCCGTCCTTCGCGAGGCGGAAACGATCGGGCTCGCCTGGAGCGCCGACCCGAACAAGGCCCGATCGAAGCACCGGGCGGCGGATGAGAACGCGCGCACGGTCTACAGCCCGCATGTGACGGCAGCCGTGCGCTTGCTTCTCTTCACCGGTTGCAGGCTCCGGGAGATCCTGCATCTCAGGTGGGCTGATGTAGATTTCGAGCGCGGCATGCTCTTCTTGCCGACTTCGAAAACCGGCCGGCGTGCCGTCGTGCTCAACGCGCCCGCCCTGGCGATCATAGAAGGCCTCCCGCGAGCCTCTGCGTACGTCGTGGCGGGCAACGATCCGGCGAAGCCCCGTGCCGACCTCGCGAAGCCTTGGGCGGCCTTCACGCGCGCTGCAGAACTTGATGGCCTCCGGCTCCATGACCTGCGGCATTCGTTCGCCAGCGTGGGCGCAGGCGGAGGCATGGGGCTGCCGATCATCGGTCGCCTGTTGGGCCACACACAGGCCAGCACCACACAGCGCTACGCTCATCTGCACGCAGATCCGGTCAAGCGTGCGTCGGACCGCATCGGCGCGACTATTGCCGCAGCTCTCGAAGGCACGCCATCTGGCGATGTCGTCCCGATACGGCACGCGCGGCGCACTGCTTGACGAACCTTTCATTTGCTTTAGCTTGGCTCTCAGGAACAGGGCAATCGCGCCCACCGATGGCAACCAGTGCTTGCTGCGCTGGCTTGGTGCACGGTGGGCTTTTTCATTCCCCGGCATCAGTCTTACCAGCAAGCTCCAAGCTTTGTGGAGCGCGATTGATGCCCGAAACTCAGAATAGCACAATAGAACGAGACAAGCTACTCACTACATCTCAGGCTGCTAGCTACTTAGGGGTTACGAAAAACTACCTAGAGCGCCTGAGAGTGTTTGGTACGGGGCCGGTCTTCATTAAGAGCGGTCGACAGGTTCGCTACGATCGCGCGGACCTGGATGAATGGCGTCCAGCTCGTCGGTGTCGCTCAACTTCTGACAATGGAGCGACCGCATGACCCGCCGAAGCTCACAATGCGGATCCTGCGAAGGTGCGGCCTCGCTGGGGATCGTCGGCTTTCACGGCCTCAACCTTCCTGACATCACGGCCGAAGACCTGACGCGCCGGCTGCTGGCGCTCCAACTCGCGACTTGCGTGGTCCGGAAGGACAAAGCGCAGCTCGTCGACATTGCCCGCAAGGGCGACGAGGCGGTGCAGGCACTCTTGGGCAGCCTGGAGGAGTTCACCAGCACGGCCGAGTACCTCGAAGCGCTCGCCGCCATGTGCCGGGACGCTGAGGCGCGCAGCCTCGTTGTCCTCGCCATCGTCAGCAATGAACCATAAGCCTTCTCTATCATTCCGCTCTGATCCATAATCAGGGTATATCGATAGAGGGCCGGTGACATGGCCGCGCAACGTGATCGCCTCGACGTCTTCCAGGGCCGCAACAAGCTCGGATCGGTCATCATGAGCCGACCGGGCACCGTCTACGCGTACGGCCCGCAGGGGGAGCCGGTGGGCTGTTACGCCGACGTCGAGGCGGCCCAGCGAGCGCTCGCCGAACGCAAGAGGGCAGCATGACAAAGACCCTTCGCCGCGTCGTCGACAAGGCTGCCATCGACGGCATGTCAGGGCGCCGGTTCATCGTGACGGCTCATCTCGTGGGGCGCCTTCCGTCCGTTGAGGTGCGTGCTCGCGTCCCAACTAGCGGCGCCCCGGATCTTCGGACCTACGTTGACTTGAACCTGCGGCAGGCGCGCATGCTGGTGCGCCTGCTGGAACGCGCGATCGAAGCGGCTGAGAACGCCGCCGAAGACGCAGCCCGCCACGACGGGGAGCTTCGAGAGCTGGCGGGTCGTGCGACCGCGGCCGAGGCCGCGAACCATGCAGGACCGCAAGCAGCCGAAAGCTGACGACGCCCGCAGCTTCACCAGTTGGAAGCTCGACATCCTGAACGCCGCCTGCGCCGACAGTCGGCTCCGCGCCAGCGAATTCAGGATGCTGGCACGCATTCTCCAGGCCACGAATGCACAGACCCGCAAGGCTATCATCGCGGACGACACGCTTGCGGATGAGGTGCCGGGCTTCAAGTCGCAGAGCAGCGCATGGCGTGCGCGCAGGGCGATTGCGGATGCCGGCTACTTCACGTTCGTGGAGGGCAAAGGCCGCAGCTCCACGGCTTACAGCATCAGCGATGAGCCCGTGAACGCCATCCTCGACGACCTCGGGGCGAAGCGCGATGCCCGACCCGGGAAGCGTGCGGAGCGCCGATCGCAGCGTGCACGAGGCGAGCGAACCCTTGCAAGATTGAAGGGCAGAGCACGCTTGAGCCCCTGCGAATTTGAAGGGTCTGACCCTGCGAGGATGAAGGACCCATTACACCTTACCTCTACACCTTCAGAGCTATCTCTATCGGGTCAGGATATGGCTCCAGCAGAGGACACGAGGCGATGCTGTGAGTGCGGCAAGGCTGCGACCGTGTTCCGGAGTGCATCCGAAATCGATTGGTACTGTGATCGCCATGCGTGGCTCGCTGTCGACCTGGGAGATTAAACCCCGGGGGCCTCGCTTTTGAAATTCGATCCGCGATCCCGGGACCGGGCGTCTCCATCGAAAGCGCGCTTTGCGTTCCCACTCCTTTTTTGAGCGAGCGGCATTTCAGCCATTGTGAACGCTGAGACTTGAACAATAAGGCCGGTTCTGCGTATGTTCTCAGTGAGAGAGGACGTACCATGCCGCGCTTCCCCGCCTTGCAGGCCGTGCTTGCCCGCCTCGACGGCCGATCAGAGTTTGCCGTCGAGACCGTCGCCCGCAGCCTGCGGGAGGCCGGCATGCTGCCGCCAAGCGTGAAGGGCTGGGGTGCCGCGCAGGCGTCGCATCAGAACGCCGCGACGATGCTGATCGCGATCCTCGCCGCCGACGGCCCGAGCGCCAGCCCGGAGGCCGTGCAGCGCTACACTGGACTGCGCAGCCTGCCTGTGCCGGATCGCGACCGGTTGCCCGATCCGCTACCCGGCATCCTGTCTCTCCCCTTCGAGCAGGCGATTGCCGCGCTCGTGAGCGGGTGGCCCGCGGTGGAGACGGCGATGCCCAGCTCTCGCTGGCAGCTTCGCGTCAGCCGGCCCTGGCCGGTGGCTGAGCTGCGCCTGCGGGACGGCGCTGAGTGGCGCCTCGTGGCGAACTGGATCCGGTCGCCGGACGTCGCACAGGTGGCACTTGATGAGCTGCCTGCAGGTTATGCAGTAGACAAAGTTGTGACATCTACCGTGACAGAGCGGACGTTTTCTTCTCTGTCAGCCCTCTTCTATACGGCAGACACAGGAGAATAACGTGGCAACACTTATGGAACTTCGCCAGCAGCGCGCCGCGCGTGTGCAGGAGATGCGCGGTCTGTGCGACGTGGCCGAACGAGAGACGCGCGACCTGAACCAGCAGGAGCAAGGCCGTTTCGACGTGCTCAAGGGCGAGGTGTCGAACCTGGAGGCGCAGATCGGCCGAGCCGAGACCGTGGCCGACATGGAGCGCCGCATGGAAGGCGAGCCCATCGCTGGCCACGGTGGCATGGCGGAGTTGGAGGCGAGATACAGCGTCGGCAAGGCGATCGGCGAGTTCCTGGAGAACGGTCGGCTGACAGGTGCCGAGGGCGAGTATGCCCGCGAGCATCGATCAGGCCGGCAGGGCGCCATCGCCGTCCCGGCCTCGGCACTTCTCGGCAACGAGCGCCGGTACGTCGGCACACAGACGCCTGCGGGTGGTCCGGCTGGCGCGCTCATAGCGACGAACCTCGGCCCGCTGATCGACCGACCGCGGCCCGCTCTGAAGGTGCAGAGCCTCGGCGCAACCGTGCTGTCCGGCCTCAGCTCGAACCTCGACCTGCCGCGCCTGAAGTCTTCGGGCACTGTGGGATGGGTCGGAGAGCATCAGGAAGGCCCGCAGGCCGACCCCACCTTCGACAAGATCAGCATTGAGCCGCACACTGTCACGGGCAATTACGAGATGAGCCGCCGGATGCTCATCCAGGCACCTCAGATCGAAACCGTCCTGCGGAACGACCTCGGATGGCTGCTCGCCCAGGCGCTCGACCTGATGGCCGTTCGCGGGACGGGATCAGGAGCCGCGCCGGCTGGCATCAAGGGCACGGCCGGCGTGCCGAAGCTGACGTTCGGCACGGAGAAGTCGGCGCAAGACTGGATCAATCTGACCGCATCGATGATCGGCGCCATTGATGCTGCGAACATTGAGGGCGGTACGGGCTACCTCACGAGCCCTCAGGTGCGCGCAGTCGCCTCCAAACTCCTCACTCAGGATGGGATGCCGTTGGGTGTCTCGACCATCTTCAATCAGGAGCGCGTTGAGTTCACAACGCAGATACCGTCCAATCTCGGGGCTGGCACGAACCTTTCGGAAATCTACTACGGTTCGTGGTCGCAGTTGATCGTCGCTTACTTCTCGTCGGTTGACATCGTTCTTAACCCGTATGCTGACAGTATCGCCAAGAAGGGCGGCGCTTATCTGCATGCATTCCTCGACGCGGACGTTGCCATCCGTCATCCGGAAGCATTCGTCTACGCCGACGACGTCCCGACGACGTTGGCGTGATGGAACAGCGCGCTGCAGCCCTCGAAGTCCGCGCAGCCGGCCGGCGCCTTACAGGGCTGGCGGCTGTCTTCGGCGTGGAGGCGCGCATTGCCGATCCGTCCCGTGGCGCGATCCGCGAGCGGATCGCGCCGGGCGCCTTCACGGCTTCTCTGGCGGGCGACGTGCTCGCACTACGGGATCACGATGCCAGACGCGTGCTCGGCCGAACGAAGAGCGGCACACTGCGACTGAGGGAGGATGCGCGCGGGCTCGCGTTCGAGCTGGATCTGCCCGACACCAGCGAGGGCCGAGACGTGTTGGTGATGGCGGAGCGTGGCGACCTCGGCGGGATGTCGTTCGGCTTCAGTGTCCGGCCTGGGGGCGAGGTGTGGACCGGCGACCTGCGCGAGCTGCGCGCCGTAGACCTCGCGGAGGTGTCCGTCATCAGCGGATGGCCCGCCTACCGCCAGACGACTGTGGAAGCGCGCGGAGGGGTCTACGAGCCCCGACAGCGGCTTTCGATCGCCCGACGCTACCTCGACACTCTCGGAGGCTGAGATGGGCGCGCTGCGCCGTTTCCTGGGCTTGGAGACCCGTGCCAGTCCGCCCGCCCCAGCCGTGAAGGCGAGCGACCCGTTCCTGGCGAGCTACTTCGGCTTGGGGTGGAACGGTCGCCAATACGCTAGCCCCGACGAGGCCGTTCAGTGCATCGCCGTTGCGGCCAGATGCGTGAGCCTCATTGCGGAGGGCCTTGCGAGCCTGCCGCTGAACGTCCTGCGGCTGACCGAAGACGGCGGACGCGAGCCCGCTCCTGACCACTACCTGATGCCGCTGCTTAACAGCGTGTCGAACGATCGCGCCACGGCCTTCAGCGTGCGCGAGGGATTGGTGCGGGACGTCGCGACGTGGGGGAACGGCTTCGCCCGCCAGCACATCGACGGGCGGGGCCGAGTGATCGCCATCGATCACCTGCCCCACCCATGGGTCGGCATCGAACGATTACCATCCGGAAGGTTGCGCTTCCGGGTAACAGACCCTGTGCATGGCACGATTGTTCTGACGCAGGATGAGACCGTGCACCTGCGCTATGCGACGCGGGACGGCTTTATCGGGGTCTCGCCGTTGCAGTGGGCCGGGGCCGCGATCGGTCTTGTCGTCGGACAGGCGGACCTTGCGCAGTCGCAAGTTGATCGAGGTTTCACACCTGATCTTTCGTTTGAGACAGATGCTTCTTTTTTCTCTGCTGCACAGGGCAATCAAGCTGCTAGTCCGTATGGGCATGATATGGCAGAGAACGCTTTTCAAAGGCTCAAAAAACAATTGCACGAAAGAGTTCAGCGTCTTCGTAACGAGCCTTTTACTCTCCTACTTGAAGGGGGTCTTACTGCCAAACCTTTGGCGCCTTCGGGCCGTGAGGCGCAGTTCCATGAAAGCAGGCTCACCGGCATGGAGGATGTGGCGCGTCTCTACGGCGTGCCGCTCTCTGTCGTGGGCCTAGGCAAGAACGCCAGCTATGGAAGCCTGTCCGAAGAGAGCCGGGCGTTGGTGCGAGATTGCTTCACCCCGTGGGCGCGTCGGATCGAAACCGAGTTGATGCGATCGCTGCTGACGACGGAAAGCCGGCGTCAGTTTGTCATCGAGCACGACCTCACCGGCCTGTTGCGCGGCGACCTTGCGGCACGGTTCGCGGCCTATCGAGAAGGCATTGAGGCGACGGTTCTGTGTCCGAACGATGCACGCCGCATGGAGGGCCTGCCGCCACGTCCTGGTGGCAACCTCTACGCGAACCCCAACACCACACCTGCTGCGCCGCCACAGCAGCAGGTGCCGCCTGCCAATGCGGCGGCCTGACCGATTGCCGGGGTGTCAACGTCCCCAGGCAAAGCCCAGCCGGAGGTGGCTCAGAACACCGGCAGCCGGCGGCCCTGCATCCACGGGGATGAGCCGGCGCCCCGTCGGAGGCTCTGTCCGATCGACATGGCCGGTCGCGCGGCTTTCGCGCATCGCGCGGCCGGCATCCTGACGAGGGAGCACTACGATGGTCGGCGCTGGCGCCATGAACCGCATGATTGCCATAGAGGCCGCGACGAAGGCCCGCGACCCCGTCAGTAACGAGATTATTCGGTTATGGGAATTATTCACAAACAGTTGGGCTTATCGTCGCGACATGACAGCGCGCGAATTCATCGCATTGGGTGGCAGAAATAGTGAGCAAACTGCTACATTCACTATCTGGAACCAGCCCGGCATCACTCGCGAAATGAGGATCAACGATAATGGGCAGATCTTTGAGATCACCGGAATTGTTGATTATGGACTGAAACTCCAGTTGCAGGCGGTTGCCCGGAATAGCGAGGAAGAGACATGAGCGAGACCCCCAACGTTGTTAGCCATGTCATTGCATCGATCGGTGGCAAGGCAGTCCGGTTCGAGATCCCCCGGACGCACGCCGCACTCGGGCGCCTCGAACTGGACGTCGGCTCGGCCCTTGAGGTGTGGCGGCGCCTCACCGAAGAAAAGTGGACGGCGGCGGACGTGCTTGCCGTCCTACGCGCGTCTCATCCTGCTCCTCCGGATCGCCACCAGCCGCCGATGCCACTGCGCCGGTTGGATGGCAGTCTTGCCGATGCTGTCGTGCGGACGCAGGGCGTGGATCCTCACGTGGTAGAGGCCTTGGTACAGCGGCAACCTATGGCCATGTGGGCGGCGCTCGCCGGCCTCGTGATGACCGGGTTCCTGTTCGGTCTTGACGAAGACAAGGCCGTTTTCTCGGTGCCGTCATGATCGGTGGGCGCGTCGGCAACCTCGCGCTGTTCGTCGCGCAGCTCGCCAATACCGAGCGCAAGCTGAAGGCGGCGGCACAGTCGCGCGCCGAGGGGGAGGCACAGCGCGCCGTCGAGGCGATGCAAGAGCAGATCCCGGCGCGCTCCGGCACCGCCCGGGCCAGCATACGCTGGGAGCCACTGCCCGATCAGGCCGGGGCTCGCGTGCTGGCCGGCGGCCCGGAGACCACCCAGGCGGAGTACGATTACATCCGCGCCATCGAGTTCGGCCGGCTCCCCAGTCGAACCGGCCCCGGACAGCGTCCCCAGCCATTCTTCGGGCCGGTCGCATTCGAGACCGAGATGGATGGCGCCGATCGCATAGGCCGCGGGCTTTCCCAGGACATGAAGGACTGAACATGGCCGAGCGCGCAGCCCTCAGCTTCGACATCACCGCGAACGTCTCGAATTTTCAGCGCGGGATGCAGCTCGTCACCGACACAGCGAAGCAGCGTGCCGCGCAGTTCGCGCTGGAGTTCACGGGCGCCAGCCGTACCGCCGAGATGGCCTTGAGCAACTTCGCGAAGCGGTCCGGCAGCGAGATCACGAAGAGCATCACGGCAGCGGCCGTGAACGCTAGGCAGTCCCTCATCGCGACGGCTTCGCCCGCAGCCTACGCCGCTGGTCAGCAGGTCGTGCAGGTCGGCGCTCCGATCGCAGGTGCGGCCCTCAGCGGCGCGGCGAGTGGCGCGGGCTCACTCGCCGCTGCCGGCGCCCTTTCGCTCGTCCGCAACATCGCCCCGTACGTCGCAGCATACGCCACCATCAAGGTCTCCCTTGAGGCGGTGCAGGCAACGGCAAAGGCCGCGATGGATGCTCTCGACGGTGTGAACAAGATCGGCACCGAGAGCGCACGGCTCGGCGTCTCTACCGATTTTTATCAGCGTTGGACCAATAGCGCCCATGAGCTGAAAGTAGAGGCCAAGGATCTTACAGCGGCGCTAGAGCAGGCTTACCGGGCCTTCATCGTGATGCAGGGCACGGAGAAGCCGAACGCCGAAGGGGCCGGTGGCAACCAATCCGCATTCGAGCGGCAGCTCCGCGCTCAGGTGCGGGCCGGCAATGCTCCGGCCGAGAGCGTGCCGCGCTTCCTCGGCTCCGCCACCGATGAGGACAAGCTCCGCACCGCCCTGGAGATCATGGAGGGCATGTACCGGGCCGGCGCCCAGATCGCGGCCCTGGACCTCGCCAGCAAGCTGATGCCGGAAAGCATCGTTGACCGGCTGCGGAGCGGCAGCCTGGAGTTCCGGGACCTCCTCCGGAGCGCGACTGACCTCGGCAACCTCAACCTCGTGGTGGTGAAGGCGGAGGACGTCACCCGGGCGCAGGAGCTGAAGCGCCGGCTGGAAGAGGCAGAGAACACGCTGGCCAACGTGGGGCGGCAGTTCAACACCGACCTCGCCCGCGCCGGCATGACGCTCACGGATGCCGCGATCGCGTGGAAAGAGATCCTGGCGCAAGGCGCATCGATCGCGCTCAACGCCTTTCGCGGCATGCAAGCCGCAGCGCGTGAGTTCCAGCAGGGCGGGGCGGGCCTATCGAGCGGACCGCGAGCGCCTTCGATCGCTGCGCAGCTCGGCGCCCTTGCGCCCGGCCAGTCTCGCACCGGCCCCGCCGCGGATGCCGGCATGCAGGACGCGCTGGACAAGATGCGCGGGTCGATGAACCCGACCACCATCGCCGCTGCGCAGCGTGCCTCAAAGTCGGTGACGGATCTGTTTTTCGGAGACAAGACCAAGCCCCTCATCACCACTACGCCACGCTCGTCCTCATCCGAGAGCATCGACGCGGTGGAAAGCTTCACCCGTAGCCTCGAAAAGCAAGTAGCCGGCCTGAAGGCAGAGGCGGACGCCTTCAACAAGTCGACTGCTGAGAAGCAGCGCGCGGTTCAGCTGGCTCGCGCTGTCGAAGTTGCACAGCAGGCCGGGATCAAGCTCAGCGATGAGCAGATCGCACGCATCAACAAGGCGGCCGACGCATACGGGCACGCCAAGGACCGGATCGCAGCCCTGGAGCAGCAACAGCAGCTCGCGGCTCAGGCTGCGCAGTACTTCGGGCAGGCGCTCAGCGACAGCATCGCGGATGCCCTCATCGACGGGCAGAAGCTCTCCGATGTGCTGCACAACCTCTCGCGCCAGCTCGCCCGCATGGCGCTGCAGGGATTGCTCACGGGGACGGGGCCGCTGGCTGGTCTCCTGGGGACAGCAGCTCCGGCGACCGAGAGCGGCGCCGGCACGCTCGGCGGCTTGTTTGGAGGCGCGCTGTCGTTCTTCCGGGGCGGCGGAGGTGCCGCGATGGCGGCTGCGAGTGCCCCCGTGGTTCTGAGCGACGGGGCGCTGCTGCTGCACGACGGTGGCCGGGTCGGTGATCCCGGGATCCCGCGGGTCCGCGTCGATCCCCGGATCTTCCACGACGCCCCTCGCTACCACACCGGGCTCGCCTCGAACGAGTTCGCGGCCGTCCTGCAGGAAGGCGAAACGGTGCTCACGGAGCGCCAGACGGACATGGTGCGCGGGTCGCTGTCGGGTGTGCGGTCAGGCGGCGGGGGTCAGAAGGCGGTCACGGACGCGCGCTCGTTCGCGTTCGACATGCGCGGCTCGACCCTAACCGAGGCCGAGGTCCGGGCGATGTTCATGCAGGTGCTCTCGGCCTACGACAGCGAAGCCAACCGCACGCTCGGGCAGCGGATGGCCAACTGGCGCGAGAACAACTGAGGTGTGGACTGCCCCAGCAAAATTGTCGCAGGGCAGCGATTGCTAGCCTGAGCGTGTGCCGACCCGGTGCCGACCCGTTCGGCATTGGCGATATGGGCGGCTCCCATGCCGCCTCGAAACATCGTTTGTTTGTAGAGGGTTCGCTGGTACCGCCACCCCGGCTCGAACGGGGGACCTCTAGATCCACAATCTAGCGCTCTAACCAACTGAGCTATGGCGGCGTGCGATGGGCGCTGTGTAATGCGGGCCGGGGCGCGTGACAAGCGCCGGCGGGCGGGAAAGAGGGGAAACCGGCGCCGAGGTCGGGTCGCGGCCGGGCGGGCGCCGTCAGCGCTGAGCGAAGCCGATGTCGGCGCCCACGGCCTTCAGGCGGTCGGGGTCGCGCTCCTTGCGCTCGCTGTAGCGGTCCACGAGAGCGTCGGCCCGCTCGCGGGTCAGCAGCGTGAACTTCATCAGCTCCTCGCAGACGTCCACCACGCGGTCGTAGAGCGGGCCGGGCTTCATGCGGCCGCCCTCGTCGAATTCCCGGTAGGCCATGGGCACGCTCGACTGGTTCGGGATGGTGATCATCCGCATCCAGCGCCCGAGCAGGCGCAGGCTGTTGACGGCGTTGAAGCTCTGCGAGCCGCCGGACACCTGCATGACGGCGAGGGTGCGGCCCTGGGTCGGGCGCACGCTGCCCTCGCTGAGCGGCAGCCAGTCGATCTGGCTTTTCATCACGCCGGTGAGGTTGCCGTGCCGCTCGGGCGACACCCAGACCTGCCCCTCGGACCAGAGCGAGAGCTGGCGCAGCTCCTGCACCTTCGGATGGTCGGCGGTGGTGTCGTCGGGCAGAGGCAGGCCGTCCGCATGGAAGATCCGCACCTCGCCGCCCATGACTTCGAGCAGGCGGGCCGCCTCGTAGGCCAGGAACCGGCTGAACGACCGCTCCCGCAGTGAGCCGTAGAGGATCAGGAAACGCGGGGCGTGGGTGAACGGCTGCCGGGGGGTGATGGCGGCGGCCGTGGGCGTCTCGAAGTGCGCGGCGCTGAGGTTCGGCAGGCCGTCGGCAAACGGCTGGGCGGGCTTGTCCAAGGGGCGGCTTTCGTCTACATTTCAACAATGATTGAGATATTGCATAGATGATGGATGAACGGCAAGCCATCGCCGCCTTCGCGGCCCTCGGTCAGGAGCACCGCCTGCGCATCGTGCGGGCGCTCGTCACCGCCGGCCCGGACGGTCTGGCGGCCGGCGTGCTCGCGGGCGGGGTCGGAGTGTCCGGCACCAATCTCTCGTTCCACCTCAAGGAGCTGAGCCGCGCCGGGCTGATCCAGTCCCGGCGAGAGGGGCGCTCGATCCTCTACAGCGCCGCGTTCGCGGGCCTGTCAGGCCTGGTCGAGTTCCTGATGCGCGACTGCTGCCAGGGCCGCCCGGAGGTCTGCACCCCGGCCGTCGAAGCCCTGACGGCCTGCCTTTGCCTCCCCGGAGACACCGCCCATGCCTGATCGCGTCTACAACGTGCTGTTCCTCTGCACCGGCAACTCGGCCCGTTCGATCCTGGCGGAAGCCATGCTCAACAAGGACGGGCAGGGACGCTTCCGGGCGTTCTCGGCCGGCAGCCGGCCCAAGGGCCAGCCGCACCCGCTTGCCCTGCAGGCGTTGCAGGAGAGCGGTTATCCCACCTCAGGCCTGCGCTCGAAGAGCTGGGACGAGTTCGCCGCGCCGGATGCCCCGGTGATGGATTTCGTATTCACGGTCTGTGACGACGCAGCCGGCGAAACCTGCCCCTTCTGGCCCGGTCAGCCGGTCACGGCGCATTGGGGTATCGAGGACCCCGCCGCGATTGAGGGCCTGGACTACGTGAAGGCGGCGGCCTTCCGCCAGGCGCAGCGCTATCTCAAGAACCGCATCGCGGCGTTCATCGCCCTGCCGATCGCCAGCCTGGACGAGTTCGCGCTGACCGCCAAGGTGCGGGAGATCGGCCACCAGGAAGGGGCCACGTCGGCCCGGCCGCAGGTCGCGTGATGGACGTGATCATCTACCACAACCCGGCCTGCGGTACCTCGCGCAACACCCTGGCGATGATCCGCAACGCCGGCATCGAGCCGCATGTGATCGAGTACCTGAAAACCCCGCCGTCGCGGGCCCTACTGGTCGCGCTGCTCGATCGCGCCGGCCTGTCGGTACGCGACGTGCTGCGCGAGAAGGGCACGCCCTACGCCGAGCTCGGGTTGAGCAACCCGGCGCTGACCGACGCGCAGTTGCTCGACGCCATCGCGGCGCACCCCATCCTGCTCAACCGCCCGCTGGTGGTCTCGCCCAAGGGCGTGCGCCTGTGCCGGCCGTCCGAGGCCGTGCTGGACCTGCTGCCGGCGCAGCAGGGCGAGTTCATCAAAGAGGACGGTGAGCGGGTCGTGGATGAACACGGCCGGCGTGTCGCCACCGCCTGAACCCCGCGAAAGCCTGTGCCCCCATGTCCACCTTCGAACGCTACCTGACCCTGTGGGTCGCCCTCTGCATCCTTGCCGGCCTCGCGCTCGGCCACGTGATGCCGGGGTTCTTTCAGCTGGTCGGCGCGACCGAGGTCGCCAAGGTCAACCTGCCGGTGGCGGTGCTGATCTGGCTGATGGTCATTCCGATGCTGCTCAAGATCGACTTCGCCGCGCTCGGCCAGGTCGGCCGGCACTGGCGCGGCATCGGCGTCACCCTCCTGATCAACTGGGCCGTCAAGCCCTTCTCCATGGCGCTGCTCGGCTGGCTGTTCGTGGGATACCTGTTCAAGCCCTACCTGCCGGCCGACCAGCTCGACAGCTACATCGCCGGCCTGATCATCCTGGCCGCCGCGCCCTGCACCGCCATGGTGTTCGTCTGGTCCAACCTGACCAAGGGCGAGCCGCATTTCACCTTGTCGCAGGTTGCGCTCAACGACAGCATCATGGTGGTGGCCTTCGCCCCCATCGTCGGTCTCTTGCTCGGCCTGTCGTCCATCACGGTCCCGTGGAGCACGCTGGTGCTCTCGGTCGTGCTCTACATCGTCATTCCGGTGATCGTGGCGCAGCTCGTGCGCCGGGCCTTGCTGGCCTCGGGCGGACAGGCGGCCTTGGACCGGCTGCTGCACACCCTCGGCCCGGTGTCGCTGGTCGCCCTGCTCGCCACGCTGGTGCTGCTGTTCGGCTTCCAGGGCGAGCAGATCCTGGCGCAGCCGCTGGTCATTGCCCTGCTGGCCGTGCCGATCCTCATTCAGGTGTATTTCAACGCGGGGCTGGCCTACGGGCTCAACCGCCTGGCCGGGGAACAGCACTGCGTCGCCGGCCCTTCGGCGCTGATCGGCGCCTCGAACTTCTTCGAACTCGCGGTGGCGGCCGCGATCAGCCTGTTCGGGTTCCATTCGGGCGCGGCGCTCGCCACCGTCGTCGGCGTGCTGATCGAGGTCCCGGTGATGCTCACGGTGGTCTGGATCGTGAACCGCAGCCGGGGCTGGTACGAGCGCGGCGCGGGGCGCGCCGCGCTGCACCCCGCCTCCCGCGAGGTGTAGGCCCCGAGCCGGGCCGGTCGCATCGGTCCGCCGTGCGCCCGCGCCGGGCTCGGCCCTCAAGGGGAGGGCGCCGGTGGCGCGGTGACGAGGCGCTCGGGTCCGGTGAACACCGTGACGGTGTCGCTGCGGGCGATCGCCGCCAGGGTGAGGCCGTGCAGGCGGGCGCGTTCCACCGCAAGCGAGGTCGGGGCGGAGATCGCCACCAGCACCGCGGCGCCGAGGCTCGCCGCCTTCTCGACCATCTCGAACGAGCAGCGGCTGGTGATGACGAGGAAGCCCGTCTCCGGCCGCGTGCCCGCGCGCAGCAGCGCCCCGATAAGCTTGTCGAGGGCATTGTGGCGCCCGACATCCTCGCGCACCGCGAGCACCTGCCCGTCGAGATCCGCCCAGGCGGCGGCGTGAACCGCCCGCGTCTCGCGGTTGAGAATCTGGCGATCGAACAGGGCGGCGAGCGCCCGCTCCACCGCGGCGAGCCGCACTGTCACACCGGCATCGGGCTTCGACTCGGCCTTCGGGATGTCGGCGAGGTCGTCGATGCCGCAGACGCCGCAGCCGGTGCGGCCGCTGATCGCGCGCTTGCGGGCGAGGTGCTCGCGCAGCCGCCCCGGCGCGAGGTCGACGAGGAGGCGCAGGCCCCCGTCGCCCGGTTCCACGGCCGCGCCGCGGATCTCGTCGGCCGAGCGCACGATGCCCTCGGTCAGGCTGAAGCCGTAGGCGAAATCCACGAGGTCGGCGGGCGTCGTCATCATGACCGCGTAGGGCACGCTGCCGTAGATCACGTTCACCGGCATCTCGACCGCGAGCGGCCGCGTGTCGGCCCGCGGCTCGGGATCCGCGTAGGCGATCACTCGCGTGGGCACGCGCACGGCCGTGTCGGCCGCCGCCTCGCCGCCGCCGGGCAGCAGCCCGCCGCTGGATGGCGAAGCGGGGGAGGGCGAAGTCTTTCGCATGGCAAACCGGGCCTGCCTGTCGGATGGCCGGTTGGTACGCCGAACCGGCGCGGCCGTCACCCGGGTCAGCCTGCGTCGCTCGCGCCCTCGCCGAGGCGATGCGGGTCGGAGGTCGCGGGCCGGACCGGGCTCGGCGCCGCCGCCCGCTCGAACGCCGCCACGACGAGCGGGTCGAGGCGCCCGCCGGCCTGCGCGGCATGGGCCTCCAGCCGCGCGCGCATCGTCGGCGTCCAGTAGGCCGCGATATGCTTGCGGATGCCGGCCACGGCCTCCTCCTCCGGATAGGAGCGGAAGAAGGTGGCGATCTGGTTGGCCATGCGCACGAGCTTGTCGGTCGAGGAGGTCGCGCTCATCGCCATCACTCCGCCGCGTCGAGGGTCTGGGCGATGCGCGTCAGGGAAAAATCCTCCTCGAAGAAGCGCGCCTGCCAGTCGGAGGGGCGACGCGCAGGCGGTGCGCCCCGCCCTCGGCGAGCCCCGCGTCGAGCAGCGATTCCACGTCGCCCGGCCGCACCGGACCGTAGGCGATGCGGCCCTGCGGTGTCGCGACCTCGCCCATCGGTTCGAGCCAGACCATGCCGCGCGAGCCCGTGCGCACGATGGTGAGGTCGAGGCCGCGCGCCGCCGCGGCCTTCGCGAGGGGTCGGGCGACCCGGTCGGCGCCGAGCCCGAGGGCAACCGAATCGCGGGGGATGAAGACCGTCACGCTCACGCGGCCACCTCTATCAGCGCGGCCTGGAGGCCGTCGGCATCGAGCCGCGCCACCGGGGCATCGTCGATCAGCGCGGCCGGGCCGCAGGCGCGCAGGCCGAGGCAGTAGACCGGCTCCACCGTCACCGCGCCGTCGCGGGTCGTGCCGTGCCACTCGATGCCGAGCCGGCGCAGCACCTCGGCGTGCATCGCCTCGGCGCCGACCGCCTGACACGCCTCGGCCCGGCAGAGCTTCACCACCTGCCGTCCGGGCGGGCCGGCGCGGAAATCGTGGTAGAAGGTGATGCAGCCGTGCACCTCCGCCTTCGAGACGTTCAGCGCCTCGGCGATGAGCGGCACCGCCTCCTCGTGCACGAAGCCGAACGCCTCCTGCAGGGCATGCAGGATCGGCAGCATTGCGCCCTCGCGGTCGGCGAGCCCGGCGATGATCTCGGCGGCGCGCGGCGCGCTCCACGGCTCGATGGCCGGCATCGTCTCCTCCGCGGTTCGGTTCTCGTTGCGACGCGGAAGGTGGCGGATGCGCAGGCCGGGAATCAATCGCGCGGTTCCGTGGAACGACAAGGAATTTTTGTTGAGCGCGGAAAATTTCACCAGCAAGGCTGGATGGAGACCGGTCGCACGAGGCGTTCGTCCCTGTCAAATCAGCTCAATTTTCCAGGTGTTTGGCTCGATGATCTGGAATCGGTCCAGATCCGATCTGCGCCAGGGATCGCACGGGCAACCAACCGGCGCGGGCTCGCGGATGCACGCGCGCTTCACATGCCAATGGGTGAAGGCGAAAGCCCGAGCAGGACAGGGGACCCGCGCGCGTCATGCCGCGATCAGGAACACGGCTCAGCGCGCAATGCCGTCGAGATGCACCGGCGCGGGCCGGGGCGTGGGCGAACCGGTGGCGGCCGCGTGGCCGCGCGGCACCACCGCGCTGCCGAAGATGATCGAGAACGGCAGCGGAGGCGCCCCGAGCAGGGCCAGGTAGGTGTCCGGCATGTGCTGATGCAGCGTCTCGAACACGTAGGCGACGAGGTCGCAGGGGATGACGGGCTCGCGCAGCAGCACGCCCGGCAGCGGGACGGCCGGGCCGACCGGCGCGTAGCCGTAGCCGCCGAGGGCGAGCCGCGCCGCTGTCGCCGTCAGCAACGCCTCGACCGCGAGGCCGCCCTGCGGGGCGGGCTGGTAGAAATCCCGGGTGGCCAGCACCCGGTCCCAGCCATACGCCACCGTGTCGAGGGTGTTGAACACGCGGCGCAAGCGGCCCTCCAGGCGCGAGCCCGGCCCGAACAGGTCGGCGAACGGCTGGTTGCCCGGGGTCATGCCGGCGAAGCTCACGGCACCGAGGCACCGGTCCGGCTCCGCCTCGGCGAGACGCAGGGCCAGCACCGGCGCGAGCGTGCCGCCGAGGCTGTGCCCGGTGACCGTGAGGGCGGCCTCCGGCGGCAGGGCGGCCACCGCTGCGGCGAGCGTGACCCCCTCGGCATCGCGCAGCGCCAGGAGGTTGGCCAGCCCCTGCGCCGTGCCGGCCGAGATCGCGGCCCCCGGCGCCCCCGGCCAGTCCGTCATGTCGCCGAACGGGCTGTCCTGGGCACCGTCCTGCCAATAGGCGGGCGAGAACGGGTTCGGGTAGGTGCCCCGGATCGCCAGCACGCAGGCGCCCGTGCCGCCGTCGCGGGCGATGTAGGCGAAGTTGACCGGCGGGTCGGCGGGAGCCGCGAGCCAGGCTAGGGTCCAGCCGGCGGTGGGCGCGGCCTCGCCGAGATAGCGCCCGATCGAGGCGGGCGCGCCGTACGCGATGCCGGCGAGCGTCATCAGGACGGCGTCGTCGGGAAGCGGCTCGGACATCCGGGTGCTCTCCGGTGAGGGGCGCGCGGCGGGTCAGGGCAGGTTGTCGTGGATCGTGCGGGTCCAGGTCCCGTCCGGCTCGCCCGTGACGCTCTCGATGTCCTGGCTGAGGTTCCAAAGCATCATGCCCCGCTTGGCTCCCCCGGATGGGTTCCAGGCGCTGAGCCGCGCGGTGTCCGCGACCGACGTGCCCTGCGTGATCGGGCCGACCTTGTCCGACTTGACCCCGATCGCGATCTTGGCCGGCTCGATCACGGTCGCGTATTGCTCCACGAGCGCGGTCATGCTGTCGAAATCGAGGAAGTAGGCCATCGTGTTGATGCCGGTGAGAACCGGCGCCAATTGCTTGATGACCGCCTGGTCGCGGCCGAAGAGGTAGGTGTCCAGCGTCAGGATGGCGTTCGGCATCGCCTTGCGCATGGCCGTGAAGGTGTCGACGAAGGGCTGGCCCGGGTTGCTGTCGAGATCCTCGTTGTCGATGTCGAACCCGTCGAGCCCCCAGTCGTTCGCCAGGTTGGCGCACCAGCCCGCGAAGGCGACCGGATCGGTGATGCCGGTGTTCCAGCCGACGCCGACGGGGTCGGGGGTGCCGATCAGCGACAGCAGGATCTTCACGTGGGGCGAGGAGCGCCGCAGCGCCGCGACGCCGGCCCGGATCGTGTCCTCGCTGTTCGCCTTGAACAGGAAGCTCTGGCAGGTGACGTTGCCGCGAAACAGGTTGGCGAAGGCGAGCGTGACGGTGTCGACGTAGGGCGGCGTCGCGCCCAGCAGCGGGCCGGCGCCCGACCCCGACGGCACGTAGCCGAGCCAGAACGCCGTGAAGGACTGGCTTGCCATCTCAGATCCTCGCGGCACCGCTGAAGGTCGGGACGGCGTAGACGACGGCGTCGAGGGCGGTCGCCTTCGTGATGTCGCTGCCGCTGGTGTAGAGCAGGCGTTGCGTGGGCGTCGCGATCAGCGAGCCGGGCGTCTGGCCGTCGATCGACACGGTGCCACGCCAGCCGGTGCCGCCCTGCGGCAGGGCGGCATCGGTCGGGAGCCCCGGCAGGGCCTGTACGCCGTAGATCACCGTCTGACCGGAGAACAGCGTCTGGCCGAGAAACCCGCGACCGACCGATGCGAAGAAGCTGTTGTAGGGTTGAACCACTCCCTTCGCATCGATGATCTGAGCCTGCAGTGCGGATTGTCCGGCACCTTGATTGAAATCCGTCGTCTCTTTGAAGGTGATGTTGAAATTCGCCTGAGTGGTTCCCGGCGCCAGCGACAGCTGCACCCAGTAGCCCTGAATGACAAAGGGATTGGGTGCGCTGGGAGGCAGGATGCCGCTGGGAACAAGCGTTTCTGCGAGAATTTCAAAGGCTGAAAAAAGCGGCATCTGATTTCCACCCGTGAAAATATTGCGCCTTGTATAGCGACTGGGGTGGAATTCACACAAGACTTGTCGTCGAGTCAACCGATAAAGACTTTTCCATGTGTCGATTTTGCTTGCGTCGCCTGCGGGCAGGCGGCCGCTCGCAAGCTGGCCGCGCCGGGGAGGGCGCGCCTCCGACCCCCGGACGGCCGACGGCGCACGGAGCCGGAGCGCCGCGGCCCGGCCGGACTCAGGCCAGCTCGACCGCGATGTTCGGCAGATGGATCGCGAAGGTCGAGCCCGGCTCCGGCGCGTGGCTCTCGGCCGAGGCGCGTCCGCCGTGGAGTTCGGCGATGCGCTTGACGATCGAGAGGCCGAGTCCGGTCGAGCCCTCGCCGCCGGTCGGCTTGGCCGAGAGGCGCTGGAAGCGGCCGAACAGCCGCCCGGTATCCTCCGGCGACAGGCCCGGCCCGAAATCGCGCACCGCGAAGAGCGTCTCGTCCCCAGTCCGCTCCACGCTCACCACGATCTCGGCCCCGACCGGGCTGTACTTGATGGCGTTCGAGATCAGGTTGTCCATCGCCTCGCGCAGGCGCTCGCCGTCCCCGCAGATGAACAGGCTGTCGGGCAGGCGGGCGCGCAGGACCTGGTTCTTGGTCTCGGCCAGCGGCGCGTTCGCCTGCGTCACCTCGCGGGCGAGGCCCGCGAAATCCACCGGCTCGCGGCGCAGCGTGATGTCCAGGGCATCGTTCATCGCGTCGGCGATGAGGCTCTCGATCATGCCGGTGAGCCGGCGCGCCGAATCGCGGATGTGGCCGACCTGCGCCCGCATCGCCTCGACGGGCTGGGGCAGGCTGCCGATGAGGTCGCCCAGCATCTCGGCCCGCCCGAGGATCACCGCGAGGGGATTCTTGAGGTCGTGCGCCACCGTGCCGAGGATCTCGGTCTTGAGCTGGTTGGCGCGGCGCAGGTCCGAGCGCTGCATGGCCAGCCGGCGGTTGGCGCGCATCAGCTCGGCGGTGCGCTCCACCACCCGCTGCTCCAGGCTCACGTTGGCCCGCTGCAATTGCTCGTAGAGGATCACGTTGTCGAAGGCGATCGACAGGCGCGAGGTGAACAGCGCGATCAGGGCCCGGTCGGTCTCGGAGAGCTGGCGGTCCGCCTTGAGCAGGGCGACGATCTCGCTGCCGCTCGCCGTGTGGACGTAGAGCGTGGACCAATGGTCGCCGAAGGTGTGGCGCCGCTCGGCGAAGGCCTGCGCCACGATGGTCTGGACCTCGGGATCGAGGGGTGCGGGCACCCCGTCCACCGCGAGGTGGTGGTAGCAGCCCGAGCCGGCCAGCACGCAGAAATCGTCGTCGCGCCCGGCATTCTCCCGCAGCACCAGGATGCCCTCGCAGGCGACGTTGAGGAGCGAGGCGACCTGGGTCAGCACGCCCTCTGCCAGCCGCTGCATCGATTTGTAGTCGAGCAGCATCGGCGCCGCGTCGATGATGATCTCCAGCCCCCGGCGCGTCTCCTGCAGGCGCTTGAGCTGCTGGTAGGCGCGCAGGGCCGCCGTCAGGCTGGTGAACAGCTTGTCGGCGGTGAGTTCGGTTTTCGCCTTGTAGTCGTTGATGTCGTAGTCGACGATCACCCGGCGCTCCGGCGCCTGCCCCGGCTGGCCGGTGCGCAGGATGATCCGCACCGCCTCGTCCTTCAGGTCGCGGCGGATGAAGTCCACCAGCCGCAGGCCCGCATCCTCGGTCTCCATCACCACGTCGAGCAGGATCACCGCCACGGTGGGGCCGCGCGCGGCGAGCAGATCGCGGGCCTCGGCGGCGGAATGCGCCGACAGGATCTCCAGCCGCGCCCCGTCGAGGGCATAGCCCGAGAGGGCGAAGCGGGTGCCCTCGTGCACGGCCGGGTCGTCGTCCACCACCACGACGGGCCACATCGTCGCCGCCTCCTGCGCGGCCTCGCCGTCGTCCGGCAGCAGGAACAAGATATCGTCGTCGGCCATCGACAGTCCGGTCCGGGTCGGTTGCGATCAGTCGCGCTCATCCTGACCGGACGACGCGTGCGGAACAAGGTTCGCACGGCCCTGCCTGCGTCGCGATGCGGGAAAGATCGGCGCGGGACGCGGAGCCGTCTGACGACACCGCACGATTCTGCATGGCTCGCGGCAGTGTGTGCGCCAGAGCACATCCACCCTGGGGTGTTCACGACGCAATCGGCACGCAACAGTGTTTGCCTACAACCGCCGCGTCCCTCTGCGACGGGGCAAAGACCGCCCGCCATGACCTGCCGAGGAGATCGGCCATGCTCTGCACGATCCAATCCGGTCCCGCCGCCCCCCGGACGACCGCTCGGGACGAGGCGCCCTGGCGCGACGATCTCGAAGCCCTGCGCACCCTGCTGCAGGACTCGCGCGGCGCGGGCCCGACCCGGGCGCAGATCGCCGCGCTGATCGAGGACGAGGCCCCGGGGGCGCTGCCCCGGCGCGCCCGGGAGCGGATCGCCGAGCGCCTCGCCGCGGCGCTGCGCGGTTGAACCGCGCGGAACCGGTGGGTGGCCGGCCTCTTGCGATCCCGCGGCATGGACGGCGTCCCGGTTCGCAGTCATTGTCGACGTCTTGTCAGTCCCAGTCTGCGTGTCGGCCAGTGCAGGTCCGCGTGTCCTTTCCCGCTTCGAGCTCTCCTGAATCCCGGAAGGGCGCCCGATGACAGGGGCGAGCCAGCGCATCGTCGTGGTGGACGACGAGCCCGACGCCCGCGCGATGGTGGGCGACTACCTGCGCATGCACGGCTTCGAGGTCGATCTCTGCGAGGGCGGCGGCGCACTGCGCCGCCTCCTGGAGCAGGGCCATCCCGACCTGATCGTCCTCGACCTCAACATGCCGGAGGAGGACGGGCTGTCGATCGTGCGCGACCTCAAGGCGCGCACCACCATCCCGATCATCATGCTGACCGCCACCGCGAGCCCGATCGACCGCGTGGTCGGGCTCGAACTCGGCGCCGACGACTACCTGCCCAAGCCCTGCGAACTGCGCGAACTCGTGGCGCGGGTGCGCTCGGTGCTGCGCCGCGCCGCCCTCGCGCGGCCCGCGCCGGCGGAGCCCGCCTCCGCTGCCGCCCCGGGCGGCGTCCGCTTCGGCCGCATGCTGGTGGATGTCGAGACGCTGCGCCTGCGCGACGAGACCGGGGCCGAGCAGATCCTCACCCGCTCGGAATTCGCCCTGCTCAAGGCCTTCCTCGACAATCCCAAGCGGGTGATGAGCCGCGAGCGGCTCCTCGACCTCGCGGATGCCCGCGACCCGGACGCCTTCGACCGCGCCATCGACGTGCGCATCAACCGAATCCGCAAGAAGGTCGAGCCGGACCCCGCCAACCCGCGCTTCATCAAGACGGTGCGGGGGCTCGGCTACGTCTTCCGGCCAGAGGGCGACTGACGCGAAACCTGGGACTTCGTTTTGCAACCGCGTGGGTCAGGCGCACGGAACCCCTCTCCCGAGTGGGAGAGGGGCAGGGGATCGAAGATCCCGCGTGAGGGCGTACGGCCTCAGGATCAATCGCTGAGGACGGAGCCGGGCAGCGGATCGGTTCAGGCTTCTTCTGCGCCGTCTCCACCCTCAACCCTGCCCTTCTCCCACACGGGAGAAGGGTTCCCCGCGCTCGATGATCGGCGTCTGCGTCCATTGCGGGAAAGATCATGCCGGTTCCACTCACCGGTGTGTGCAGAGCCGGTGTCGCTCGATCTCGGAGGCCTTGGGCAAAACCTTTCGGCCGGCGCTCCTCACAGCAGCTTGATCGTGTCCTTGCGGCTCTGGGCGCGGGCCTGCAGCCGGCGGCGGCGCGCCGCGATGACGGTGCCGTTGATCTCCCCCCCGAACAGGAACATGGCGGCGAGCCAGTAGAGGAAGATCAGGAAGACCATCGCGGTGGCCAAGCCCCCGTAGGTGGACACGTAGGCGCCCGAGAAGCGGTCGAGGTAGAGGCCGAAGCCGAGGCCCGCCAGCACCCACATGCCGAGCGTCACCGCCACCCCGGGCAGCACCATGTGCCAGGGCCGCCGCCCGGCCGCGATGAACTTATGGGCGATCACCAGCACCACCGCGACGAGCAGGGCGGTGAGCGCGACCCGCACCACCGCGAAGGTGAGGCCGAGCGGTTCGATGCCGGGCGCCACCATCACCAGCCCGCGCCACATCAGCGGCCCCAGCACCACCAGGAAGGTGAAGGCCAGCATCGCGAAGGCCGCGCAGACGACGTAGCCGATCGATTCGAGGCGGGTGAGCCACCAGGGCCGCATCTCCCGCAAGCCGTAGGCCCGATTGAGGCCGACGCGCAGGCTCTCGACCCCGCTCGACGAGAAGTAGAGGGCGAGCGCCGCGCCGAGCGTGAGCAGGCCGCCCCGCTGCTCCGTGAGCACCCGGTGCACCTCGGCCGCCACCGGCCCGGCCACCTCGCTCGGCCAGATCTCGAACAGCAGGTTGCTCGCCTCGTCGGCGAGCGACTTGGTGCCGAACACGCTGGCGAGCGCGGTGAGCAGGATCAGGAAGGGAAACAGCGAGGTCAGCAGCGAGAGCGCGATATGGCTCGCGATGGCCCAGCCGTCATGCGCGACGAAGCGCTGGGCCGCGATGGCGGCGATCTCGAGGGCGGTGCGGACGCGCATGGCGGATCCGGCTTCTACACCGGTCGGTGGCCCGGCGAGAGAGCGATTCCGCCACGGCGCAGCGTCATGTGAGGCGGGCTTGGCGCTGTCGGATCCTCATACGCGTGGTTGGAAATCGCTGGCGGAGATCCGCCCAGCACCATGCACGCGAAGCGCAGCCGCCATCCGGCCGCATCGCTTGCACGGACGCAACGGCCGTGCTGCCTGCGCGCGCAGAATGATGAAGACCACGCCAGATCCCGCCGCGCTCGCCGCGCGCCTCGCCCCGGCCGCGTTCGTGCTGATCTGGTCGACCGGCTTCGTGGTCGCGCGCCTCGTCGCGCCGCATGCCGACCCGCTGACCTTCCTGTGCCTGCGCTACCTCGGCACGGTGGCGGTGCTCTCGACCGTCGCGTGGCTCGCGCGGGCGCGCTGGCCCTCCGGCTGGCGCGGCTGGCGCGACGCACTCGTCTCCGGGATTCTGCTCCAGGGCGTCTATCTCGACGGGGTCTTCTGGGCGGTGAGCCGGGGGCTGCCCGCCGGCATCGCGGCCCTCGTCACCAGCCTGCAGCCGCTGCTCACCGCCCTCGTCGCCGGCCCGGTGCTGGGCGAGCGGGTCTCGGGCCGGCGCTGGCTCGGCATCGGGGTCGGCTTCGTCGGCGCCGGGCTGGTGCTCGCGCCCAAGCTCGGCGCGGGCGCCGACGCGATCCCGCCCGCGGCGCTCGGCGTCTGCTTCTGCGCCACCGTCGCGATCACCCTCGGCACCCTGTGGCAGAAGCGCACGGCGGCGGCCGTGGACCTGCGCACCAACGCGGCGGTGCAGTTCCTCGGCGCCGGCCTGATGACGCTGCCGCTGGCGCTCCTGCTGGAGCAGGGGCGGTTCGACGCCTCGCTGCCGGCGTTCCTGGGGCTCGCCTGGGCGGTGCTGGGCCTGTCGGTGGGCGGGATCCTGATCCTGCTCTGGCTGATCCGGCGCGGCGCGGTCGCCGGCGTCGCGGCGCTGTTCTACCTCGTGCCGCCGGTCTCGGCCGCGATGGCCTTCGGGCTGTTCGGCGAGACGCTGAGCACGGTGCAGGTCGTCGGCATGGGGGTGGCCGCCCTGGGCGTGGCAATCGCCAGCCGGGGCTGATTCCCGCTTCCGACGACCGGGGCGGCCCGTCCCCATAAGGTTGGGGGCGACGCAAGGGGACGCAGCCCTCTACAAGCCGCTGCATTCGCCGCTATCATGCAGCGCACAAGACTTCGCCGGAGACGAGAGCCATGTCAGCCCAGGCCGCGCCCCTGCCCGTCGATACCGACCTCGTGTCGCTCGCCCGCGAGGCCGCGACCTCCGCCAAGGCGCTCGCCGCCGATGCCGGCCGGCGCGTGCGCGCCGGCGTGGCGACCGCGGAGGGGCGGCTCTCGGCCGAGCGGCTGGAGGCCGAGCAGCACGCCGCGCACGGGCTGGCCTGGCTCGCCACCTACGCGGAGGCGGTCAACCAGCTCGCCGCCTATGCCGAGCGCCTGCAGGAAGCCGGCCGCTTCGGCGAGACCGAGACGCTGCTCTTGCGCATCGGGCTCGGCGAGTACCTGGACCAGATCTTCGGCGGCATCCCGATGAGCCAGGGCGAGATGGTGCGGCCCACCACCTCGCTCGGCCTCAAGCCCCAGGAGGTCGCGCGCCACCGCACCGCCGCCGTCGAGACGCTGATCGCCGACGGCAACACCGCGGTGCACCGCGCCGCCCTGGTCAAGCTGATCCGCGAGGGTCAGGGCTCCGCCACGATCGGCGATGCCGGCCTCGACGAGGACATGGAGGCGATCCGCTCCGAGATGCGCCGCTTCGGGCAGGCCGAGGTCGTGCCGCACGCCCACGAGTGGCACCTGCAGAACGCCTACATCCCCCTCGAGATCATCTCCCAGATGGCCGAACTCGGCGTGTTCGGGCTCACCATCCCGGAGGAGTACGGCGGGATGGGCCTGCCGAAGATCTCGATGTGCGTGGTCTCGGAGGAGCTGTCGCGGGCCTATATCGGCGTCGGCTCGCTCGGCACCCGCTCGGAGATCGCCGCCGAACTGATCCTGTGCGGCGGCACCGAGGAGCAGAAGCAACGCTTCCTGCCCAGGATCGCCTCGGGCGAGATCCTCCCGACCGCCGTCTTCACCGAGCCGAATACCGGCTCGGACCTCGCCAACCTGCGCACCAAGGCGGTGAAGGAGGGCGACGTCTGGAGGATCCACGGCAACAAGACCTGGATCACCCATCCGGTCCGCGCCGATCTGATGACCGTGCTGGTGCGCACCAAGCCCGACGAGCCGGGCCATCGCGGCCTCTCGCTGCTGCTCGGCGAGAAGCCGCGCGGCACGGACGAGGATCCGTTCCCGGTCAAGGGCCTGTCCGGCGGCGAGATCGAGGTGCTCGGCTACCGCGGCATGAAGGAATACGAACTCGCCTTCGACGGGTTCGAGGTGCCGGCCGCCAACCTGCTCGGCGAGGTCGAGGGCAAGGGCTTCGCCCAGCTGATGCAGACCTTCGAATCCGCCCGGATCCAGACCGCGGCCCGCGCCATCGGGGTCGCGCAATCGGCCCTCGACATCGGCCTGCGCTATGCCGAGGAGCGGGTGCAGTTCGGCAAGCCGCTGATCGCCTTCCCGCGGGTCGCCGACAAGATCGCCATGATGGCGGTGGAGATCAACATCGCCCGCCAGCTCACCTACTTCTCGGCCCGCGAGAAGGACGAGGGCAAGCGCTGCGACCTCGAGGCGGGCATGGCCAAGCTGCTCGGCGCCCGCGTGGCCTGGGCGGCGGCCGACAACGCGCTGCAGATCCACGGCGGCAACGGCTTCGCGCTGGAGTACCAGATCAGCCGCGTGCTCTGCGACGCGCGCATCCTCTCGATCTTCGAGGGCGCGGCCGAGATCCAGGCCCAGGTCATCGCCCGCCGCCTGCTCGAGACGCAGTGAGCGGGGAGGGGCTCCGGCGACGCATCCGGAGCCCCGCCTCCCTCGGGCTGATCTAAATGGCCTTGGCCATCTCGCGCAGCACGAACTTCTGGATCTTGCCGGTCGAAGTCTTGGGCAGTTCCGTGAACACCACGTGCTTGGGCACCTTGTAGCCGGCGAGCGACTGGCGGCACCAGGCGATCAGCTCCTCGGCCGAGACCATCTCGGAGGCCTTCAGCTCCACGAAGGCGCAGGGCGTCTCACCCCATTTCTCGTCGGGCTTGGCCACCACCGCGGCGGCGGCCACCGCCGGGTGCTTGAACAGCGCCTCCTCCACCTCGATCGACGAGATGTTCTCGCCTCCCGAGATGATGATGTCCTTTGAGCGGTCCTTGAGCTGGATGTAGCCGTCCGGGTGCTTCACGCCGAGGTCGCCCGAATGGAACCAGCCGCCCGCGAAGGCGGCCTGCGTGGACTTCGGATTCTTGAGGTAGCCGCGCATCACCACGTTGCCGCGGAACATCACCTCGCCCAGCGTCTCCCCGTCCGCCGGTACCGGCCGCATCGTCTCGGGATCGAGCACGTCGAGGGCTTCGAGCGGCGGGTAGCGCACGCCCTGCCGGGCCTTGCGGGCGGCCTGCTCGGGTTTGGTCAGGGCATCCCAGTCGGCATGCCACTCGTTCACCACCGCCGGCCCGTAGGTCTCGGTGAGGCCGTAGAGGTGGGTGACGTCGAACCCCGCCTCCGCCATGCCGGCGAGCACCGCCTCCGGGGGCGGGGCGGCGGCGGTGAAGAACGCGACCCGGTGGGGCAGGGGACGCCGCTCCGCATCCGAGGCGTTGATGAGCAGCGACATCACGATCGGCGCCCCGCACAGATGCGTGACGCCGTGATCCGCGATGGCGTCGTACATCGCCTTGGCGCGCACCTGCCGCAGGCAGACATGCGTGCCCGCCACCACCGAGAGCGTCCAGGGGAAGCACCAGCCGTTGCAGTGGAACATTGGCAGCGTCCAGAGATAGACAGGATGCTTGCCGAGCGTGCCCGTGACCACGTTGCCGACCGCGAGCAGGGCCGCGCCGCGATGGTGGTAGACCACGCCCTTGGGGTCGCCCGTGGTGCCGGAGGTGTAGTTGAGCGAGATCGCGTCCCACTCGTCGCCCGGCATGGCCCAGGCGTGGTCGGGATCGCCGGAGGCGAGAAAATCCTCGTAATCGATCGTGCCGAGGCGCTGGCCCTCGCCCGCGTATTCCGGATCGTCGTAGTCGATCACCAGCGGCGTGACCTTGGCCTGCTGCAGGGCCGGCGCCATCACGCGGGCGAACTCGCGGTCGGTGATCAGCACCTTGGCCTCGCCGTGGTCGAGGCAGAAGGCCAGGATCGCCGGATCGAGGCGGGTGTTGAGGGTGTTGAGCACCGCGCCCGACATCGGCACGCCGTAGTGGCACTCGATCATCGCGGGCGTGTTGGCGAGCATCACCGCCACGGTGTCGCCTCGGCCGATGCCGTGGCGGGCGAGCGCCGAGGCGAGGCGCCGGGCACGGGCATAGAGGTCGCGGTAGCTGCGCCGCAGGGAACCATGGATGACCGCCACGTGATCCGGAAATACCGTGGCCGCCCGCTCCAGGAAGCTCAGGGGCGTGAGGGGCTGGAAGTTGGCCGGGTTCCGGTCGAGTCCCTGGTCGTAGATCGTCGTGGTCATGGCGGCTCCTCCCGCAGCCTCCCGGCGCTGCATCCGGCGCGACTGTGCCATCGTTGGGCCGGAACGCCGATGCGAAAAATACGGCGGAGGGCGGCCGTGCCGCGGCGTGCCGTCATCTTGCCGCAGCCGTGGCGGTGAATTAACGTCAGCGAAACAGTGAGCTCGGGCCGACAGGAGTTGGCGATCGTGTCAGGCAGACCTTCCGGCGATCTCTTCAGCTCGTTCCTCAACGTCATGCGCGAGCCTGGCGGCAAGGGCTATGCGGCGTCCCGCGCGAGCGCGGCCTTTGCCGGGTCGCAGGTGGATGTGCTCTCGACCGTCGTGAGAAGCATCGGGTCCGGCGAGCCGGCCACGATCGTGGATGTGGCGCAGCGCACGGGCCTCCCCCTGGACACGCTGGCGCGCACGCTGCAGAGCGGCGTCGATACGGGTCTTCTCAATCCGGTCGGTGGCCAGGACAGCAGGGCCTACGCCCTCACCTCGCTCGGGCGCAAGGTGCTGTGATCGCGACCTCACTCTGCGTGCGAGGGTCTGTCACAACCTGAGGTTCGTGGACGGGTTCTTGAGCAGGTCTCACATTCCCTTGCGTCGTTGCGGGGGAAGGCGTGGAAGGTTGGAACCAACTCGTCGGCGTGATGGGGGCATGGCAGGTGGGTCCTCTGGCCAATCCGCCGGAGGCCTTCTGGGTCGTGTTGATCGGATTGCTGATCGGCGCCGTCGAGACCGTGTCCCGCTACAAGGGTGATCCGGCACGCGCGCTCTTCAGCGCGCCGGCGGCCCTCTACATCGCCGTCAACGTCATCGCCTGCCTGGGCATGCTGGTTTGCCTGCGGATGATGCGGCCGGATTGGCTCTTTACCGACCTGAAGGACGACCCTGATCTCCAGAAGCTTTCGCTCATCCTGGCTTCCGGCTTCGGCGCCATGACGCTGTTCCGCTCGTCGCTGTTCAGGATCAAGACCGCCGACGGAGAACTCGGCTTCGGACCGTCGTTCCTGCTCGACACGCTGCTGTTCGCGTCGGACCGCGCCATTGATCGCGGCGTGGCGCCGCCGCGTGGCAACGCGGTTCAGGCGATCATGAAGGACGTCGCGTTCGAGCGCGCCCAGATCGCTCTGCCGGTCTATTGCTTCGCGCTGATGCAGAATGTTCCATCGCAGGAGCAGCGGGACGTCGGTGTCCAGGTCAAGGAACTCGCGGCCTTCGGCCTGCCGCCGGAGATCAGCGCCTTCAATCTCGGCCTCATCCTGATCAACGTCGTCGGCACCGGCGTCCTGAAGCAGGCGGTGAAGGATCTCGGGCCCTACATCAGTTACGATCCCCTGGCGGGCGACCGGCGCTTCACGGCGATCGCCACGCTGATGAACGGCTTCGACGTTCGTCAGGCGCAGCAACTGGCGGAGGCGTGCTTCAGCCTCGGCCGGCCGGTGTCGCTCAACGGGCTCGGGGATCTCCGCATCCGCATCGCCCAGCTCGGGCAGGAGGAGATCGATTCGCGCCTGAAGGCCCTCATCCTGGGCCGCTGGCTGGTCGATCTCGTGGGCCATTCCACCGTCGCGCTCGCGATCGAAAGTCTCAAGCAGGGGCCAGGCGCGCCACCGCCCCCGCCCGGGCAACCGCCTGCCGCAGGGAACGCACAGGATTCCCCGCGAGCCTGACGCAGCGATCGGGCCGCTGCGCCACGGCCGTGCGCGAACCGGCACGCCACCGGGCTCCGGCGACGTCTTGCCTGCCGCCGCCGAGTCCCGGACAATCCGGCCAACCGCCGGGAGCCGGCGGAGGAGGAGGAACGTCATGGCGGGCAAGAGCCGCTCCCCGGAGGAGAGCCGCTACCCGGAGGTCTACGCCGCGTGGACGGCGGATCCGGCGGCATTCTGGGCCGAGGCGGCGCAGGCGATCGCCTGGGCCAAGCCCGCCGATCGCGTCTTCGATCCGCAATCCGGCGTGTTCGGCCGCTGGTTCGCCGGCGCCGAGGTCAATGCCTGCCACAACGCCGTCGACCGTCACGTGGCGGGCGGCCGGGGCGATCAGGCGGCGATTCTCTACGATTCCCCCGTCACCGGCACCAAGCGCCGCATCTCCTACGCGGAGTTGCAGGACGAGGTGGCGATGCTCGCGGGGGTGCTGCGCGACCTCGGGGTCGCGCGCGGCGACCGCGTGGTGCTCTACATGCCGATGGTGCCCGAGGCGCTGTTCGGCATGCTCGCCTGCGCGCGGCTGGGCGCCGTGCATTCCGTGGTGTTCGGGGGCTTCGCCGCCAAGGAACTCGCAGCGCGCATCGAGGATGCGACGCCCAAGGTCGTGATGGCGGCCTCCTGCGGCATCGAGCCGGGCCGCACCGTCGCCTACAAGCCGCTTCTCGACGAGGCCTGCCGCCTGTCGCAGCACAAGCCGGACGCCTGCCTGATCCTGCAGCGCCCGCAGGCGCGCGCGGACCTCGTGGAGGGCCGGGACCGCGACTGGGCCGCGGCGGTGGCGGCGGCGCGCGAGGCCGGGCGCCGTGCGGAATGCGTGCCGGTCGCCGCCACCGACCCGCTCTACGTCCTCTACACGTCGGGCACCACCGGCAAGCCGAAGGGCGTGGTGCGCGACACCGGCGGCTACCTCGTGGCGCTCGCGTGGTCGATGCCGAACCTCTACGGCATCCGCCCGGGCGAGGTGTACTGGTGCGCCTCCGACGTCGGCTGGGTGGTGGGCCATTCCTATATCGTCTACGGGCCGCTCCTGCACGGCTGCACCACCGTGCTGTACGAGGGCAAGCCGGTCGGCACGCCGGATGCGGGTGCGTTCTGGCGCGTCATCGCCGAGACCGGGGCGGTGGCGCTGTTCACCGCGCCGACGGCCTTGCGCGCGGTCAAGAAGGAGGATCCAGAGGCGGCGCTGATGCGCGGCCACGACCTCTCGCGGTTCCGGACGCTGTTCCTGGCCGGCGAACGGGCCGACCCCGACACGGTGGCCTGGGCCGAGCGCATCCTGGGCGTGCCGGTCGTCGACCATTGGTGGCAGACCGAGACCGGCTGGCCGATCGCCGCCAACCCGGTGGGGCTCGGGCTGCTGCCGGTCAAGCACGGCAGTCCGACCGTGCCGATGCCGGGCTACGACGTGCAGGTGCTCGACGAGGGCGGCAAGCCGGTCCCCGCCGAGCAGATGGGCACGATCGCCATCAAGCTGCCCCTGCCGCCCGGCTGCCTGCCGACGCTGTGGCAGCAGGACGAGCGCTTCCGCGAGAGCTACCTCGCCACCTTTCCGGGCTACTACAACACCTCGGATGCGGGCTTCCTCGACCCGGACGGCTACGTCTACGTCATGGGCCGCACCGACGACATCATCAACGTCGCGGGCCACCGGCTCTCGACCGGGGGCATGGAGGAGGTGCTGGCCTCGCACCCCGCCGTCGCCGAATGCGCGGTGATCGGCGTGCGCGACAGCCTGAAGGGGGAGGCGCCCTGCGGCTTCGTGGTGCTGAAGGCGGGCTCGGCGCGCGCGCCCGACGAGATCGAGCGGGAGCTGGTGGCGCTGGTGCGCGAGCGCATCGGCCCGGTCGCCGCCTTCAAGATCGCCCTCACGGTGGGGCGGCTGCCGAAGACCCGCTCGGGCAAGATCCTGCGCGGCACCATGAAGAAGATCGCCGACGGCGAGCCCTGGACCACGCCGCCGACCATCGACGATCCGCTGATCCTGGAGGAAATCGGCGAGGCGCTGCGCGCGCGCGGCCTCGGCTGAGGCCCGTGCGGCCTCGCTTCCTCCGCATGGGGCCGATGCCGTGGCGGGGCTTTTCCGGGACGCGACCACGGGCCAGATAGGGCGCTGGTCCGCCACGGAGTTGTCCGCATGAGCACGCCTCGATTGTTCCAGCCCCTGCGCCTCGACGCGCTGGAACTGGAGAACCGCATCCTCATCGCGCCGATGTGCCAGTATTCGGCACGGGACGGCGAGGCGAGCGACTGGCACATGATGCATCTCGGCCAGCTCGCGATGTCGGGTGCCGGGCTTCTCACCATCGAGGCGACGGCCGTCTCGCCCGAGGGGCGCATCACCTACGGGGATCTCGGCCTCTACAACGATGCCTGCGAGCGGGAGCTCGGCCGCGTGCTCGGCGCGGTGCGCGACTACGCGCCAATCCCGGTCTGCATCCAGATCGCCCATGCGGGCCGCAAGGCGTCGAGCGAGGTGCCCTGGCGCGGCGGTGCCCAGGTCGCCGTGGAGAGCCCTCACGGCTGGCTCACCGAGGCGCCCTCCGCGCTCGCCCACGCGGACGGGGAAGTGGCCCCGCGCGCCCTCGACGCCGCCGATCTGAAGCGGCTGCGCGACGCCTTCGTGGCCACCGCCCGGCGCGCCATGCGGCTCGGCATCGACGCGGTCGAGATCCACGCGGCCCACGGCTACCTGCTGCACCAGTTCCTCTCGCCGCTCTCCAACCGGCGCACCGACGCCTATGGCGGCAGCCTGGAGAACCGGATGCGCTTCCCCCTGGAGGTCTTCGATGCGGTCCGCGACGCGGTGCCGGCGGGCAAGCCGGTCTGGGCGCGGGTCTCGGCCACCGACTGGGTGGAGGAGGGCTGGGAGGTCGAGCAGACCGTGGCCTTCGCCGAGGCCCTGAAGGCGCGGGGCGCCGCCGCGATCCACGTCTCCACCGGGGGCGTGTCGCCCAAGCAGAAGATCGTGCTCGGTCCGGGCTATCAGGTGCCCTTCGCCGAGCGGGTGCGCGCGGCCACCGACCTCCCCACCATCGCGGTCGGTCTCATCACCGAGCCGCGGCAGGCCGAGCAGATCCTGGCGGAGGGCAAGGCCGACGCGATCTCGCTCGCCCGTGCCATGCTGTACGACCCCCGCTGGCCCTGGCACGCGGCCGCCGAACTCGGCGCCCGGGTGCGGGCGCCCAAGCAGTACTGGCGCTCGCAGCCGCGGGAGTACAAGGACCTGTTCAAGGACGCCGCCTTCGGGCAGCGCTGAGGGAGGCTTCCGCGCACCGGCCGAGGCCGGGGTGCGGATCCTCGCCCCTGTGAGGACGGCCGGGGCTCACGCCCCCTCGGCCGCCTCCTCCTCGCCCTCGATGTGCTCCACCGAGACGACGCGCTCGTCCTTGGCGGTGTTGAACACCGTCACGCCCTGCGAGGCGCGGCCGACGATGCGGATGTCGTCGACGGGCACGCGGATGAGCTGCCCGCCATTCGTCACCAGCATGATCTGGTCGCTGGTCTCTACGGGGAAGGAGGCCACGAGGTGCCCGTTGCGGGTGTTCACCTCCATCGCCTTGATGCCCTTCCCGCCGCGCCCGGAGATCCGGTACTCGAAGGAAGAAGTGCGCTTGCCGTATCCGCGCTCGGAGAGCGTGAGCACGAACTGCTCGGCCGCCCCCATGGCGATGTAGCGGTCCTGGTCGAGGTCGATCGAGGCCGTGGTCTCCTCGCCGTCCGCCTCGGGCGCGGCCGGCAGCTCGATCGCCTCGCCGGTGGCGCGCCGGTCGGCATTGGCCCGCCGGATATAGGCCTGCCGCTCCTCCGGCGTCGCCTCGAAGTGGCGCAGGATCGTCATCGAGATGACGTGGTCGCCCTTGGCCAGGTTGATGCCGCGTACGCCCGTGGAATCGCGGCCCTTGAACACCCGCACGTCGGTGGTGGGGAAGCGGATGCATTGCCCCGCCGCCGTGGTCAGCAGCACGTCGTCGGCCTCGGTGCAGATCTCGACATGGACGATGTGGTCGCCCTCGTCGAGCTTCATGGCAATCTTGCCGTTGCGGTTGACCTGCACGAAGTCGGAGAGCTTGTTGCGCCGCACGTTGCCGCTGGCGGTGGCGAACATCACGTCGAGGGTCTCCCAGGAGGCCTCGTCCTCCGGCAGCGGCATGATGGTGGTGATGCGCTCGCCGCCCTGGTCGAGGGGCAGGATGTTGACCAGCGCCTTGCCGCGGGCGTTCGGCGCCGCGAGCGGCAGCCGCCACACCTTCTCCTTGTAGGCCTGACCCTGCGAGGAGAAGAACAGCACCGGCGTGTGGGTGTTGGCCACGAACAGCCGGGTGACGAAATCCTCGTCGCGGGTCGACATGCCGGAGCGGCCCTTGCCGCCGCGGCGCTGCGCCCGGTAGGTCGAGAGCGGCACCCGCTTGATGTAGCCGGCGTGGGACACGGTCACGACCATGTCCTCGCGCTGGATCAGGTCCTCGTCCTCGACGTTCGAGTCGTAGTCCAGGATCTCGGTCTTGCGCGGGGTCGCGTACTCGGCCCGTACCTCCGCCAGCTCGGTCTTGACGATGCCGAGGATGCGGGCGCGCGAGCGCAGGATGTCGAGGTAGTCGGCGATCTCGTCGGCGAGCTGCTTCAGCTCGTCCCCGACCTCGTCGCGCCCGAGCGCCGTCAGGCGCTGCAGGCGCAGGTCGAGGATCGCGCGCGCCTGCGCCTCCGAGAGGCGGTAGGTGCCGTCCTCGGCCACGCGGTGGCGCGGGTCGTCCACCAGCGCGATCAGCGGCGCGATCTCGGCCGCCGGCCAGTCGCGGGCCATCAGCGCCTCGCGGGCGCTGTTGGGGTCCGGCGAGGTGCGGATCAGCCGGATCACCTCGTCGATGTTGGCGACCGCGATGGCCAGACCGCACAGGACGTGGGCGCGCTCGCGCGCCTTGCGCAGCAGGAACTTGGTGCGGCGGGAGACGACCTCCTCGCGGAAGTCGATGAAGGCCTGGATCAGGTCCTTCAGGTTGAGGAGTTCCGGCCGCCCGCCGTTCAGCGCCACCATGTTGCAGCCGAACGAGGTCTGGAGCGGCGTGTACCGGTAGAGCTGGTTGAGCACGACGTCGGCCATCGCGTCGCGCTTGAGTTCCACCACGATGCGCATGCCGTCGCGGTCGGATTCGTCGCGCAGGTCCGAGATGCCCTCGATGCGCTTGTCGCGCACCAGTTCGGCGATCTTCTCGACCAGCGAGGCCTTGTTCACCTGATACGGGATCTCGGTGAAGATCAGCGCCTCGCGCTCCTTGCGCACCTCCTCGGTGTGCGACTTCGCGCGCATGATCACCGAGCCGCGGCCGGTCATGTAGGCCGCGCGGGTGCCGGCGCGGCCGAGGATCAGGCCGCCGGTGGGGAAGTCCGGCCCCGGGATGATGTCGTTCAGCGCCTCGATGGTCAGCGCCGGATCCTCGATCAGCGCGACGCAGCCGTCGATCACCTCGCCGAGATTGTGCGGCGGGATGTTGGTGGCCATGCCCACCGCGATGCCGCCCGCGCCGTTGACGAGGAGGTTGGGGAAGCGGGCGGGCAGGACCGCCGGCTCGTCCTTCGACTCGTCGTAGTTCGGGTTGAAGTCGACGGTGTTCTTGTCGATGTCCTCGAGCAGCGCCATCGCGGGCTTGGCGAGGCGCGATTCGGTGTAGCGCATCGCCGCCGGCGGATCGCCGTCGATCGAGCCGAAATTGCCCTGGCCGTCCACCAGCATCAGCCGCATGGCGAAGTCCTGGGCCATGCGCACCAGCGCGTCGTAGATCGACTGGTCGCCGTGCGGGTGGTACTGACCCATCACGTCGCCGACGATGCGCGCCGACTTCACGTATTTGCGGTCCGGCAGATAGCCGTTCTCGTACATCGAGTAGAGGATGCGGCGGTGCACGGGCTTCAGCCCGTCGCGCGCGTCCGGCAGCGCCCGGCTCACGATCACGCTCATCGCGTAATCGAGGTAGGAGCGGCGCATCTCGTCGGTGATCGAAACGGGCTTGATGTCGCTGGCGGGCGGTGGCGCGCCGGTCTCGTCGTGATCTGCCAAGGTCTGTCTCTCGTGGCGGACGCGGCGGGTCCGCGCATCCGCATAACCGATTTGCGCTCCCACCGCCACGACCGCGGACGGTCGCCCAAAGCGTGAAGCGCATCAGAGTTTTAGATGGTGTGCCGAGAGCCGCCCGGCAACCTGCCGCGCGCCCCGGCGGCCCCGGGTCTCACCCCAGTGTCGGCCCGGCATGGTTGCCAAATCATCAAGGCCGCGATCGGCGTCGAGAGCGGAGGGCCGGCTGTCCGGAAAGGTGCGGCCGCGTCCCTTCGACCTGCCCGATCGCATCGCGGCCGCGTCGTTCGTCCCGCCTCGGATCGCGGGAGCGGTCCGGCCGCATCGGCGCGCCCGGACCGGCGCCGCCTCACTGGTTGGGCGCCACCAGCACCAGCTTGCCGCGGCTCGGCGTGCCCTGGTTGCGCGTCGTGGCGCAGGAGAAATCGTACTCGCCCGGGGCGAGGGTGCGCAGCTTCACCTCGCCGCGCGTGCTCGGTCGGACCGTGAAGCCCGACTCGTTGGCGATGTGCGCGAGGCCGCCGTCGTGATGCAGGATCTGGCGGTTCTCGAACATTTTGGGCGCCGTCACGGTGGCCGGCAGCCCGCTCTGGTTGACGAGGCTGAGCGTCACGTCCGTCTCGGCCGGCAGGCGGAGGGTTGCCGGCTCGCAGCGGGTGGTGCCGCCGTCCTGGCTGATCGTCACCTCGACCGGGGGCGAGGCGTCGGTGGCGCGGGGCGGCGCAGGCTGCTGGGCGGCGAGCGCCGCCGTCGAGGTGAGCGCGAGGGCGGCGGCGAGGCTGCGGCACAGGGCCGACGAAGCGGACATGGGGATCTCCCGTGAGGATGGGGGCCGGTCGCGGCCCGGCCGGCGTGCCGACCCAATCACCGCGTCCGGATCGGGTTCCTGCCCGTCGCGCGGGTGTGACAGCGGTGCACGCAACCGCCCTGACGGCCGGGGCCGCGGCCGGCCCCCGCAATCTGGCCGCAAAGGTCGCGGATCTTCGTCGCCTCACGAGCGGCGGCCGCCGGAGCCGTCACAGATGTCCGATCGAGGGGTGACATGGAGCAGTCGGGGACCGCGCAGACGTTCGGCGCGGGACAGATCGTCGAGGCGGCGCATTTCTCCGCCATCCGCAGCGTGCGGACGGAGGCCGAGGCGCTGCTCGCGCTCGCGCGCTCCCTCGACGGGGAGATGAAGGCCGGGTTCGGGGCCGCGGTGGCGGCCATCCACGACATCCAGGGCCGCGTCATCGTCTCAGGCATCGGCAAGAGCGGGCATATCGGCCGCAAGATCGCCGCGACGCTCGCCTCCACGGGCACGCCGGCCTCGTTCATCCACCCCACCGAGGCCAGCCACGGCGACCTCGGGATGATCACCTCGCAGGACATCGTCATCGCCCTGTCGTGGTCGGGGGAGACGACGGAACTCGGGGACATCATCAGCTTCGCCAAGCGCTTCGCGGTGACGCTGATCGCCTTCACGTCGAACCCGATCAGCACGCTCGGCCTCGCGGCCGACATCCTGCTGCCGCTGCCGCTCGTCAAGGAAGCCTGCCCGCACAACCTCGCCCCGACCTCGTCGAGCGTGGTGCAGCTCGCGCTCGGCGACGCGCTGGCGGTGGCGCTCCTGGAGCGGCGCGGCTTCTCGGCCAGCGACTTCAAGGTCTTCCATCCGGGCGGCAAGCTCGCGGCGCGGCTCAAGACCGTGGGCCAGCTGATGCATGTGGGCGACGAGCTGCCGCTGGTGGGCAGCGGCATCACCATGGCGGAGGCGCTGCCCGCCATGATGGGCAAGCGTTTCGGCTGCACGGGCGTGCTCGACGGGCAGGGCCGGCTCGCCGGCATGATCACCGACGGCGACCTGCGCCGGCACATGGATGCCGACCTCCTCAACCGCCGGGTCGATGCCGTGATGACGCCCGGCCCCATCACCACCACGGCGGGCGTCTTCGCCAGTTCCGCCCTGGAGGTGATGAACCGCGCCCGCATCACCGCGCTGTTCGTGGTCGAGGACGGCCGGCCGGTGGGGATCCTTCACATCCACGACCTGCTGCGGGCCGGGGTGGTCTGAGCCTCACGCCCCGGCACGGTCGCCGGTGCGGCGGCTCACTTCGTCTCCGCCTCGTAGCGGAACGCGGGAGCCGCCTCGAACTCCGCCTTCGTCATCCGCACCTCGGCCTCCTTCGGGCCGCCGCTCGGCCCGACCAGCGGCACGGTGGCGCGGCCGCGGGGCTGCTGCGCCGTGACCGACCCCGTGGTGTCGCTGACCTCGCCGCTGCGCCGGCCCTCCACGGCGGCCAGCACCTCGTTGCTCGCCTGGGCGCCCGGCATGGTGCCGGGGCCGGCACTCTCCGCACGCGCCTCGCTCGGCGCGGAGTCGGGCGTGGTGTAGGAGCGCGGCCCGGAGGCGCCCTCGCCCGCGTTCCAGGCGAACCGGTCGAAGGGCACCGCGACCTTCTTCTCTCCCAGGCCGAGGACGCCGCCGGTCCCGACCACCACCGCCGCGACGCGGCCGTCGGGGCCGAGCAGCAGGTCCTCGATGGTCCCGATCCGCACGTGGTCCATGCCGATCACCGGCACCCCCTCGAAGGCCGAGGCCCGCATCGCGCCGGCCGGCGGCTCGCTCAGCAGGGGAGGCGGGGCCGAGGCGGTCTGGGCGAGGGCGGGCGCGGCCATGAGGCAGAGGGCGACGAGGCTGAGGGGCAGGCGGGGCATGACGGTCTCCGGATCCCCCGGACAACGGCCGAGCCGTGCGACAGGTTCACGCCCCGGCAGGCTGCCGCCCCGCGGGCGGAGCCCGGGGACAGCGGAGCCGCCCGTCCTCAGTACGCGACCCGGCGCTCCACGTAGCGGAACTGGATCGCCGTGAGGCCGATCACGATCGCCATCAGCACCACCGACTGCGCCGCCGACCCGCCGAGATCGGCGCCGATGCGGCCGTCCTGGTAGACCTTGTAGACGAGGGTCTGCGTCGCCCGGCCCGGCCCGCCCGCCGTCAGCACGTCGATGATCCCGAACGTCTCGCAGAAGGCGTAGACCACGTTGACGACGAGCAGGAAGAAGGTGGTGGGGGAGAGGAGCGGGAAGATGATGGTCCAGAACCGCCGCACCGGACCCGCCCCGTCGATCGCCGCCGCCTCGATCACGCTGCGGGGGATGGCCTGGAGGCCGGCCAGGAAGAACAGGAAATTGTAGGAGATCTGCTTCCAGGCGGCGGCGAGCACCACCAGCACCAGCGCGTCCCGGCCGTCGAGGAGCGGGTTCCAGGGGATGCCGAGGTCGCGCAGGAGCTGCGCCACGAGGCCGAGCGCCGGCTGGAACAGGAACCCGAACAGCACCCCCGCCACCGCGGGCGCCACCGCGTAGGGCCAGATCAGCAGGGTGCGGTAGAGACCGCCCCCGCGGATCTCCCGGTCGGCCATCGCGGCGAGCAGCAGTGCGATCCCGAGCGACAGACCCGCCACCGCGGCCGAGAACAGAGCGGTGACGCCGAGCGAGTCGTAATAGGCGGGGTCCGAGAACAGCGCCCGGTAGTTCTCGAACCAGACGAACTCGGTGGAGAGCCCGAACGCATCCTGCGCCACGAAGGAATGCCCGACCGCCTGCACGGCCGGCCAGTAGAAGAACAGGCCGACGACGGCGAGCTGGGGGGTGAGCAGGGCCAGCGGCAGGAGCCAGCCCCGGAAGGTCACGCGTTCGGGTCCCACGATGCTCCTAGCGGTTCGATTCTCTCAGCGGTTCGCTTGCCGCTCGAACTGGCGCAGGATCGCGTTGCCGCGCGCGACCGCCTCGTCGAGCGCCTCCTTGGCGGTCTTCTTGCCGGCGAGCGCCGCCTCGATCTCCTCCGACCAGACGTCGCGCATCTGCGGCATGTTGCCCAGGCGCAGGCCGCGGGAGTTCTCGGTCGGCGGCTTGTTGGTGAGTTCCTTGATCGGCACTTCGAGGGCCGGGTTCTTGTCGTAGTAGCCGTCCGCCTTCGACTTCTCGTAGGCCGCCCTGGTGATCGGCAGGTAGCCGGTGGTCTGGTGCAGCTTGGCCTGCCGGTCGGTGGCTGACAGGAAGCTGAAGAACTTCGCGACGCCCTTGTACTCCTCGGCCGACTTGCCGCCCATCACCCAGAGCGAGGCGCCGCCGATGATGCTGTTCTGGGGCGCGTTCGGCACATCCGGGTAATAGGGCATCGGCGCGGCCGCCCAATCGAACTTGGCGTTGTTGCGCACCTGCCCGTAGGAGCCCGAGGAGCCGAGGAAGAGCGGGCACTCGCCCGAGGTGAAGCGCCCGAAGCCGTTGTCGTAGCGGCCGGAATAGTCGAACAGCTTCTCCTTCTGCAGCTCCGCCAGGTTGGCGAGGTGCTTGACCTGCACTGGCCCGTTCAAGGTCAGGCTGGTGTCGAAGCCGTCGAGGCCGTTCGCCTTGGTGGCGAGCGGCACGTCGTGCCACGCCGAGAGCTGCTCCAGATGCGCCCAGGTGACCCAGGTGTTGGAGAAGCCGCAGGTGGTGAAGCCGGCCGCCTTCAGCGCCTTGGCGGCCTCGAACAAGGCCGGCCAGGTCTTGGGCGGGGCGTTCGGGTCGAGCCCGGCCTTGCGCAGGGCGTCGCGGTTGACCCACATCACCATCGAGGACGAGTTGAAGGGCAGCGACAGCATCTCGCCCTTCGTGGTCGAGTAGTAGCCGGTGATGGCCGGCAGGTAGGTGGCCGGGTCGAACGGCTCGCCCGCGTCCTTCATCAGCTGGTAGACCGGCTTCACCGCGCCCTTGGCGGCCATCATGGTGGCGGTGCCGACCTCGAACACCTGCATGATGTGGGGCGCCGTGCCAGCCCGGAAGGCCGCGATGCCGGCGTTCAGCGTCTCCGGATAGGTGCCCTTGTAGGCCGGGACGATGCGGTACTCGCTCTGCGAGGCATTGAACTCCTCGGCGAGGCGGTTCACCGCGTCGTTGTTGGCGCCGACCATGGCGTGCCACCATTGCAGCTCGGTGACCGCGAGCGCGGGCGTGGCCGCGGCGAGCCCCAGCAGGGCCAGCCCGTTGCGAACGATACCGGTCAGCGCCATGACGCCTCGTCTCCTCCAGTGACGCGGGCCCTGATGGGTCTGTTGTGTTTCAGTCCGATGACGGACGCGAACCCGCACGGCTCACAGCCCGGCAAGAGCATGGACGGCGGCGTTCGGCAAGAGCGTACCGTCCGTGCGGGCCCTCAGGACGGCCGGGCGCGCTCGCGCAGGGCGGTCAGGGTCGTCGTCGGCGTGATCGCCTCGGGATCGATCGGGCAGTGCAGGATGGCCGGCCGGCCGGAGGCCAGGGCGCGGGCGAGGGCGGCCGGAAACTCCTCGGTCCGCGTCACCCGCTCGCCATAGCCGCCGAAGATGGTGGCGTAGGCGGCGAAGTCGGGGTTGCGCAGGGCCGTGCCGGAGACGCGGCCGGGATACTCGCGCTCCTGGTGCATCCGGATCGTGCCGTACATGCCGTTATCGACCACGATGACGACGAGCGGCAGGTTGTACTGCACGGCGGTCGCGAAATCCTGCCCGCTCATCAGGAAGTCGCCGTCGCCCGCCACCGCCACCACGGTGCGCTCGGGCATGAGGCGCTTGGCCGCCACCGCCGCGGGCACGCCGTAGCCCATCGAGCCGGAGGTCGGGGCGAGCTGCCCGTCGAAGGCCCGGAAGGGCCAGAACCGGTGCACCCAGGTGGCGAAGTTGCCCGCCCCGTTGCAGAGGATCGCATCCGCCGGCAGCGCCTCGCGCAGGTGGGCCATCACGCCGCCCATCTGGAGGTCGCCCGGCGTGCGGATCCGCGACGGATCGCTCCAGGCGAGGTAATCCGCGTGGGCTGCGGCCGTGCCCGAGGCCCAGGGCAGATGGGCGGGCGGCTGCACGGTTTCGATCGCCGCCGCGAAGGCGGCCGGACTCGCGTTGATGGCGAGATGCGGCCGGTAGACCCGGCCGAGTTCCTCCGGATCCGGGTGGACGTGCACCAGCCGTTGCGCCGGCCCGGGAATGTCGAGGAGCGTGTAGCCCTGCGAGGGAATCTCGGACAGGCGCCCGCCGACGAGGAGCAGGAGGTCCGCCTCGCGGATGCGCGCGAGGAGCTTCGGGTTCACGCCGAGCCCGAGATCGCCCGCGTAGCAGGGGTGATCGGCCGCAAACAGGCCCTGGCGGCGGAACGAGCAGGAGACCGGCAGCGAGAGCAGGTCGGCGAAGCGCGCGAAGCGCCGCACCGCGCCGGGGCTCCAGCGGCTGCCGCCGAGGATCGCCAGCGGCTGCTTCGCCTCCGCCAGAAGCTTCTGCAGCGCCACCATCTGGTTGAGCGCCGGATGGGTCTCCACGGGGACGAAGGGCTCGGCATCCGGCACGGCGGCGGTCTCGGTGAGCATGTCCTCCGGCAGGGCCACCACCACCGGGCCGGGCCGCCCGGCGGTCGCCACGTGGAAGGCGCGCGAGACGAGTTCGGGCAGCCGGGCCGGATCGTCGACCTCCGTCACCCACTTCGCCACGGTGCCGAACACCGCCCGGTAATCGAGTTCCTGGAAGGCCTCGCGCTCGCGCGCGCCGCGCTCGATCTGCCCGACGAACAGGATCAGGGGCGTCGAATCCTGGCGCGCCACGTGGAGGCCGGGCGCCGCGTTCATGGCGCCGGGGCCGCGGGTGACGAAGCAGATGCCGGGCCGGCCGGTGAGCTTGCCGGCGGCCTCCGCCATCATCGCGGCGGCGCCCTCCTGGCGGCAGACCGTGAGGCGGATCGCCGAGTCGTGCAGCGCGTCGAGCACCGCGAGATAGCTCTCGCCCGGCACGCAGAAGATGTCGCCGACGCCGTGCACCGCGAGCTGGTCGACGAGGATGCGGCCGCCGCTGCGGGGGTGTTCGCTCTCGCGCATCGCGTTCTCGTCTCCTCCCTCGATCGATTCCCGACCGGATACATCCGATTACGGCTCTCGTCAGGGCCTGAACAGCCCCGACAGGACTGTGCCGACCGGGGCGACCATCCGAAACCCGGAGGCCGCGTCGGCAGGGGCGCATGAAGCGGATTTTGGTCTCATCCGCCCCAGCCGGGATCCGCCAGCACCTCCGCCGTGTGGTCCCCCACCTGCGGCGAGGCCGTGGCGGCCACCATCGGGGTCCCGTCGATGACGATCGGCGAGCGCACGCTCGGCACGCGGCCGCCCGCCGCCCGCGGCTCGGGCAGGTCGACCCGCAGGCCGCGGTGGAGCACCTGGGGGTCGGCGAAGACCTCGGCGAGATCGTTGATCGGACCCACCGGCACGTTCACGGCGGTGAGCCGCGCCAGGAGATCGGCCTTCGGGTGGCGGCCGGTCTCGGCGGCGATCAGCGGGATCAGCACCGCGCGGTTCCTGACCCGGCCCGGATTGGTGGCGTAGGCGTCCTCGCGGTGCCACGCCGTCCCGAGCACGCCGCAGAACTTCTCGAACTGCCCGTCATTGCCGCAGGCCACGATGATGTGCCCGTCCGCGGTCGGAAACACCTGATAGGGCACGATGCTGGTGTGCTCGTTGCCCATGCGCGGCGGGAGCAGGCCGGAGACGAGGTAGACCAGGGCCTGGTTGCCCAGCACCGAGACCTGCGTGTCGAGGAGCGCCATGTCGATGTGGCAGCCCGTGCCCGTGGCGTGCCGGCCCTGGAGCGCGGCCAGGATCGCCACCGTGCCGTAGACGCCCGTGAACACGTCCGCGAAGGCCACCGCTGTCTTCACCGGTTCGCCGGACGGCTCGCCGGTGAGCGACATGATCCCGCCGAGGCCCTGGATCATGAAATCGTAGCCGGCGCGCGGTGCGTAGGGGCCGTCCTGGCCGAAGCCCGTCACCGAGCAGGTGACGAGGCGCGGGTTCAGCGCCCGCAGGCTCTCGTGGTCGAGCCCGTACTTCCGCAGGCCTCCGACCTTGAAGTTCTCGATCACCACGTCTGCGTGCGCGGCGAGGCGGCGGACCACCGCCCGGCCCTCCTCGGTCTCGAAATCGGCCGCGACCGAGCGCTTCCCGCGATTGGTGGAGTGGAAGTAGGAGGCCGAGAGCGTGCCGCCGTCGGCCGCCTCGACGAAGGGCGGTCCCCAGCTGCGCGTGTCGTCCCCGACCACGGGGCGCTCCACCTTGACGACGTCCGCCCCCAGATCGGCGAGCAGCTGGCCGATCCAGGGTCCGGCCAGGATGCGGGCGAGTTCGAGCACCTTGATGCCCGCGAGCGGCTTCTGCACGGCTTCTCCTGGTGAGGGGGCGCCTCAGGCGTCCTGCGCCCGCAGGTGGGCGACGAAATCCTGCGCGAACGGGGGGAGGGCCGCAAGGTCGCGCACGCAGATCGTCAGGTCCCGCAGCGCCCAGGGGTCGTCGAGCGCGACGATGGCGATGCCCATGGTGCGGGCGGCGCGGCGGGCCGTGGTCTCCGGCACGATGCCGACCCCGACCCGGCACTCGACGAGGCGGCAGACCGCGTCGAAGCCGCGCAGCTGCACCCGCAGGCGCAGGGGCAGGCCGATGCGCGCGGCCTTGGTGAGCAGGAAGCGCGTGAGCGCGCTCGCCCGGTCGAGCCCGACCATGTCGTGACCCAGCACCTCCGCGAAGCTCACGGAACCCCGCGCGGCCAGCGGATGGCCCTGCGCGACCGCGAGGACGAAGCGGTCGCGCCGGAACGGATAGGTCTGGAGCGTCCCGGTCTCGACGGTGGCGGCGACGAGGCCGAGATCGGCCACGCCCTCGGCCACCAGCCCGACGATCTCGTCGGAGAGCCGCTCCTCGATCTCGACGCTCACGCCCGGGTGCAGGGTGAGATAGGCGGAGAGGGCCTCGGGCAGGAACTCGGTCAACGCGTTCGTGTTCGACAGGACACGGATCTGGCCCGCGGCGCCGCCCGCGAAGGCCGCAAGGTCGGTCTGCAGCCGCTCGACGCCCGCCAGGATCGCGCGGGCATGCGACAGGAGGGTGCGCCCCGCCGGCGTCGGCGTCACGCCCTGGCGGGCGCGGGTGAGCAGGGAGGCGCCGAGCGAGGCCTCCATCGCCCGGATGCGGTGGCTCGCCGCGGCGAGCGCGAGGTTGGCGCGGCTCGCGCCCTGCGTGATCGAGCCAGCCTCGACGACGTGGCGAAAGAGGCTGAGGTCGACGAGGTCGAAATGCATGGCGGGCGGCGATCTCCCGGGCGATGATCCTGCGCAGCGTACGAAGGTTGAACTCCGGTGCCGGCACGCGCGGGGGTGGTGGAGGGCGCCGATCCTTCGCCGGACGCGAAGCCTGCGTCAACGAGAACCGAATTGCGAACCGGACCATTTCCAAGGAGAGATACGCTGGATGCCGGGTGCCCGGCTGCCCGCGGGGCGTACCGCCGCCCCGTGACGGAGCGGCCGGGTGCCTTAGTTTAGAGCCGGACCAGAGTTCAGCAGCCTCGTCCAACAAGGATCGCATCATGGCCGAAATCGTCAGGCCCGCCGTGGCCCGACCGCTCTCGCCGCACCTCCAGATCTACCGCTGGACCTGGACCATGGCGATGTCGGTGTTCCACCGCATCACCGGCGTTGCGCTCTACGGCGGCACGGCGCTGGTGGCGATCTGGCTCGTGGCGCTCGCCTCCGGCAAGGCGGCCTACGATCCGGTGGCGTGGCTCTACGGCTCGATCCTCGGGCGGCTGGTGATCTTCGTCTACACCTGGATCCTGATGCATCACATGCTGGGCGGCATCCGGCACCTCGTCTGGGATTTCGGCCACGGCATGGAGCCCGGCACCCGCATCGCCATGGCCAAGTACACCCTCGTCGGCTCGGCGGTGCTCACCGTGGTGATCTGGGCCGCGGCCCTCCTGGCGCGCTGAAGGGGATCCGTCATGGTCGACAACCGTCCCGAAGCCACCCGCACCATCCGCACCGCCTATGCCCGCGCCAAGGGCCTGGGGCCCGCCCATCACGGGACGAGCGAGTGGTGGCTGCACCGCGTCACTGCGGTCTCGAACGTACCGCTGATCCTCTCCTTCGTGGTGATCGTCGCGCTCTGCGCCGGCCGGTCCTACGAGGATGCGGTCCGGCTCGTCTCGCATCCGCTGGTGGCGATCCTGCTGATCCTTGGCGTCCTCTCGGTCACCAACCACATGCGCATGGGGCTGCAGATCGTCATCGAGGACTACGTCCACGACAAGGGCTTGAAGATCGCGGCGGTGATCGCCAACACCTTCTACTGCGTCGTCGTGGCGGTCGCCTGCCTCTACGCCATCGTGCGGGTCAGTCTCCGGACCCTCGTCTAGACTTCAGGGAACACGCTCCATGGCCACGAACGGAACCGCGGCGCCGGCCCAGAACGGCAAGGCGTACCCCATCGTCGATCACAGCTTCGACGTCGTCGTCGTCGGCGCGGGCGGCGCGGGCCTGCGCGCCACGGTCGGCTGCTCGCAGGCCGGGCTTCGCACCGCCTGCATCACCAAGGTCTTCCCGACCCGCTCTCACACCGTCGCCGCGCAGGGCGGCATCTCGGCCTCGCTCGGCAACATGGGGCCGGACGACTGGCGCTGGCACATGTACGACACCGTGAAGGGGTCGGACTGGCTCGGCGACCAGGACGCGATCGAGTACCTCGTGCGCAATGCCCCGGCCGCCGTCTACGAGCTGGAGCATTGGGGCGTGCCGTTCTCGCGCACGGCCGAGGGCAAGATCTACCAGCGTCCCTTCGGCGGCATGACCACCGACTACGGCAAGGGCACGGCCCAGCGCACCTGCGCGGCCGCCGACCGCACCGGCCACGCCATGCTGCACACCCTCTACGGGCAGGCGGCCAAGGCCAAGACCAACTTCTTCATCGAGTACTTCGCCCTCGACCTGATCATGGACGAGGACGGGCGCTGCCGCGGCGTGATCGCCCTCGATCAGGCGACCGGCGAGATCCACCGCTTCCGCGCCGCCATGACCATCCTGGCGACCGGCGGCTACGGGCGGGCCTACTTCTCGGCCACCTCCGCCCATACCTGCACGGGCGACGGCAACGCCATGGTGCTGCGCGCCGGCCTCGCGCTGGAGGACATGGAGTTCGTCCAGTTCCACCCGACCGGCATCTACGGCGCGGGCTGCCTCATCACGGAGGGCGCCCGCGGCGAGGGCGGCTACCTGACGAACGCCGAGGGCGAGCGCTTCATGGAGCGCTACGCGCCGTCGGCCAAGGACCTCGCCTCGCGCGACGTGGTCTCGCGCTCCATGACCATGGAGATCCGCGCCGGACGCGGCGTCGGCAAGAACAAGGACCACATCTTCCTGCACCTCGACCACCTCGACCCCAAGATCCTGCACGAGCGCCTGCCCGGCATCTCGGAATCCGCCAAGATCTTCGCGGGCGTCGACGTGACCAAGGAGCCGATCCCGGTGCTGCCCACCGTGCACTACAACATGGGCGGCATCCCGACGAACTATCACGGCGAGGTGCTGACCCTAAAGGACGGCAACCCCGACTACGTCGTGCCGGGCCTGATGGCGATCGGCGAGGCGGCCTGCGTGTCGGTGCACGGCGCCAACCGTCTCGGCTCGAACTCGCTCATCGACCTCGTGGTGTTCGGCCGCGCGGCGGGCCTGCGCTGCGCCGAGATCGTGGAGGCCAACGGCCGCCTGCCCGACCTGCCGAAGGATTCCGCCGACAAGGCGCTCGCGCGCCTCGACCGCTTCCGCTACGCGGATGGCGGCGTCGCCACCGCGGACCTGCGGCTCGACATGCAGAAGACCATGCAGAACAACTGCGCGGTCTTCCGCACCGGAGAGGTGCTGGAGGAGGGCAAGCACCTCATCCACAAGGTCTGGTCCGGCATCGACGACATCCGCGTCACTGACCGCTCGCTGGTGTGGAACACCGACCTTCTCGAAACGCTGGAGTTCGACAACCTGATCGGCCAGGCGGTCGTGACGATGGAATCGGCGGTCAACCGCACCGAGTCCCGCGGCGCGCATGCCCGCGAGGACTTCCCCGACCGCGACGACAAGGAGTGGATGAAGCACACCCTGGCGTGGCTCGACCCGGACGGCCGCAAGGTCACGATCGATTACCGGCCGGTGCACACCTACACGATGTCGAACGACATCGCGTATATCGAGCCGAAGGCGCGGGTGTACTGAGCCGCGTTGGGGTGCGGGCCGTCGCGAAGGCGGGGGTAGGGTCGATGGCCGAGTTCAGCCGGATCACCCGCGACCCCGCGATCATGGAAGGGCGCGCCTGCATCCGCGGCATGCGCGTCACGGTGAGCATGGTGCTCGGCAATCATGCGGCCTGGATCGCCCAGGACCGCGAATTGCCGCTCACGCCCGCGGCATTCGGCTTCGGTTACTCGGATTCGATCGAACCCATTAGGTATTGACGGATGGCCCAGTTCACGCTCCCCAAGAACTCGCAGTACACCGAAGGCAAGACCTGGCCGAAGCCGGTCGGGGCCAAGAGCCTGCAGGAGTTCCGGATCTACCGCTGGAACCAGGACGACGGCGCCAATCCGCGGATCGACACCTACTACGTCGACCGCGACGATTGCGGGCCGATGGTCCTCGACGCGCTCCTGTGGATCAAGAACAAGATCGACCCGACGCTGACCTTCCGGCGCTCCTGCCGCGAGGGCATCTGCGGCTCCTGCGCCATGAACATCATGGGGCAGAACACGCTGGCCTGCACGCTCGGGATCGAGGATTGCAAGTCGAGCCAGATCAAGATTTATCCGCTGCCGCACATGCCGGTGCTGAAGGATCTGGTGCCGGACTTGTCGAGCTTCTTCGCCCAGCACGCGGCGATCGAGCCCTGGCTGCAGACCGAGACCCCCGCCCCGGAGAAGGAGTGGCGCCAGACCCCGGAGGACCGCGCGCGTCTCGACGGGCTCTACGAGTGCATCCTGTGCGCCTGCTGCACCACCTCCTGCCCGAGCTACTGGTGGAACGGCGACCGCTTCCTCGGCCCGGCGGCCCTGCTCCAGGCCTATCGCTGGCTGATCGACTCGCGCGACGAGCACACGGGCGAGCGGCTCGACACGCTGCACGACCCGTTCCGGCTCTATCGCTGCCACACCATCATGAACTGCGCCAACACCTGCCCGAAGGGCCTGAATCCGGCGAAGGCCATCGCCGAGATCAAGAAGATGATGGTGGCCCGCGAGATCTGAGCGCGGCGCGGCCCGAACCTCTGCGGCCTTCCGGCCACACCGGAACGAAAAGGCGCCTGCGGGCGCCTTTACCGTGTCCGGCGGCCCTGCCGCCGCCTTCGCGGGATCGTATGGCGCCGGGGAAACCAGATGATCGGGACCCTGCGATGCCGCGTTCGTACCTCAGCACCGTTGCCGTCCTGGCGCTCGCCACCGCCGTGAGCGCCTGCGCCTCGTCCCGCTTCGACGCCGGCACGACCCGCGCCGCCGCCCGTCCCTCCGCGCGCGCGCTGCCGCCCGAGGAGCCGATGCTCGGCGCGCCGGGCCTCTCGGCCGGTCCCGTGACCTCGGCGCCGCTGGCGCCGCCCCCGGGGGCCAGCGCCTCCCCGGCGGAGGTCGCGGCCAATCCCGGCGGGCCGATTGTCGCCGAACCCGCCGCCCCGCCGGTGCAGCAGCAGGCCGCCATCGCGCCGCCGCCCCCGCCGCCGGTGACGAGCGGCGGCCGCTCCGGGGTGGTCGGCGGCTGGACCGCGCGGGACGCCACCGGCGCCACCTGCCGGGTGACGCTCGCCAGTACGCCGGCGCTCGATCTCTACAAGGCCAGCTCGGCCGGCTGCAGCAACAAGGATCTGGCGAAGGTCACGGCCTGGGATTACCGCGACGGAGAGGTCTACCTCTACCAGCCGGGCGGCACCGTCGCGGCGCGCCTGCGCCCCGGCGGCGGCGGCCTCGACGGCGCGCTGTCGAAATCCGGCGCCCCGCTCACGCTCGCCCGCTGAGCCGGCTTGACTCGGCCTCCTCTTCTCGGCGAACCGCACCCGGTCTGCCGAGACGACGATGCCGAGGAGGCCCCATGACCACGCTTGCCGAAGAGGTCGTCCGCACCTTCGGGTCGCCCTCCCTGATGATCGACCTCGACCGGGTGGACCGCAACATCGCCCGGCTCCAGGCCGCCTGCGAGGCGGCGGGCCTCGCCAACCGCCCGCACATCAAGACCCACAAGAGCCCCGACCTCGCGCGGCGCCAGCGCGAGGCCGGCGCGCGCGGCCTCACCTGCCAGACCCTCGGCGAGGCCGAGGTGATGGCGCAGGCCGGCCTCACCGACATCCTGATCAGCTACAACCTGCTGGGCGCGGACAAGCTCGGGCGCCTCACCGGCCTCCTGCGCCGCACGGCACTGACCGTGAGCTCGGACCATCCCGCCGTGGTGGTGGGCCTCGCGGAGGCGGCGCAGGCGGCCGGGCGGGTGCTCGACGTGGTGGTTGAGTGCGACACGGGCCGCGGCCGTGCCGGGGTCGCGACCCCCGGCGAGGCGGTGGCGCTGGCGCGCCTCATCGCCGACGCCCCCTCGCTGCGCTTCGCCGGCGTCCTGCTCTATCCGCCGGAGGACGGCACGGCGGCGACCCAGGCCTTCCTCGACGCCGCGCAGGAGGGCCTGCGCGGGGAAGGGCTCGCCGCCGGCATCGTCTCCACCGGCGGAACCCCGAACCTGCGCCATCTCGGCGAGGTCCGGGGCGCCACCGAGCACCGCTCCGGCACCTCGATCTTCAACGACCGCATGATGGTGGCCTGCGGGGCCGCCACCCTGGACGATTGCGCCCTCGAGGTGGTGACGACCGTGGTGAGCCGCGCCACGCCGACGCGCGGCGTGCTGGATGCGGGCTCCAAGACCCTCACGGCCGATCCCGGCGGCGGGCTCGACGGCTACGGGCTGATCCGGGAATACCCGCAGGCCCGCATCCACAAGCTCGCCGAGGAGCACGGCTTCCTCGATCTCTCGGGCGTGGCGGCCGGGCCGGAGGTCGGCACGGTGGTGCGGGTGGTGCCCAACCACGTCTGCGTCGTCGTGAACATGGCCGACCGGCTGGTGGCGACGCGCGGCGGGCGGATCGTCGGCGAGATCCCGGTCGCCGCCCGCGGGCGGCGCTGAGGGATCAGGGATTGACCCGCACGCCGAACAGGAAGGTGTCCGAATCGTAGGACGAGCGGGTGGCGGTGCTGCGCAGGTTCTCGTGCGTGTAGCTCGCCCGCAGCCCGAGCCAGCGGTTCAGCCGGTAGTCGATCTTGATCCCGGCCGCGTAGCCGTCCTCCTGGATGCGCACGCCCTGGTAGTCGTTGGTGAACACCGAGCCGAGCAGCGTCAGCCGCAGGTTGCGCCGCAGGTCGTGCGTCACTTCGAGGAGCGCGGCTTGGGTCAGGATCCCGCTCGCGCCCACCACCACCGTCTCGACCACGCCGGTGCTCGCGCCGAGCCGGACCGTGGTGAGGGGCGTGGCCGCCCAGATCAGCGCCCCGTCGAGAACCGGGCCGGTCACGTCCCGCAGCCGCCGGTCGGCGTAGGTGCGGCGCAGCCAGCCGCCCGAGACCTCGCCGGTGAGGATCCGGCTCAGCTCGAAGGTGCTGCCCGCCCGGAGCGTCAGCCCGTCCGAATCGCGGCGGTAGCCGTTGAAGTCCACCGCGAAGTCGTGGACGCGGGTATCCACGAGCGCATCCACGAAGGGCGTCAGGCCGGGCCTGATCTCGTAGCCGGTGCGCAGGCGCAGCCCGTAGGTGTTGGCGTTGCGGTCCCCCTGCGGGATTACCGTCCCGTCGGTGCGCACCGCGTCGTCGAAGCTCTGCCGGTCCACGAGGCCGCGCAACGAGACCTGGAGGCGGTTGAAATCCTGCACCACGCCGACGGTGCCGCCGTAGGCGGCCACGATCGGGCGCTCGCGCAGCGACAGGGCGTTGAGGTCCGGGCTGCCGACGCGCTGGGTGGTGACGAGGTAGCGTCCCTCGATCTCGATCCGCGTGTCGCGGGCGGCATCGAGGCGCAGGCGCAGCGCGCCGTCGCCGTCCGGCCGGTTGGCGGTGCGGTTGTCCGGATAGGTGTTGTAGGCGCCGCGCAACTCGCCCGAGAGCGCGTGCGCCGACCAGTCGCTCTGGAGCCGCAGCTCGCCCTCGCTGCGCAGGACCGCCGAGGCCTTGGGGACGAACGCCCGGTCCGGGTTGGTGTCGTAGCCGACGCTCTGCTGGAAGGCCGGGAAGAACGTGATGCTGCCGACCTCGACCCCGAGCGGCGCGTAGGGGTCGGTCGGATCGATCCGCCGGCGCAGGAGCGGGACGGCCGCCACCGGATCCGGCACCCCCGTCACCGGCACCTGCACGATCGGGCGCACCCGCAGGTCCTCGGAGGGCACCTGCGTCACCGCCCGCACCACCGCCCTGGCGGGCGGGCGCGAGGGTCGCCGGGGCGGCTCTCGGCGGCGCTCGCCCGCGCTCGCGGCCCTGGCGGTGACGGCCGGGTTGGCGGAGCCGCGCAGGCCCGCCTCGCCGAGAGGGTTCGGCAACCCGGCGGACGGTGCGGGGAGGGGAACGGGATCCGGCGCACGGCCGGGGACGGGCTGAGCCGGGGCCGGCTCGGCCAGGGCGAGGCAGGCGGCGAGCGCGAGGCCGAGCGCGGCCGGGCGCCGGGCCGCCGATTGGTCCTGCACCCTGCCCCTCGGCCGCTTGTCCACCACGGGCCTCCGCCTGCGCCGGACCTGCCGCCGCAGGGCACCGGTGTCCACGAGGGCGGAATGCGGCCGGACGGCGCCGGTCCCGTGTCCCGCCTCGGGCCTCGGAGTAAACCGTTAGGGTTAGCGGTGGCTTAACGGGCCGGGCGTCAGGCCGGCAGGCGCGCCGCCCGGTCGACCAGCGCGGCATCGTGCAGGAGGGCCATGCGCTCCTTGGGGCTGAGCCACGCGGCCGCCTCCGCGGCGGTCTCGGCCTCCGCGAGCTTCGCCTGCGCCAGCACCCGCTCCGCGTCGACGCTGCCGCGACGGCGCGGGGGGGAGGCGGGCAGCATCGCCACGTGCGCGCGCCGCAGGGCCGCGTCGGCCTGGATGGCGCCGAGGGCGTCGGCGTCGTCGAAGCCCCGGGCGGCGTTCTCGGCCTGGAGTGCGGCGGCGCGCAGCGCCACCGCGGGCGGCTCGCGCTCCTCGGGCGTCATCAGCAGGCCGAGCCGCTTGAGGGCGAGCCCGTAGGTGAGCTGTCCGCTCGCCCAGGAGATCGGGATGGCCAGCACGAGGCCCAGGATCGTCGGCGACATCCACAGGAACAGCGAGGTCGCGATCGCGAAGGCGGCGATGCCGGAGACGAGCCCGAGGATCGTGTGCCAGCGGTGGCGGCGCACGATGTCGCGGAACGGGATCGAGCCGTCGTCGCGCCGCTGCGGGTTCCAGCCCGTGTCGCGTCCGAGCAGGATCTGCACCACCGAGCCGGACTGGATCAGCATGGCGATCGGGGCGATCAGGGCCGAGAGCAGGGTCTCGATCAGCGCCGAGAGCACGAGCCGGATCGCGCCGCCGCTCGCCCGGCGCACCGCGCGGTCGAGGAGCGCCAGCACGAGGCCGAACAGCTTCGGGGCGAGCAGGATGCCCATGGTGAGCCCGAACAGCTGCAGCGCGCGCTCGGGGTCGAAGCGCGGCCAGACCGGGTAGAGGCGGAACTCGCTCGGGAAGTATTCGGGCCGGATGTAGGCGGTCTGGAGGGCGAGCGCGACGCCGACCACCAACTGCGCGGCCCAGAGCGGCGAGGCGACGTAGCCGGCGATGCCGGTGGCGAAGTGCTGGCGCGAGGGCAGCTTGAGGCCCGCCGTGCCGATGAGGCGGGCGTGCTGCAGGTTGCCCTGCGCCCAGCGCCGGTCGCGCACCGCGATGTCGATGAGCGAGGGCGGGCTCTCCTCGTAGGAACCGGGCAGGTCTGGGAGCATGGTGACGCTCCAGCCCGCTCGCCGGATCAGGGCCGCCTCGACGAAATCGTGGCTCAGCACGTGCCCCCCGAAGGGCGGCTTGCCGGGCAGGTCCGGCAGCCCGCAATGCGCCGCGAAGGCTCGGGTGCGGATGATCGCGTTGTGGCCCCAGTAATTGCCGTCCCGCCCCGACCACAGCGACAGGCCGGTGGCGATCACCGGCCCGTAGATGCGCGCGGCGAATTGCTGGACGCGCGCGAACAGCGTGTTGCGGTTGATGATCAGGGGCAGCGACTGGATGATCCCGGCATCCGGGTCGGCCTGCATGGCGGCGGCGAGGCGCACGACGCAATCCCCGCTCATCAGGCTGTCGGCGTCGAGCACCAGCATACGGTCGTAGTGCCCGCCCCAGCGGCTGACGAAGTCGGCGATGTTGCCGGCCTTGCGGTGGTGGTTCTTGGGCCGGTGGCGGTAGTAGAGCCGCGCCCCGTCCCCGAGCTTATGGCGCAGGGCCAGGAAGGCGCGCTCCTCGGCGATCCAGGCATCGGCCTGGGTCGAATCCGACAGGACCCAGTAGTCGAACTGCGCCCCCTGGCCGGTCACCTCGATCGACTCGCGGATCGCCTCCACGGCCGCGAAGGTGCGCGCCGTGGCCTCGTTGTAGACCGGCATCACCACGGCGGTGCGGGTGGTCAGCGGCCCCGGCGCCGGATCGGGGCCGCGGCGGCGCAGCAGCGCCGCGAAGCCGAGCAGCGCCGAGGTGAAGGCGAGCGCGATCCACGAGAAGTTGAGGGTGAAGAGCAGCAGCAGCAGCCATTGCAGCGCCGTGGTGCTGCCGGCCACCGACACGACCTCGTACATCTGCACGGCGCCGTAGGCGGTGAGCAGGCCTGCGCCACCGAACACGAACAGCCGCGCGAGCGTCGGCGTCGGGTGCGCGGCCGGCCGGTGCCCGTCGGCCTCCGACCAGCGGGAGAGATCCTGCACCGGCATGGCGAGCGGCGCCTCGGGCGGCACCGCCGGCACGATGGTCGGCGCGGGCGTCACAGGGTCCAACGATAGAGCCATGTCTCACTGACCGGTTGGTCGCCGTTCTTGATGGTCAGGCGCAGTTCGCACGCGGTCTCGCCGCCGGGATCGAGCTCGAAGACGGCCCGCACCGTCTTGCGCTCCGGATAGAGGTAGAGGACGGGCTTGAATTGCGGATCGCGCCGGGGCTGGGGCGCATCGGGTTTGGCATCCGGCTTGGGCTGCACGATCGCGCCGGGCGAGGCCGAGACCGCGATCCGCAGCGCCTCGGGGGCGATGCCGGGCTGGAAGGGCGCCTCGCCGGTGAAGTCCACCAGGAAGAGCCGCCGCTTGCCCGCGCTGCCCTTGCCGATCCGCGTGCTGGAGCAGAGGGCGAGCGGCGGCGCGCCGGGCACGGTCCAGCACCAGAACTGCCGGTAGCTGAAGGCCGTCTCCTGGGTGATCGGCTCCTTCGGCCGCCAATAGGCCAGGATGTTCTCGTTGACCTCGGATTCGCTCGGGATCTCGATGAGCTGCACCGCCCCCGCCCCCCACGGCCGCTGCTCGCGGCCCGGCCCCCAGGTGCTGAACGGCTCGATCCACAGGCTCGGGCGCTTCTCCCAGCGCTGCACGTCGTCCTGGAACCCCGCGTAGCCGCGCTCGCGCTGCACGAGGCCGAACCCCTTCGGATCCTGGTCGAGGAAGGCGGAGATCTGCAGCGTCTCGGGGTTCTGCACCGGCCGCCAGATCGCCTCGCCCCAGCCGTTGCGGATCTGCAGCCCGTCGATCTCGTGGGCGGCGGCCCGGGCATCGTCGACGCCGCGCCGGTCGGCCGAGCCGAACAGGTAGGCGCCCGTCATGCCGCCGATCCCGACATGCTCCAGGGGCGTGCGCGGGCACAGCGTCGCCTCGATATCGACCAGCGTGGCGTCGCCGGGCCGCAGCGTCATGTGCAGCGCCGCCGTCGCCGAGTCGGAATCGACGAGCGCGTGCATGACGATCTGCCCGCTGCCCGGCGCGGGCCGCTCCAGCCAGAAGGCGCGGAAGAGCGGAAACTCCTCGCCCTTGGCCTCGGCCGGGCGCAGCGTCAGCGCCCGCGCGGTGACCCCGTAGCTCTGGCCGGCCGCGAGGGCCCGGAAGAACGAGGCGCCCTGGAAGATCGCGCAATCGGCCGGCGCCCCGCCGCCGAAGCTCGCGTAGAGCCGGAAGCCGGAGAAGCCGAGGTCGCGCCCCTCCTCGGGGGGCGTCGTCTTGCCGAACGTGAACTGGGCGCGGTCGTAGGCGATGCGGCGCACCACCCCGTCCTCCACCGTGTGGAGCGCCACCGGGTTGCGGAACAGGAAGCCCCGGTGCAGCGGCTCGACCACGAAGCCGCGGCCCTGGTCGCGCCACACCAGAAGCTCGGGCTTGGGCCGGATCGCGACGTATTGCTCGTAGGTGAGGTCGCCGAAGGGGGCCGGGAGGTCGGTAGGCGGGGCCGCGAAGGGCTTGCGCGCGAGCGCCCGGGCGATCTCCACCACCTGGGCCGGATCGAACCGCTCGCCGTCCGCCAGCGTCGGCACCGGCGGATCCTGCGCGCGGGCGGCGCCCGCCAGGATCAGGCCCGTGCCGGCGAGCGTCAGCACCGCGCGACGGTCGAACTCGCCTCCTGGGGTGGTCGGCCGGGGCGGGGCGGGGCGGCGTCGCGTCATGCGCTCGGGTCTGGCTCGGAATCGAAGGGGCTCGCGGGCCGTGTACCACGTCGCGGCCTGAACCGGGGGTTAAAGAAGCGAGAAGGCGCCCGGGCGTTGCGGCGCTGCCGCGCTCCGCGTTTGCCGCGCGCGCCGATTCGGCTAGACCGTGAGCGCCCAGCCGGACGAGGAGCCCGATGCCCGTGACCGCCACACCCCCCCGCTCGCTCCTCGCCGTCGTGCTCGCAGCCGGCAAGGGCACGCGGATGCGCTCGGACCTGCCGAAGGTGCTGCATCCGCTCGCGGGCCGGCCGATGCTCGCCCACGTGCTCGCCAGCGTGCGGGAGGCCGGCGCGACCGACATCGCCGTGGTGGTGGAGCCCGGCCGCGCCGACGTGGCCGCCGCGATCGAGGCTGCGGCGCCGGGCGCGCGCGTCTTCCCGCAGGCCGAGCGGCTCGGCACCGCGCATGCGGTCCTGGCGGCCCGGCCCGCCCTGGAGGCCGGTGCCGACGACGTGGTGATCGCCTTCGGCGACACGCCCCTGATCCGCCCCGAGACCCTGGCGCGGCTGCGCGCGCCGCTGGCCGAGGGCGCGGCGGTGGCGGTGCTGGCCTTCGAGGCGGCGGATCCGACCGGCTACGGCCGGGTGCTCGCCGAGGGCGAGCGCGTGGTGGCGATCCGCGAGGAGAAGGATGCGAGTCCCGACGAGCGCCGCGTGCGCCTGAGCAATGCCGGGCTGATGGCGCTCTCGGGGGCGCTGGCCCTCGACCTCCTGGGCCGGATCGGCAACGACAATGCCGCCGGCGAGTACTACCTGCCCGACGCGGTGGCGCTCGCGGTGGCGGATGGCCGCCGGGTCGCGGTGGTGCCGGTGGAGGAGGCGGAGGCGCAGGGCGTCAACGACCGGGTGCAGCTCGCCGCCGCCGAGGCCGCGATCCAGGCCCGGCTGCGCCGCGAGGCCATGCTGGCCGGCGCGACCCTGATCGCGCCCGAGACCGTCTTCCTCAGCCACGACACGCGGCTCGGCCGCGACGTGGTGGTGGAGCCGCACGTGGTGTTCGGCCCCGGCGTCGTGGTGGGTGATGCCTGCGTCATCCACGCCTTCTCGCATCTGGAGAAGGCCGAGCTCGCGCCGGGCGTGCAGGTCGGCCCCTACGCGCGGCTGCGGCCCGGCGCCCGGCTGGCGGAGGGCGCGCGGATCGGCAACTTCGTCGAGGTGAAGAACGCCGCGATCGGCGCGGGCGCCAAGGTGAACCACCTCTCCTATGTCGGCGATGCCGAGGTCGGCGCCCGCGCCAACCTCGGGGCCGGCACCATCACCTGCAACTACGACGGCGTGAACAAGCACCGCACGGTGATCGGGGAGGGGGCCTTCATCGGCTCGAATTCGGCGCTCGTGGCGCCCGTCGCGGTGGGGGCGGGGGCCTATGTGGGGTCGGGCTCGGTGATCACCGACGACGTGCCGCCGGAGGCGCTCGCGCTCGGCCGGGCGCGGCAGGCGGTGAAGCCCGGCTGGGCGCGCGGCAAAGGGAAGGCCTGAGCCGGGCGGAGCGCCCGGACCGGCCCGTAGCGCGCGCGAATGCCGCAGCGCCTCGGCCGCGTGGCGCCCTCGCGATGGCGGGCTGGCGGAGCCGCAGGGCGGCCGGCTAGACTGTCGTGCTCGGGAACCAGATGGCCGGCCCGGCGCTTGCGCCGGCCGGGGAATGAAGGCGGGGAGCGTGCCGGAATGGGACGCCGCCGTCCAAAGGCGAGGCGGTCAGCATGTGCGGCATCGTTGGGATCGTGGGTCGGAACGCCGTGGCGGGACAGGTGATCGACGCCCTGCGGCGGCTCGAATACCGCGGCTACGACTCGGCGGGGATCGCGACCCTGGAGGACGGCCGCCTGGAGCGCCGCCGCGCCGAGGGCAAGCTGTCGAACCTCCAGCTCAAGCTGGTCCAGAGCCCGCTCTCGGGCGCCATCGGCATCGGCCACACCCGCTGGGCCACCCACGGCCGGCCCAACGAGACCAACGCCCACCCGCATGCCACTCCGCGCCTCGCCGTGGTCCACAACGGCATCATCGAGAATTTCCGCGAGCTGAAGGCCGAGCTGCAGGCGCAGGGCTGCGTCTTCGAGACCGAGACCGACACCGAGGTCGTCGCCCAGCTCGTCAGCCGCGGCATGGACCAGCAGTTGAGCCCCCGCGAGGCCGTGGCGGCCGCCCTGCCGCGCCTTCGCGGCGCCTTCGCGCTCGCCTTCCTGTTCGCGGGCGAGGAGGACTTCCTGATCGGCGCCCGCCACGGCGCCCCCCTCGCCATCGGCTTCGGCGAGGGCGAGACCTATCTCGGCTCGGACGCGCTGGCGCTCGCTCCGTTCACCGACGAGATCACCTACCTGGAAGAGGGCGACTGGACCGTCCTCACCCGCGCGGGCGCCGAGATCCGCGACCAGGCGGGAACGCTCGTCGCGCGGCCGCGCCAGCGGATCGCCACCCAATCCTTCCTGGTCGACAAGGGCAATTACCGCCACTTCATGGCCAAGGAGATCCACGAACAGCCCGAGGTGGTGGGGCGCACCCTCGCCCATTACGTCGATCTGGCGAACGGGCGCGTCGCGCTGCCCGAGGCGCTGCCCTTCGACTTCGCCACCCTCTCGCGCCTCTCGATCACCGCCTGCGGCACCGCCTACTACGCCGGGCTCGTGGCCAAGTACTGGTTCGAGAGCCTGGCGCGGCTGCCGGTGGAGATCGACGTCGCCTCCGAGACCCGCTACCGCGAGCCGCCGCTGGAGGCCAACGGCCTGACGCTCGTCATCTCGCAATCGGGCGAGACCGCCGACACCCTGGCCTCGCTGCGCTATGCCAAGGCCCAGGGCCAGCACACGCTGGCGGTGGTCAACGTGCCGACCTCCACGATCGCGCGCGAGGCCTCGGCCGTCGCCCCGACGCTGGCGGGGCCGGAGATCGGGGTGGCCTCCACCAAGGCGTTCTCCTGCCAGCTCACCGTGCTCCTGTGCCTCGCCATCGCGGCGGGACGCGCGCGCGGGACGCTGGACGCGAGCCAGGAGCGCCGCCTCGTCGATGCGCTGATCACGGTGCCGGGGCTGATGGCCGAGGCGGTCAAGCAGGAGGGCGCGATCGAGGGGCTGGCGCGCGAGATCGCCAAGGCGCGCGACGTGCTCTATCTCGGGCGCGGCACCGCCTACCCGATGGCGCTGGAAGGCGCGCTCAAGCTCAAGGAGATCTCCTACATCCACGCCGAGGGCTACGCGGCGGGCGAACTCAAGCACGGCCCGATCGCGCTGATCGACGACGCGGTGCCGGTGATCGTGATCGCGCCGCACGACGCGATCTTCGAGAAGACGGTGTCGAACATGCAGGAGGTGGCGGCGCGCGGGGGCAGGATCGTGCTGATCGGCGATGCGCGCGGGGCGGAGGCCGCGGGGCTCGACACGCTGGCGACGCTGATGATGCCGGACCTCGACCCGGTGGTGGCGCCGATCGTCTACGCGGTGCCGATCCAGCTCCTGGCCTACCACGCCGCCGTCGTGCTGGGCAAAGACGTCGACCAGCCGCGCAACCTCGCCAAATCCGTCACCGTGGAGTGAGGGCGGCGCGGTCCGCGAGGAGCGGGACGTGCGGCGCCGCCGAGCGGGGCAGGGTTCCGTCGAGGCGGGGATCGGGCACCACCTCGACGGCGCGCGCGAAGGCGCGGAAGCCGGATCGCTCGTAGAAGGCGACCGCGCCGGGATGGTCGAAGGTGCAGGTGTGCACCCACAGCCGCGCGATCGGGCGGCGCCATGCGCGCGCCTGCGCCTCGGCCATCAGCCGCCGCCCGGTGCCCCGGCCGACCGCCTCCGGCACCAGCCCGAAGAAGGCGATCTCGGCCTCGCCGGGCACGCGCCAGTCGAGTTCGAGCAGTCCGACATCCGTCCCGTCCTGGTCGAGCGCGTAGGCCTCGACGTCGGGATGGTTCAGGATCGACCCGAGCGCCGCGTCGCCGAGCCTTGCCCGGCTGAACCACAGCCACGGCGCGCCGACCCGCGCGTAGAGCGCCCGGTAGCGGGGCAGGTCGGCGTCGATGCGCACGAGCGGGAGCGGCGCGACCGGCCGGTCCGGCGGCGCGTGCATCTCCAGGGAGGTGACGACGGCCGCCACGTGCGTCGCGGGGATCAGCGTCAGCCCGTCGGGAGCGAGGGCGGGGGAGGCGGAGGTCTGGGTCATGGCGCCTCGTGGTGGCGTGGTGTCGCGTCGACCGCAAGCTCTGCTCAAGCCGGACGGGTGCATTGTGTTCATCCGGCATGTGACGGAAAGTCAGCGGGCACGAGCTTGGCCGCCGACCGGGTACGGGTGCGAGCGTGCGGAAGCCTCGGAGCGGAGCGATGACGCGGCAGGTTGAACAGGGCGGCGGCCGGTTTCCCGTGGCGACCGGCGCGGAGGCGCGGGTCACCGCGGCGATGCTCGGCCGGCCCGGCGGTCCCGCGCTCGAATGGATCGAGGCGCAGCCCGCCGGGCAGCCGCGCGGCGCGCCGCTCCTCTTCGTGCACGGGGCCTTCGGGGCGGCGTGGATCTGGCAGGAGGTCTTCCTGCCCCACCTCGCCCGGCGCGGCCGGCGGGCCGCGGCCTTCTCGCTGCGCGGCCACGGGCGCAGCCAGGGCGGCCGGGCGCTCCGGTCGGCGTCGCTCACCGACTACCTCGACGACCTGCGCCTCGCGGCCGGCCAGTGGGCCGAGCCGCCGGTCGTCATCGGACACTCGCTGGGCGCCCTTCTCGCCCAGCGGCTGATCGGGCAGGTGCCGATGCGCGCGCTCGTCCTGCTCGCGCCGCTGCCGCCGGACGGGCTCACGCTCGTGGGCACCCGCATCGCGCTCACCGATCCGGGCTTCTGGTTCGAGGCCCTGGCCGGATCGCTCCTGCCCGGTCGCGAACCGGCGGTGGCGCTGTCGCGGCACTGGCTGTTCTCGGAGGGGCTGCCGCTCGACCGGGCGCAGCGCTACGCCGCCCGGATGTCGGCCGAGAGCCCGGTCGCGCTGGCCGAGGCGCATTGGCCGGTGCTGCCGCTCTCGGCGGCCTTCGCGGGCCTGCCGGCCTTCGTCATCGGCGGCGCGCTCGACCGCATGATCTGGCCGGCGACGACGTGGCGCACCGCCCTCTATCACGGCGCCGAGCACCGCACCGTGCCGGACATCGCCCATTTCCTGCAGCTCGACTTCGGGGCCGAGGGTGTGGCCCGCCTCATGCTCGACTGGCTCGACGAGCGCGGCCTGTGAATCGGCGGCACGAAAGCGTCATGATCGCGTGAAAGGAGAGGCGCCATCCGGCGGGACGTCCGCGCGACGTTCTTGCGGCCGGAAGCGCGCTCGGGCAGAAGCGCGCCGACCACGAAGGTGCGGCAGGGATCGTCATGAAGAAACTTCGCGAGTTCATCTGGCCGATCATCGGCCTCGCGGCCGTCGTGGTCTCGGTCTACCTGCTCTGGCACCAGCTCGAAGGCCTCTCCTTCGCCGATCTCGAAGCGAGCCTCGCGGCGATCCCGGCCCACCGCTACGCGCTGGCCGCCCTCTCGACCCTGGTCGCCTACGCGGCGCTCGCCTGGTACGACCGCATCGCGCTGATCCATCTCGGCGTGAAGGGCATCTCCTGGCTCTTCGTGTCGGTCTGCTCCTTCACCACCTACGCGCTCTCGCACAACATCGGCGCCTCGGTGTTCTCGGGCGCGATGGTGCGCTACCGCGCCTACACGTCGAAGGGCCTCTCGGCGGCGCAGGTCGCGGTGCTGGTCGCGCTGTGCTCCTTCACCTTCGGTCTCGGCACCATGCTGCTCGGCGGCATCGTGCTGACGCTCCAGCCCGACCTGCTCTCGCGCCTCGAAGGCAAGCTGCCGGCGCTCCTCACCAACCCGGCGACCGCCCGCATCCTCGGCGGGGCGCTGCTCGCCTTCGTGGCCCTCTACGTCATCGGCTCGATCCTGCACCTCAAGCCGATGACCATCCGCTCGTTCAAGCTCGAATACCCGCGCCCGCAGGTGATGCTGCGCCAGCTCGTCGCCGCGCCGCTCGAACTGCTGGGCGCGGCCGGCATCATCTACTTCGCGCTGCCGGAGGTCGGGAATCCGGGCTTCGTCGTGGTGCTGGCGGTGTTCCTGGCCTCCTTCTCCGCTGCGCTGGTCTCGCACGCGCCGGGCGGGCTGGGCGTGTTCGAGGTCATCTTCATCACGGCGATGCCGGACCTGCCGAAGGTCGACGTGCTCGCCGCCCTGCTGATCTTCCGCCTGTTCTACCTGCTCATCCCCTTCGCGGTGGCGATCGTGGTGGTGCTGCTGTTCGAGCGCGGACGCCTCGCGGCGGCGATCCGCGGCCGCGCCGAAGTGCCACCGACCGTGCCCCCGGTCGTGCCGGCGCCCCCCGTCGACGGCCCCGGCCTCAAGCCCGACCTTGAGCCGGTGAGCAAGGCGGGCTGAGCCTTGTCCGGCCGGGCGCGGCTGCGCCGGGCGCACCTCCACCTGCGCACGCTCCTGGGCCTGCCGGCCGGGGGGTTCTTCATTCCCTATCGGCACGCGGCCGCCGCGCGGCCGCTTCCCTATCCGGCTCTCCGCCCGCTCTTCGCCGCGGCGGAAGCCGAGTTCCGTGCGGTCCTCGACGCGATCCAGGCCCACGCCCCCGACCTTGCCCGCATCGCGGCAGGTGGGCCCGGCCTCGTCGGCGCGGTCCCGCCGCGCTTCGGACAGGACTGGTTCCCCCGCCTCGACGCGGCCGCCGCCTACGCGCTGGTGCGCCGCCACCGCCCGCGGCGCATCCTGGAGGTCGGCTCCGGCCACTCGACCCGCTTCCTGGCCCAGGCGGTCGCGGATGGCGGCCTGCCGACCCGCATCACCTGCATCGACCCGAACCCCCGCGCGCGCCTCGACGGCTTGCCGTGCGTGCGCCATCACCCCCGCCTGTTCGGTCCGGAGGACGCCGAGGCCGCCGCCGCGCTCGAACCCGGCGACGTGCTGTTCGTCGATTCGAGCCACGTGGCGATGCCCGGCAGCGACGTCGACCGCCTGCTCCTCGACGTGCTGCCGCGGCTCGCCCCGGGCGTCCTCGTGCACCTGCACGACATCTTCCTGCCCGACGCCTATCCGGCCGCCTGGACCTGGCGCGGCTACAACGAGCAGGTCGCGGTCGGCGCGCTGCTGCAGGGCGGCGCCTACGCGCTCCTGTTCGCGAGCCGCTACGTCGCGACCGCGACCGACGGGCTGGACGGTTCTGCGTTGGCTCGGCTGCCGCTCCCGGACGGGGCCTGGGAGACCAGCCTGTGGCTGGTCAAGCACCACGAGCCCGGTCGCGCTCCGGTTTGACGAGATGCCTGCACACGAGCGGATCGATGGAGGGCAGTTCAGGCCGCCCTGAACGGCTCGATTGCCTAAGGTAAGTCGCGATGGCACCCTGCCGTGAGGCCGAGCGTTTCGCTCAGCAGGGGATGCATCGGATCGTGTCAGTCCAGGACACCCTCTACCCTCTGGAATTCTTCATTGCCGCGACGCCGATATCGCTTCAGGCGAGCGGCCGGTCGCGGGAGCGCTGGAAGACCATGGTCAGGGATGCAGCCCGCGATCGAATCCACGAGACGGATGGCCTCGGCTTTCTCGATCATCGTCCGGTCTCCTTGACAATTTACTATTTCCCTGAGGCGGTCATGCAGGGCGATATCGATAATATCGTGAAACCCATCATGGATGCGCTGATCCATATCGCATATATGAGCGATCAGGCCGTCGAACGCGTCCTCGTGCAGAAATTCGAGCCCGAGTCGGACTCGGCGATCGTGGAGCCGAGTGCGCAGCTTCTCGCGGTCCTGGCGGTGGTGAAGCCGGTCGTCTATGTCCGCGTAGATGATGATCTCAGCTGGCGGAGGCTGTGATGACATCCATCCTTCAGGAGGCCGAGACCCGGTTCATCGACAGCCTGCGGGCGCGCTACGAGGCGGATGGCTTCACCTTCACGGCACATCCCGACCGCGGAGATCTGCCCGATTTTCTGGGTGGTTACCGGCCCGACGCGCTGGCGCGCAAGTCGGGCCAGAACATCGTGATCGAGGTCAAGGGGCGGTCAGGCTTGGCGGACCCGCGCCTTCAAGAGATCCGCCGGTTGTTCGACGGGCGGCCCGACTGGCGCCTGCACGTCGCCGTCATGGGGACCGATCCATTGGCATCGGTTGCGATTGCCGGTGTCGAGCCCGCGGCGATCCGCGCCGCCGTCAAGGAGGCTGACGCGCTCCTGGCGCAGGGCCATCGCCGTGCCGCGTTCATTCTGGCTTGGTCGTTCCTTGAAGCGGCGCTGCGCGCGCGCGGTCGTGCGGAGGTGGGCCGAGCACTCTCTCCGGGCTCCGTCATCCAGAGCCTCGCCATGAACGGCCTCATCGAGGCCGACCGGGAGCGCCGATTGCGCGACTTGATCGATCTGCGGAATCGGATCGTTCACGGCGACGTCGAGGCCGACCCGACCACCGATGAGGTCGAACTCGTCCTGCGGACCATCGACCTGGTGCTGGAGGCCGAGGAGACCTGACGATACCGCTCACTGGGCCGGATCGGGGATGACCCGCTCGTCCCGCAGCCGGGCGAAGAGATCGAAGAAGGCGTCGTCGGTGGGCTGGTAATCGAGGAAGCCGAGCCGGCGGCTCTTGCTCATGTCGGTGACCACCTCGATCGGGCGGCCGAGATCCGCGTCCGTGTGCCAGGCCGAGGCGAGGCGCCCGAGATCCGCCTCGACGAGACCGTGTCGGCGGGCGATCTCCGCCCAGGCGGGGGCCGCGTCGGCGAGCTGCCGTTCCAGGGGCGCCGGCGCCTCCGGGAAGGGCGCCGGCTCCAGGCCGAACCAGCCCGCGAGCCGCCCCCACATCCAGTTCCACCGGAAGACGTCGCCGTCGACGACGTTGAAGGCTTGGTTGCGCGCCGCCGGCGTCGTGGCGGCCCAGGCGAGATGGCGCGCCAGCAGGCGGGCGTCGGTCATGTCGGTGAGCCCCTCCCATTGCGCGCGCGAGCCCGGGAACACGAACGGGCGCCCGGTCTCGCGGCAGAGCGTGGCGTAGACGGCGAGCGTCACGCCCATGTTCATGGCATTGCCGAGCGCGTAGCCGATGATGGTGTGGGGCCGATGCACGCTCCAGCCGAAGCCGTCGCGGTCGGCCGCGGCGAAGACCTCATCCTCCTGCGCGTAGTAGAAGTTCTCGACGTCGAGGCGCGGCTGTTCCTCACGGAACGGCGTGGGCGGCAGGCTGCCCTTCCCGTAGGCCTCGAAGGGGCCGAGATAATGCTTGAGCCCGGTGACCAGCGCGACATGGCGCAGGCTGCCGCCCGGAGACAGCGCGTCGAGCAGGTTGCGCACCATCGCGCCGTTGACCCGGATGTTCTCCGCCTCGGTGGGCTGGCGCAGCCACGTGGTGATGAAGACGTGGCTCGGCCGCAGCGCGGCCAGCGCATCCCGCAGGGTGCCCGCCTCGGTGAGATCGGCCGCCACCGGGTGCACGCCCGGCAGGGCGGTCGGCCGGCGCGCGAGGCCGTGGACCGTCCAGCCCTCCGCCACGAGGTGGCGGGCGAGCGTGTTGCCCACGATGCCGCTGACGCCGGCCACGAGCGCTGACCGTTCCATGCCTGTCTCTCCTGCCCGAGGGTGGTGCCTGGACCGTCGCGACGGCCCCGGCTGCCGGCCGGCCCCGGCCGGCGGCGGACGATCCCGCTGCCCTTGGGCTCGCAACGAACCGCGCCCGGGAAGGATCCCGGCCGGCCCGGCGATCAGGGGCGCGCGGATGACGTCACGGATGCGCGCAGCGGAAGCCGATATAGACCGCGTGAAAGGCGGCCTCCTTCCATTGCAGACCGTCGCGGCGGGTCTGCGCCGCGCCATACCACCACGAGCCGCCGGCCGTGAGGGCCTCGCCGCCGCGGCGGTCGGCGAGCCATTCCCAGACATTGCCGCCCATGTGGTGCAGGCCGTTCACCCCGGGGCGCCCGCTCCCCACGGGGGCGTGTCGGCGCGCGCCGGCCTCGGCGATGTGCAGGCCCTCGGGGGTGTCGCCGACGGGGTAGGGGTAGGTGCGGCCGCGCGCGAAGCCGTCGGTCGGGGTGGGCCGCGCCTCCGTGTAGGCGGCCGCGCGCCATTCCTCGGCGGTCGGCAGGCGCCCGCCCGCGGCCTCGCAGTACGCGCGCGCCTCCGCCCAGGTGACGTGGACGGCCGGCTCGTCGGGAGCCGCCGGCACGCCGTAGGGGGCGCGCACGTGCCAGCCCGGGCGGCGCTGCCAGCCCCCGGCATAGTCGTGCCCGTAGCCGTCGCGCTCCGCCGCGGTGCGCAGGCCAGTGCGGTCCGCGAAGGCCGCGAAGGCGGCCACCGTGACCTCCGTGCGGTCCAGGGCGACCGGGCCGGCCGGCGGTTCGCCGGCCCAAGCGGGTCCGGCGGCGCTCAGCCACGCCAGCGCGACGGCGCGCCCCAGGGGGCTCCCGCGCATCAGCTCTGCCGCTGGCGCACGGCCGCCTGCGAGCGGCGGATCACGCCCTGATACATCGCCTGCTTGTCGGGGTAATAGGGCAGGCGCGCCGCCGTCGCGAAGCCCGGCAGGGTCTCGACGTGCCGCAGCATCCGGGCGCGCATCGCCGCGTCGGGAAGCGGTCCCCGCAGGGCGCCGACATTCTCGGCCGCGTGATCGGGATTCGCCGTGGCGCACAGCACCGTCGTCACCGCCGGGTGCCCCATCACCCACTTGAGGAAGAACTGCGCCCAATTCTGCGCGCCGATCTCCCGGGCGAAGTCCGGCAGCGGCGCGTCACCCACGGCCTTGTGCAGGCGGCCCTTGTCGAGCGGCATGTTGATGAGCACGCCCATGCCCCGCTCGGCCGCCGCCTTCAGGATGCGGTTCTCGGCGCTGCGGTTGAGCATCGAGTAGTTGACCTGCACGAAGTCGACGCCGCCGCGCTCGATCCAGGTGGCCAGCACGTCGTGGTACTCGTTCTGATGATGTGTCACGCCGACGAGGCGGGTGCGCCCCTCCTTCTTCCAGGCCTGCAGGATCGGCACCACCACCTCGACGTTCACGAGGCTGTGGCATTGCAGCAGGTCGAAGCGCTCGCGCCACAGCCGCGTCTGCGACTGCTCGAAGCTGCGCAGCGCGTGGCTCTCGTCGGCGAGGTACTCGCCGGTGGACCAGATCTTGTTGGCGAGGAAGACCTCGTCGGTCTGGCGCCGGACGCTGAGGAAGTCGCCGATGCTGACCTCCCCGGTGCCATAGAGCGGCGAAGTGTCGACCACGCGCACGCCCGCGTCGAGATAGGTGTCGGCGACCGCGCGCAGGTGGTCGCGGTTCTTGCCCGGCAGGAGGTCGAAGGTGAGGTAGGTGCCGAGACCGAGCAGCGGCAGCGTCTCGCCGGTCTTGCCCACCGTGCGGGTGTTGACCGGGCCGGCGGCCGGCGCGGCGGCGGTCTGCGCCACCGCGGCGCCCGTGCCCGCCAGCGCCGCGGCGGACAGGCCGACGGCGGCGGCCATGACGTCGCGCCGGCTCGCCGGCAGGGCGGATTCGGGATTGGGCTTCACGGTCCGGCTCGTCACGTCCTGGTTCGTCACGTCTCGACTCATGGGGGCGTCTCCGGCTGTCGCGGTCGCGTCGGTTCACCGCCACATAGGGCCTGTGGCGCAGAAGAGCGCGCCCGTTCCTGACGTGGACGTGCCGATCCTGACCCTTTCGTGCCCGGTATTTGACCGGATCGGCACCCGCTGACACTCTGCCTCGACAGGATGTCCCCATCCATGAACTCCGCCGACCGCGACCGCCTCTATCCGGGCCGCGTCACGCCGCCCCCCGACGACTGGCGCAGCTTCGCCTGGGACGGCGGCCTGTTCCAGGCGGCGGCGCGGCCCTACACGGCGGCGGTGGAGGGCACGATCCTGTCCGCCGCGCCGATCCTGATGACGACGCTGCGCGGCGGGGCCGAGCGGCACGAGATGGCGAACGCGGACGGGCGGCGCTACGACGGCCCCGACCGGCCGGGCGCGGTCTCGTTCCTGCCGGCGGGCTGCGCGCGCAGCCTGCGCCTGCGCGGGGTGGCCTGGCACTGGGCCTCGCTGACGCTGGCGCCGGGAGCCGCCGCGTCGGTGCCGTCCTTCTGCTGCGTCGAGGACCCGGTCCTGCACGGCCTGCTGGCAGAACTCGACCGGCTGCACCGCCGCGACGGCGCCCTCGACGGCACCTATTGCGACACGGTCTCGGCGCTGCTGGGAGCCTATCTGGCCCGCCGGTTCGGCGCAGCGGGCGTGCCGCCCGAGCGCCCGCTGCGGCTCACCGCCCGGCAGATGCGCCGCATCGCCGAACACGTGGAGGAGCACCTGGGCGGGCCGATCCGGATCGGCGCGCTCGCGGCCCTGGCGGGGCTGTCCGAGGGCTATTTCCACCGTGCCTTCCGGGCGACGACCGGGGAGACGCCGCTCGCCTACGTCACGCGGCGCCGCGTGGCCCGTGCGGTCGATCTGCTGCGCGCGGGCGACCTGCCGATCGCCGTGATCGCGCTCGAGGTGGGCTTCGCCAGCCCCACGGCGTTCGCCCGCAGCTTCCGGTCGATCGTCGGCGCCGCGCCTTCCGCCTACCGGCGCCGCCTGGATCTCCCGTAGCGGACGCGCCGCACCGTGGTCGCGTCCGGTCGCCGCCAGGTCCGCTCGACGTGAGGGGATACCCGCCGGCTCGCCGTCGGAGATGAGCCCTGCGCGACCGGTCCCGCCCAGGACGGTGTCGTTGCCGCCCTGCCCGAAGACCTGGATCATACCAACGGTCATGACCCATGACCGTTGTGCCGCTCTCGACGTGGCGCCAAGCCCTCGGCTTCAAGCCCTTAGCTTCAAGTCCTTGGCTTCAAGCCCTCGGCTTGAATTCGACACGGCGAGATGGCTCGACGGCCCCTTCGATCCCGGGCAAGCCCGGGATCGAGATCGATGCGTCGGCATCCCGGGCCGATGGTATCGGTCGAGGCAGGCTGAATCCTGCGCGCACGCGGGATCGTCTTCCGTGATCCGGATCATGCTGCCGATGCCGGGCGGAGATCGGCGGCAGGGGATCGATGCGCGTTGCCGAACAGGTGCAGCGGCCCGAAGAGCCGCTCGGGGCTGGACGATCAGGCCGTCGGCAGGTCCCGCATTGGCCGCGCGCGCGACGCGAGCCACTGGCTCAGGCGCTCCATGTACAGGTAGACGACCGGCGTCGTGAACAGCGTGAGCACCTGCGACACGAGCAGGCCGCCGACGATGGCGTAGCCCAGCGGCTGGCGGATCTCCGCGCCCGTGCCGGTCCCGAGCATCAGCGGCACGCCGCCGAGGAGCGCGCAGAGCGTCGTCATCAGGATCGGCCGGAAGCGCAGCAGGCAGGCGTCGTGGATCGCCTGCTCGGGCGGGGCGTGGCCCTGGCGCTGCGCCGCGATCGCCACGTCGACGAGCATGATGCCGTTCTTCTTGACGATGCCGATGAGCAGGATGAGGCCGATGATCCCGATCAGGTCGAGGGGCCGGCCGACCAGCATCAGCGTCGCCAGCGCGCCCAGCCCCGCCGAGCGCAGCGTCGACAGGATGGTGATCGGGTGGATGGTGCTCTCGTAGAGCATGCCGAGGATGACGTAGACGGCGAACAGGGCCGCCAGGATCAGCGGCGGCGTGCTCGACAGCGACGCCTGGAAGGCCTGCGCGTTGCCCTGGAAGCCCGTCGCGATGGAGCCCGGCAGGTGCAGCGCCGCGGTCGCCCGCTGCACCGCGGCCACCGCCGCGCCGATCGTGGCGCCCGGCGCTAGGTTGAAGCTCAGGGTCACCGAGGGGAACTGGCCCTGGTGGTTGACCGCCGCCGGGGCGACGCCCGGCACGAGCCGCGCGATCTGGCTGATCGGCACCGCCGTGTTGCTCTGCGACCAGACGTAGATCCGATCCAGCGCGCCGGGGCCGAGCTGATAGGCGGGGTCGACCTCCAGGATCGCGTAGTACTGGTTGAGCGCCGTGTAGATCCGCGCCACGTGGCGCTGGCCGAACGCATCGTAGAGGGTGTCGTCGACGAGGGCCGGGTCGATCCCGAGGCGCGCGGCGGCGGCGCGGTCGATCTCGATCGTGAGCGTGCGCGCCGCCGATTGCTGGTCGCTCGCGACGCCGGTCAGTTCCGGCAACGTCTTCAGCGCCGCCAGAACCTTCGGCGCGGTGAGGTTCAGCTCGTCGCGGTTCACGCCGGTCAGCGTGTACTGGTACTGCGTCTTCGACAGGCGGCCGCCGATCGTGATGTCCTGTGCGGCCTGCATGAAGAGCGTGATGCCCTGGACCTGCTGGAGGACCTTCGAGAGCCGGGCGATGACCTCGTCGGCGGTGACGTCCCGCTCGCCCTTCGGCTTCAGCGTGAGGAAGACGCGCCCGTTGTTCTCCGTGACGGTCGCTCCGCCCGGGCCGATGAAGCCGACCGCCGTGGCGACGGCCGGGTCGCGGGCGGCGAGGGCCAGGATCGCCTGCTGACGCTGGCGCATGCCCGCGGGCGAGACGTCCTGCGCGGCCTCGCTGATGCCGACGATCAGGCCGGTATCCTGCTGCGGGACGAAGCCCTTCGGAATCATCACGAACAGGAGCCCGGTGAGCGCCAGCGTGGCGAAGAAGGTCAGGAGCGTCACGAGGCGGTGGCGCAGCACGACGTTCAGGGCCCGCCCGTAGGCCTCGGTCAGGGCGGTGAGGCCGCGTTCGAGCAGCCGGGAGACCCGCCCCGGGGCGGCCTCGTGGGCCGGGAGCAGCCGCGCGCCGAGCATCGGGGTCAGCGTCAGCGACACCACCACCGAGACGAGGATCGACACCGCCACGGTGACGGCGAACTCGCGAAACAGGAGGCCGACGACGCCGCCCATCAGAAAGAGCGGGATGAACACCGCGACGAGCGAGATCGAGATCGACAGGATGGTGAAGCCGATCTCGCGGGACCCGTCGAGGGCGGCCTGCATCGGCGTCGCGCCCTCCTCGATGTGGCGCACGATGGTCTCGACCATCACGATAGCGTCGTCGACCACGAAGCCGATCGCGATGGTCAGGGCCATGAGCGACAGGTTGTCGAGCGAGTAGCCGAGGGCCTGCATCACCGCGAAGGTGCCCACGAGCGAGATCGGCACCGCGATGGCCGGGATGGCGGTCGCCCACAGCCGGCGCAGGAACAGGGCGATCACCCCGACCACGAGGGCGATGGTGAGGAGGAGCGTGAACTTCACGTCCTCCAGGCTCGCCTGGATCGTCTGCGTGCGGTCGGAGACGACCTCGACCCGGATGCCGGGCGGCAGGGCGGCCTGCAGCTGCGGCAGGGCCGCCCTGATCGCCGCCACCGTGGCGACGACGTTGGCGCCCGGCTGGCGCTGGACGCTGAGCAGCACGGCGGGCTTGTCGTTCAGCCAGCCGGCGAGCGTGGTGTCCTGCGGGGCCTTGACCACCCGGCCGATGTCGCGGACGCGGATCGGCGCGCCGTTGCGGTAGGCGATGATCCCCTCCGCGAAGCCCTCGGCGGTGGTCAGCTGGTCGTTGGTCTGGAGGGCGATCGCCTGCTGGCGGCCGTAGAGCTGGCCCTTGGGCTGGAGCACCGTCAGGTTGGCGAGCGCCGTGCGGACGGTCTCGAAATCGAGGTTCTGGGCGGCGAGCTGCGCGGGGTTGACCTGGATGCGCAGGGCCGGGCTCTGCAGGCCGCCGACCCCGACGAGGCCGACGCCCGGGACCTGCGAGATCTTCTGGGCCAGGATCGAGTTCGCGTAGTCGCTCACCGTCATGATCGGCAGCACGTCCGAGGTGAGCGCGATGAGAAGGATCGGCGTGTCGGCCGGGTTGGTCTTGCGGTAGGTCGGCGGGCTGAGGAGGGCGGCCGGGAGCTGGCCCTGAGTGGCGTTGATCGCCGCCTGCACGTCGCCCGCCGCGGAATCGATGGTGCGGCTGCGGTCGAACTGCAGGGTGATCTGGGTGAAGCCGGTGCCGCTGCTCGACGTCATCTGGGTGAGGCCGGGGATCTGGCCGAGCTGGCGCTCGAGCTGGGTGGCGACCGAGGAGGCGACCGTGTTCGGATCGGCGCCCGGAAGCTGGGCGGTCACCTGGATGGTCGGCGAGTCGATGTTCGGCAGCGCCGCGACGGGAAGCTGCGTGTAGCTGATCGCCCCCAGCACCACGATCGCCAGCATCAGGAGCGCGGTGGCGATCGGACGCGTGATGAAGGGAGCCGAGAGGCTCATGGCAGCATCCCCGCGCTCGCCGTGGTGGTGTTCGGAACGGCCGAGGCCGGCGCGTCAACCACCGCCGTGCCTGGCGTGAGCCGGTACTGGCCCTGCACTACCACGATCTCGCCGGCCTTCAGGCCGGACGCGATCAGGACCGTGCCGCGCTGGCGTTGCGCGACCTGGACGGGCTGGAGCGAGACCGTCCGATCCGCACCGACCACGAACACGTACGGACCGTGGTCGTTCTGCTGCACGGCATCGGCCGGGACGGTCAGCGCGTCGCGCACGGTCTGGGTCGTCACCGCCACGTTGACGAAGGTGCCCGGCCAGAGCTGCCTGTCCGCGTTCGGGAAGGTCGCCTTGAGCTGCACCGTGCCGGTATTGGCGTCCGCTTGGTTGTTGATGAGGAGCAGCGTACCGGTGTCGAGCGGCCGCGTCCCGGACGGGTCGTAGGCGACCGCCTGCACCGGCCCGCGCGCCAGGGCCGCCTGCACGGCCGCGATCTCGGCGGCGGGCAGGGTGAAGACGACGCTGATCGGCTGGACCTGTGTCAGCACCACGATCCCGGTGGCGTCGGTCGGGCGGATGATGTTGCCCGGATCGATCAGGCGCAGGCCCGTGACGCCGTCGAAGGGCGCGCGCAGGGTCGCGAAGTCGAGCTGCGTCCGGGCGAGGTCGATTGCGGCTTGGTCGGCCTTCAGGCTGCTCTGCGTCTGCGCGACCTGGGCGCGCTCGCCGGTGACCCGCTCGTCGGTGGCGAAGCCGCGCTGCAGGAGCGGTTCGTCGCGCCCGAGATTCGTCTGCTGGTTGGCCAGAAGCGCTTGGTCGCGCGCCAGCTGGGCCTGGGCCTGATCGAGCTGCGCCTGGAAGACGCGCGGGTCGATCCGCGCCAGCACGTCGCCGCGCCTGACCGCCTGTCCCTCGGTGAAGTCGACGCTCTCCAGAATGCCCGTGACCTGGCTGCGGATGGCGGCGGTGTTGAGGGCCTGGACCGTTCCGATCCCGGTGAGGACGAGCGGGACGTCGTGCTGCGCGACGCTCCCCGTGACGACCGGGACGGGCGCAGGGGAGGCGGCCTCCCGGGTCGGCACCGGGCCGGTGCGGCCGTGCAGGCCGAAGCCGACCGCGCCGAGCGCTGCGAGAGCCAGGGCGGTGGTCAGCCAGCGTCTCATCGGCGATCGCCCTCCTGAAGCGCGCAGGTCTGACCCAACGGCATGACGGGAGAGGCGATAGAGCACTTTCCCGCATCGCAGCAAATCAACAGGAGTTGAGCCGCCCTGGCTCGCCTTTGGCCGCGTCGGCATGCCCCAGCAGACTCACCGACGTGGTCACCGGGTCGGCGGCGGACATGATGCGGTAGCACGCGTCCCATCGGGAGCGGCCGGCGAAGGTCCGCTCCGCAGCCGATGCAGGTCATGCGATCGATGCTGGCGTCGCGCCCTTCGAGGGGTGCCGTCCGGTCGAGGCCGCTACCGGAGGAGGGCGCGGTCCGGCCCGCCGGTCTCGTCGGCCTTGTCCTGCTCGAAGGGCGGCAGCTCCGGCCGCTTGGAATTGTCGCTGTCGTCGTCCGCCGCGAGCAGGTCGGCCGAGGGCTGACGCGACTGGGGCGACGTCAGGGCCGGCACCGCGCGCGCGGCCCGGACGCCGTGGCGCTGGTGGTCCGCCAGAGCCGTCGCCCCGCTGGCGAGCAGCAGGCCGGCGATCGTCGCGAGAATCACGGAATGGGGTGCTGTGGAAACGGGCATGACGGAGGTCCTTCTGGAACATGCGTCTCTGCGGACGGCCCCGGCCCGCGCGACCGGCGCATGATCGCCGGACCGGTCGGCGGGGCTCGCCGCCTTCGGTCTGTCAGAGCGATCGGCCCGGATGACCCGGGCCGAGAGCGGAAGGCCGATGCCGCTATTCGGGGATCAGCGCGTCCGCCGGTCCGCCGGCATGGCTGCCGGAATTGCCATAGGCGGGATCCTTCATCGGGCGGACGACCGGAGCCGGGGTGCCGTTCGGGATCAGCGCGTCGGCCGGTCCGCCCGCATGGCTGCCGGCATACTCGTAGGCGCCGCGCGCCGGCGGCGGGGTGACGGGACGCGGCGTCCCGTTGGGGATCAGCGCGTCGGCCGGTCCGCCCGCGTGGCTGCCGGCATACTCGTAGGCACGGCCGGCGCCCTGCGCCATGGCCAGGTTCGTCGTGAGGGTCAGGAGCACGACGGGCAGGATGGAACGAGCGTACATGATCAGCCTCATCTCGTAGCAAGAACCGCCTTCGCGGCCTCTCACGACGAGATACGTCCCGGGCAGCAGAAAGGCATTCATATCGAAGGACTCGGGAGGTATCGAAGCATATGGCCGCGTCATACGCGGGTATGATCGACTGTCGTCTGTTTGACGCAACGTCCGGGTCGTGATCAGGGCTGCGGAGACGTCGCTGGTCTGTGCGGAATCTGCCTTCGGCCGGCACGGGACGGCGGAATGCTCCCAAAAGGCCGGAATCGTGACAGCCGCGGTCGCCGGTCACCGGTACCGGCTACTCCATCACCCCGCTCCCCGGCCCGTCGCCGGGACGGCGGCCTCTGCCGAGGATGATCCGAGATGCGCGAGACCCTCGCCTCTTCCCTGCGCACCCATCTGGGAGCCTACGCCACCATCGGTGCCGTCGTGACGGCCCTGGCCGGCGGCTTCGCCTACACGGCCGGCTGGCTGTCGCCCGGTCGGCTCACGCCGACGAAGCTCGTCGACGCCTTCGCGCCGCCCGGCGGCCCGGCGCTCGGCCATCGCCGCAACCACGCCAAGGGCATCTGCTTCACGGGCGTGTTCGAGTCGAACGGGCAGGGGAGCGTCGCCTCGCGCGCCGCCGTCTTCGCCCCCGGCACCTTCCCGGCGCTGGGCCGCTTCAACCTCGGCACGGCCGATCCGGGCGCGCCGGACGCCACAGTCCGCGTGCGCGGGCTCGGGCTGCAGATCACGGCGGCGAACGGCGAGGTCTGGCGCAGCGCAATGATCGACGCGCCGGTCTTCCCCGTCTCGACCCCGCAGGCCTTCTACGACCTTCTCCTCGCCTCGCGGAGCAAGGATCCGGACGCCCTCAAGACCTTCGCGGGAGCGCATCCCGAATTCGCGGCCTTCGGCGCCTGGGCCAAGAGCGCCCCCTACACGGGCAGCTACGCGGAGGAGCGCTACAACGGCCTCAACACCTTCCTGCTCGTCGCGGCCTCCGGGGCCGAGCGGCCGGCCCGGTGGTCCTTCGTGCCGCAAGGCCCCGTCGTGCCGATCAGCGCCGCCGATTTGGCGGCACGCGGCCCCGATCATCTGGAGAAGGAGATCGCCGAACGGGTCGCCAAGGCGCCGCAGCGCTGGACCGCGCAGCTGACGCTGGCCGATCCGGGTGACCCCACGGCGGATCCGAGCAAAGCGTGGCCGGAGACCCGGGCCACGGTCGCGGTCGGGACCCTGGTCGTGCAGCGGATCGAAGCCGAGCCCGACGGCCCCTGCCGCGACATCAACTTCGACCCGACGGTGCTTCCGGACGGCATCCGCGTCTCGGACGATCCCTTCCCGGCGGCGCGCTCGGCGGCCTACGCGCGATCCTTCGATCTGCGCACCGCCGAAGCGAAGCACTACCCCTCCCGTTGACGATCCCGCGGAGCCGAAAGCCATGACCGGACCCGTACAGACCTTCACGCGGCTGCAGCGCGCCCTTCACTGGGTGATGGCGGCCTCAATCCTCGCCATGCTGTTCATCGGCGTCGGCATGGTCTCGACCGTCGGACCCCAATACCTGTCGCTGTTCACGACCCACAAGACGCTCGGGATCGCGCTGCTCGTCCTCGCGCTCGTGCGCCTCGGCGTGCGGGCGCGGTCCGGCGCGCCGCCGCTGCCGGCCGACCTGCCCCGGCCGCTGCAGCTGGCGGCGACGGCCTCGCACTACCTGCTCTACGCGCTGATGATCGCTCTGCCGCTGATCGGCTGGGGCATGCTGTCGGCGAGCGCCTACCCGATCGTCCTGTTCGGGCCGGTGCGGCTGCCGGCGATCCTGCCGCAGAGCGATACGCTGCGCACCCTCCTCTGGCACGCCCACGTCTACCTCGCCCTGGCGTTCTTCGCGCTGATCCTGCTCCATCTCGCGGCGGCGCTCTTCCACGGGCTGGTGCGGCGGGACGGCGTGCTGGCGAGCATGACGCTGGCAGCGACCCGCCGCGGCGACGCATCCGGGCCGTGACGGGCCGGTCCCGGCCGATACGTGCGTATAGGGCGGACAGACGATCGTGTGGTCCGGCCCGCTTTAAGCACGATGGTACCGGCGTCCCGTCCGCGCGACTCTGGCCGCAGAGCTTGCGGCCCGCGTGGGCCGGCGCACCGGAGACGAGGATGACCATCGGGCAGACCCGCCAAGACCTGTCGCCGGCCGGTGCACCGGCCGGCCTGATCGCCGCCCTCCTGCGCGAAGCGCGCGAGACGCTCGACGTCGACCGCGCCGCGGCCCGCCTCCTGGTGCTGCGCGCCGCCGCGATGCTGGACGCGGCTCCGGAAGCCGCCCCGGGCCGCCTCGCCCCGTGGCAGATCAGGCGGATCGACGCCCACATCGAGGAGAACATCGGGAGCACCATCCCGGTCGAGGCGCTCGCGGCCTGCGCGAAGCTCAGCGCGGGCTATTTCGGGCGCGCCTTCAAGGCGAGTTTCGGCGAGACGCCGCACACCTACATCCTGCGCAAGCGGATGGACCGCGCGCGCCGGCTGATGCGGGAGACCTCCGCGCCGCTCGCCGCCATCGCGCTGGAATGCGGCATGGCCGACCAGAGCCATTTCGGCCGCACCTTCCGGCGCTTCACCGGCATGAGCCCGCATGCCTGGCGCCGCTCGATGGCGCCGGCCTGAGTCCCGCGGCATTCCGGGGACGCAGCGCACCCCGCCGATCCGACGACCGGGCGATCGACCTCAGGCATGATCGACCAGAACCGCGGTGCCAGATGGATTTGCGGCGCGGAAGTCCCGTTCGATCAGCACAGAGCCTGTAAAACCTCCGTATAGTTCCCTCCCCAAGAGCGGCACGGCATTGTCCAGCTTGCCGGGCCGGAACCGAGGGAGCCGCACGGTGTCCGACGGGCGAGGACCGGACGAGGAGGGGCGGATGCCAAGCACGGTGGCGATTCCGGGAGGTCCTGCGGTCGGCGAGGCCCTGGTGCGCGCCGAGGCCGCCCGCACGGCCATGGCCCGCCTGCTGGCGGTCGCCGGCCACGATCTCAAGCAGCCCCTGCAGGTGGCCCTGATGGCGATCGAGCGGGCCGTGTCCGATGGCGTCGCTCCCCGCGCGGCCGCCCGCCTCGGCCTCGCCAGCGACGCGCTCCAGCGCCTCGGGCGCGAACTCGACGATCTCGCCCGCTCCTCGCAGACCGGCGACATGCGCCCCCGCCTCGCACCCGTGCCGCTCGGCCCGCTGCTTGGCGCAGTCAAGGCCGAGTGGCAGGCCTACGCCGAGGCATGCGGCGTGCAGCTACGGGTCCAGGCGACGCGCCTCGTCGCGCGCACGGATGCGACGATGCTCGCCACGATCCTGCGCAATCTCGTCGGCAACGGCGTCAAGTACGCGCGGCCGGGCGGCCGCGTCGTGGTGGGATGCCGGTATCGCGGCAACCAGATCGAGGTCGTGGTCCTCGACGACGGGCCGGGCATTGCGCCCGACAAGCTCGCGAGCCTCTTCGAGGCCTTCGACCGGGGCGGGCGGCGCGACGGCACGGGGCTGGGGCTGGGGCTCCACATCGTGCGCCAGACCGCCCAGGCGCTCGGCCATCCGGTCGGCGTCCAGTCCCGGCCGTGCCGCGGCTCGACCTTCAGCGTGACGGTGCCGCGCGCCGCCGGCCGCCCGGCAGCCGGCGACACGGCGCGGCCTGCACGGCCCGAGACGCAGGGCTGAGACGTATGGCTGAGACGCCGGATGCCGCCCCGTCGCGGATCGCGGCCGTCGCGATCGCGCTCGCGGTGTTCCTGATCGACGTGGCCACGCCCCTCGAAGGCGCGGTGGCCGTCCTCTACGTCGTCGTGGTGCTGATCGCGGCCCGGGCCTTCAGCCGCGGCGGCGTGATCCTCGCCTCGGGCGCCTGCCTTGGCTTGACGATCGCCGCCTATCTGATCTCGCACGATCCGGAGGCGTTCGGCTCGCCGCTGCTGCGCTGCCTCGTGAGCCTCGCGGCCATCGGCATCACCACCGCGCTGGCCCTGCGCCACAAGGCCGATGCCGCGGTGCTGGCCGAGCAGGCCCGTCTGCTCGATCTCACCCACGACGCCGTGTTCGTGCGCGACCGGCACGACGTGATCACCTTCTGGAACCGCGCCGCCGAGGAATTCTATGGCCTGAGCGCCGCCGAGGTGATCGGCCGCGTCGCGCACGAGGTGCTGCAGACGGTGTTTCCGACCGACCGCGCGGTGATCCTCACCGAACTCCACCGCACCGGCCGCTGGGAGGGTGAACTCGTGCAGCGGGTGCGCTCGGGCCGCGCCGTCGTGGTCGAGAGCCGCTGGGCGCTGCAGCGCGACGCCGCCGGCGCACCGCTCGCGGTGCTGGAGACCAATACCGACGTCACCGAGCGCAAGCGCACCTACGCGCAGCTTGTCGCGAGCGAGCGGCGCTACCGCACGATCTTCGACAACACGCGGGTGTCGATCCTCCAGCAGGACTGGTCGGCGGTGAAGGCCGACCTCGATCGGCTCCGGGCCGAGGGCGTGCGGGACGTGGCGGCCTACGCCGCGGCCCATCCGGATTTCCTGGCGCGGGCGCGCCGCAACGTCGTGATCGTCGACGTGAACAGCGTCACGGTGCGGATGCTGCGGGCACCCGACCGCGAATCCCTGCTCGGCCCCCTGGACGATCTCCTGCCCGAGGCGGACCCGACCTTCCCGCTGTCGCTCGCGGCGCTGGCGAACGGGGAGCGGTTCTTCGAGGGCGAGACGCAGGTGCGTACCCATGACGGCGGCAGCGTGCCGGTCCTGTTCGGGGTGAGCTTCCCGGCCGATCCGGCCGATCTCGGCTGCGTGCTCGTCCATGCCCTCGACATCACGGAGCGCAAGGAGGCCGCGGAGGCGCTGCTGACGGTGCAGGCGGATCTCGCCCACGCCGCCCGGGTCTCGACCATGGGCGAACTCACCGCCACCATGGCGCACGAGATCAACCAGCCCCTCGCGGCCGTGGTCACCAACGGCGAGGCCGCCCTGCGCTGGCTGCGGCGGCCGGCGCCGGACCTCGGCGAGGCCACCGACGCGCTCGGCCGTGTGGTGACCAACGGCCGCCGGGCCGGCGAGATCGTGGCGCGCATCCGCGGCTTCCTCGCCAAGTCGCCCCCGCGCCACGAGTCGCTCGACCTCGCCGAGATGATCGGCGAGGCGGCTCAGCTCCTCGAACGGGAGCTGGCGCGCCATGCCGTGATCCTGCGGCAGGAGAACGAGCCCGGCCTGCCGCGCGTGCGCGGCGACCGATTGCAACTGCAGCAGGTGGTGGTCAACCTGATGGTCAACGGCATCCAGGCGATGGCGGCGATCCGCGACCGGCCGCGGGTGCTCACCGTGCGGACATCGCGGCAGGAGGACGGGCCGGTGCGGGTGGACGTGGCCGATACGGGCGAGGGCATCCGGCCGGAGGCGCTGGAGCGGGTGTTCCAGCCCTTCTACACCACGAAGAGCAACGGCATGGGCATGGGGCTGGCGATCTGCCGCTCGACCGTCGAGGCTCATGGCGGGCGGCTCTGGGTCTCCGATGCGGGGCCGGGCGCCGTGTTCCACGTCCTCCTGCCGGTGGACTAGGAGGGTGCCCCGTGACCCGCGCCGCCGCTGCCGCCCCCGCCGCCACGGTCTTCGTCGTGGACGACGACGCGGATCTGCGCGAGGCGCTGGCCGGGCTGTTTCGCTCCGTCGACCTCGCCACCGCCACCTACGCCTCCGCGGCGGAGTTCCTGAACGCGAGGCGGCCGGACGGACCCGGCTGCCTCGTCGTGGACGTGCGGATGCCGGGCCTCAGCGGGCTCGACTTCCAGGCGCAGCTCGCCGATCTGGGCATCCACCTCCCCATCATCCTGATGACCGGCCACGGGGACATCCCGATGTCGGTGCGGGCGATGAAGGCCGGTGCCATCGATTTCCTGGCCAAGCCCTTCCGGGACCAGGACATGCTCGACGCCGTCACGGCCGCGCTCGCCCGCGACGCCGAGCGCCGCAGCCGCGACTCGGGCCTGCAGGCGCTGCGGACGGCCTACGACACCCTCACGGCCCGCGAACGGCAAGTCCTTGCGCACGTCACGGCGGGATTGATGAACAAGCAGATCGCCGGCCTCCTCGATCTGAGCGAGATCACGGTCAAGATCCACCGCGGCCATGTCATGCGGAAGATGGGCGCACGATCGCTGGCTGATCTCGTCCGGATGGCGGAAGCGCTGTCGATCAAGCAAACCTGAGTATGATTCCGCCGGATCGTCATGGGGTGCATATCGGAGTCCGGCTTCCTCACGCTCGGTCAGCTGGCCGCGAGCGGCGCAAGGCACACGATGTCCGACACCCCGACCATCGCTATCGTGGACGACGACGAGGCCGTCCGCACCGCCACCGCGAGCCTGGTGCGCTCGCTGGGCTATGCGGCGCGGACCTACGCCTCCGCGCTGGATTTCCTGCAGGATGGCCAGGGCGCCTGCCCGGATTGCCTCATCACCGACGTGCAGATGCCCGGCATGACGGGCGTCGAGCTGCAGGAGCGCCTGCGGGCCGAAGGCAGCACGCTCCCGGTCATCGTCGTCACCGCCTTTCCCAGTGAGGCCATGCGCCAGCGCGCCCTCGCGAGCGGCGCCTGCGCCGTCCTCGAAAAGCCCTTCGGGGGCGACGTCATGGTCCGGTCGCTCCAGTCCGTGCTGGAGGGCGGTCCTCTGTCGTGAGCCGCCCGGATGCCCTCAGGCGCCTCGGGCGCCGACGGCCGCGGCGGCTTCGATCGCGATCATGGCCCCGGGATCGTAGAGCGCTCCGACTTCCGCGATGGGGTCGGCGGGATAGGAGACGGCCGCCGACTGGCTGCGTGCGGAGGCCCCCTTCTCCGCCCCCCGGCCTTCCAAGCATGGCAGCCGGGCCGAAGCGCAATGAGACCGGGGGAAGCCGGGTGAGCGTCGCGGAGGCCGGACCGTTTCGCGGCGGGCGAGCCGCCCGATCCCGATGACTCGCCGGGGACCGCCAAGCCGTCCTGCGCGGAACACCTTCAATTCGGCGTGAGTTTGGAAGGCGCCACCTGAGGAGCATGCGTATGGACATCTGGCAGCTCACGACGCGCGACCACGCCAACATCACCGCCCTCGTTCGCGAAATCCCCTACGCGCTGAACGGGCCGGGCGTGATCCGAAGCCGCGAACGCCTGCTGGCCGACCTCATCGACGAGCTGCACGCGCATGCGGCGGCCGTCGAGGCGAGCCTGTCGGAGCCGCTCGGCGCCCACGCTCAGGGGCAGGCCCTGCTGGATACGCTGCACCGCGAGCATCGACAGATCGCGCAGCAGCTCGATGAACTGGCGGCGTGGCGCGGCAGAAGCAGCGAAGGCTGGCTCAACACCTTCGAGGACGTGACCTATCTGCTCGACCAGCACCTCCATCGGCACGGCAACGAGCTGTTTCCGCTGGCGCGCCAAGTCCTGTCGCCGGACGAGGTGCAGGCGGCCACCCGGACGTTCGTGCGGACGAAGATGCGTGCCCTGCAGGCGGGCTCGCACGCACCGTCCTGGCCGGCCGCGTCGGGCGGCGTGTTCGGGGCCGTGGCGGTGGGGCTCGCGGCGGCGGCCGTGGCGGCGATCGTCTGGCGCTCCGGGCTGCTGCGCGGCGGGGCGGGCGGGGGCTCGCCGCGCGGGCGCAGCGACAGGCCGGAGGGCATCGGCAGGGGCAAGCCGCGGGCCGACCTCGCGGCGGCCTCGGCGCCCGGCAACCGGGTGCCCGGAGAGGACCTCCGGCGCCGCCAGGACCGGCTTCTCGACGAGGCTCTCGAAGAGACCTTCCCGAGCAGCGATCCCATCTCCCCCCACCAGATCACGCGGTAGCGCGACCGCCGGGCGGGGCGGTCCCTTCCTCATCCTCGGCGACTGAGCCCGGACGCAGCTCCCCCGGCTCAGGGTCGCCTGCAGGCTTGCCCCTCGGCCCGGCCGCTGCCAAACCCGGCGGACGGGCCGTCTCCGGGCGCGGGATCCCCGCCGTTCCGCAACGCACGGCCCCTCCTGCCCGTCCCGCCGTCCGAGGCAGCTGAGGATCGAGGTGACATGACCACGCTCACGCGCACCGGCTTCCTGATCGCGCTCGCGGCCTTCATCGGGGCCGACCCGGTCCGCGCCGCCGCGCCGCCGACGGTGTTCGCGGCCGCGAGCCTGAAGAACGCGCTGGACGACATCGCCGGCCGCTACGCCCAAGAGGGTCAGGAAGCCGGCAAGCCCGCGCCGCGGATCTCCTACGCGGCCTCGAACACGCTGGCCAAGCAGATCGAGCAGGGCGCGCCGGCCGACCTGTTCTTCTCGGCCGATCTCGACTGGATGGAGTACCTCGCCCGGAAGGATCTCATCCGCCCGGACACGCGGGTGAGCCTGCTGGCCAACAGCATCGTGCTGATCGCCCCCAAGGGATCGGCCACCCGCGTCACCCTGGGGCCCGACCTCGGCACGGCGCTCGGCTCCGGCCGGCTCGCGATGGGCAACGTCGAGGCGGTGCCGGCCGGCAAGTACGGCAAGGCCGCGCTGGAAAAACTCGGGGCCTGGGCCGGGGTGAAGGACCGGATCGCCCAGGCCGAGAGCGTGCGGGCGGCGCTGCTGCTGGTCTCGCGCGGCGAGGCGCCGCTCGGCATCGTCTACGCCACCGATGCGGCCGCCGACCCGAACGTGACCATCGTCGCCGCCTTCCCGCCGGACAGCCACCCGCCGATCGTCTACCCGGTGGCGATCACCCGGGAATCGACCAACCCCGACGCGGCGGCCTTCCTGGCCTATCTGCGCGGCCCCGTGGCGAAGGCCGCCTTCGAGCGGCAGGGCTTCACGGTGCTCAACCGCGCGACCACCGCGGGCCGTGAGTGACTGGCTGACCCCGCAGGAATGGACGGCGCTGCGCCTCAGCCTGCTCGTCGCCACCACCGGCACGCTGGCGAGCCTGCTGCCGGGCCTCGGGATCGCCTATCTGCTGGCGCGCGGCCGGTTCTGGGGCAAGACCGTCCTCGACATGCTGGTCCACCTGCCGCTGGTGCTCCCGCCGGTGGTCACCGGCTACCTGCTGCTGCTCGCCTTCGGCCGGCGGGGGCCGGTGGGCGCGCTGCTGGCCGAGTTCGGCATCGTCTTCGCCTTCCGCTGGACCGGCGCGGCGCTCGCCTGCGCGGTGATGGGGTTTCCCCTGCTGGTGCGGGCGATGCGGCTGTCGATCGAGGCCGTGGACGGGAGGCTGGAACAGGCGGCGGCGACGCTCGGGGCCAACCGCCTGCAGGTGTTCGGCCTCGTGACGCTGCCGCTGATCCTGCCCGGCATCCTCGCCGGCACGGTGCTGTGCTTCGCCAAGGCGATGGGGGAGTTCGGCGCGACCATCACCTTCGTGTCGAACATCCCCGGCGAGACCCAGACCCTGCCCTCCGCCATCTACACCCTGACCCAGGTGCCGGGCGGCGAGGCCGGGGCGCTGCGGCTGACGCTGATCTCGATCGCGGTCTCGATGGCGGCGCTCGTCCTGTCCGAGGTCCTGGCCCGCGGGGTGGCCCGCCGGCTCGCCGCATGAGCGCGCTCACGGTCGCGGTGGAGCACCGGCAGGGCACGTTCCGGCTCGTGGCCGCCTTCGAGGCGCCGGGGGGCGTGACCGCCCTGTTCGGGCCGTCGGGCTCGGGCAAGACCACGCTCGTCAACATCATCGGCGGCCTCGTGCGTCCGCAAGCCGGCCGCGTCGAACTCGCGGGCGAGGTGCTGGTGGATACGGCGACCGGCCGCTTCGTGCCCCCGCACCGCAGGCGGGTCGGCTACGTCTTCCAGGAGAGCCGGCTGTTTCCGCATCTCAGCGTGCGCAGCAACCTCCTGTTCGGCCGCCGTCTGGTGCGGGCCAAGGACGGGATCGGCTTCGACGACGTGGTGGGGCTTCTCGGGATCGAGCCTCTGCTCGGCCGGCGCCCGAACGGGCTGTCGGGCGGCGAGCGGCAGCGGGTGGCGATCGGCCGGGCGCTGCTCGCGCGCCCGCGGCTCCTCCTGATGGACGAGCCCCTGGCCGCCCTCGACGAGGCCCGCAAGGCCGAGATCCTGCCCTTCCTGGAGCGCCTGCGCGACGCGGCGCGGGTGCCGATCGTCTACGTGTCGCACGCGCTCGCCGAGGTGGGGCGGCTCGCCGACCGGATCGTGGTGCTGGAGGCCGGACAGGTCGTGGCCGCCGGCCCGGTCGCCGAGGTGACGGCGCGCCTCGACGTCGTGCCGCTGCGCAGCGAGCGCGAGGCCGGCGCCGTGCTGGCGGCGCGCGTGGAGGCGCATGATCCGGCCTTCGCGCTGACGCGGCTCGCCACGGAAGCCGGCCCCCTCTACGTGCCGCTGCTGCCCCGGCCGGTCGGGGCGGGCGTGCGGGTGCTGGTCGCGGCGCGCGACGTGACGCTGAGCCTGCGCCGGCCGGATGGCACGAGCGCGCTCAACGTGCTGGACGGCCTTGTGGCGGAGATCGGTCCGGTGGACCTCTCGGATCCGGCGGTCGCGGTGCGGCTCGATTGCGGCGGGGCCTCGCTGATCGTGCGGCTGACGCGCCGCTCGCTCACCGAGATGGGTCTGGCGCCGGGGCTCCGGGTCTTCGCCGCGGTGAAGAGCGTCGCGCTCCTCGACGCGCGCATTCCGTCCGATCTCGGCCGCCTCTGACCCAGAGTTCCGGACGCGGCCCGCGGATGCGGCGGTCCTGCGAACCGCCACTTCCGCCCTCCGCCGGCCTGGACAACAGGGTGTGTCCGACGAACGATCTCCGCCTCGCGGCCGATGTCGATGCGGGCGGCTCGCCGGCCACGTCGGAGGAGCGGAGATGTTCTTGAAGCCTGCAACATCTCCTTGACGCATGACCTGCGGCGGATCGGCCTGACGACGGTCCCGCCGCCCGATATTGACGGCATCGCCGCCATGATGTGCGCCTAACCGTTCGCCGTGCCGTTCGAGAATCTCGATGATCAGGTGGGCCGGGGCGGGTCCCTCGTGCCGGAAGCCATCGTCGCGAAGACCGTCGATCGCCGCCGCGGTGGCTACTCCTTCGGCGCGTCCCGCCATGCGAGGTCCGCGAGCAGGCAAGAATTCCGCTTGCACCGGGTCCGAAACGCACATAAATATATCTTTATGTTTCGCACCGACCCCGAGTCGCCGTCAATGACCCGCCCGCTTCCCTTCGCCGATGCCCTGAGCGTGCTGCGCGCGGCGGCGGAGGAGACGCGCCTGCGCATCCTCGCGCTGCTGCGCGAGGGCGAGCTCTCGGTCTCCGACCTCACCGACATCCTCGGCCAGTCGCAGCCGCGCATCTCGCGCCACCTCAAGCTGCTGGTGGAGGCGGGCCTTGTGGAGCGGCATCGCGAGGGCGCCTGGGCGTTCTTCCGCCTCGTCGAGGGCGTGTCGGGGCTGCTCGAGCCGCTGGTCGCCGCAATGGACCGCGCCGCGCCGCCGCTCTCCGAGGACCGCGCCCGGCTCCAGGCGGTGCGGGCGCAGCGCGCCGAGGCCGCCCAGAGCTTCTTCGCCCGCATCGCCCCGCAATGGGACCGGGTGCGCTCCCTGCACGTGCCGGAGGCGACCGTCGAGGCGGCGATCCTCGACGTGCTCGGCCCCGGCCCGATCGGCAGCCTGATTGATCTCGGCACCGGCACGGGCCGGATGCTCGGCCTGCTCGCCCCGCGGGCCACGCGCGCCACGGGGCTCGATGCCAGCCACGCCATGCTGTCGGTGGCGCGCGCCAACCTCGAACGGCTGGGGCTCTCCCGGGTCGATCTGCGGCAGGGCGACATCCATGCCCCGCCCTTCGGCCGCGGCAGCTTCGACCTCGTGCTGGTGCACCAAGTGCTGCACTACCTCGACGACCCGGCCCGGGCGCTGCGCGAGGCGGCCCGTCTGGTCGCGCCGGGCGGGCGCCTGCTGGTGGTCGATTTCGCACCCCACGATCTCGAGTTCCTGCGCGAGGCGCAGGCCCATCGCCGGCTCGGCTTCGCCCCGGAGCAGGTCGCCGGCTGGCTCGGCGACGCGGCCCTGAGCGACGTGCGCGTGCGCGAACTGGCTCCGAGCGGCGAGGCCGGGCACCGCCTGACGGTCACGCTCTGGCTCGCCCATGAGCGCAGCGCCGCCGCCGTACCCGCCCGCGAGGTTGCCTGATGGCCGCCGCAAATCCCGCCCATACGCTGCCCGTGCGTGACACGGTGTGCGTCCCCCAACGTATCTGAAGAAGAGAACCGAGGTCCCCGATGGTCTCCACCGCCTTCCGCCCGAGCCGCGAGAGCCGCCGCCCGATCCGGGTCTCCTTCGAGTTCTTCCCGCCCAAGACCGCGGAGATGGAGGAGACGCTCTGGTCCTCGATCGAGCGGCTGGCGCCGTTGCAGCCGAGCTTCGTCTCGGTGACCTACGGGGCGGGCGGCTCGACCCGCGAGCGCACCCACAACACCGTCGCGCGCCTCGTGCGCGAGACGAGCCTGAAGCCGGCCGCCCACCTGACCTGCGTGGCGGCCACGCAGGGCGAGGTGGACGACGTGGTGCGCTCCTACTGGGATGCGGGCGTGCGCCACATCGTGGCCCTGCGGGGCGACCCGGCCGAGGGCGTCGGCACCGCCTACCAGCCGCATCCGGGCGGCTACGCCCGCTCCTGCGACCTCGTGGCCGGCATCAAGCGCATCGGCGACTTCCAGGTCTCGGTCTCGGCCTATCCGGAGCGCCACCCGGAGGCGCCTTCCCTCGACCAGGATCTCGACGCGCTCAAGGCCAAGGTCGATTGCGGCGCCGACCGCGCCATCACCCAGTTCTTCTTCGACAACGACCTGTTCTTCCGCTACCTCGACCGGGTGCAGTCGCGCGGCATCAACATCCCGATCATCCCGGGCATCCTGCCGGTGCAGAACTTCAAGCAGGCGGCGAACTTCGCGCGCCGCACCGGCGCCTCGGTGCCGGACTGGCTGGCCGCCCGCTTCGACGGCCTGGAGGACGACGTCGCCACCCGCAAGCTGGTCGCGGCGGCGGTGGCGGCCGAGCAGGTGCTCGACCTCCTCGACCGCGGCGTGACCGACTTTCACTTCTACACCATGAACCGCGCCGACCTCGTCTATGCGATCTGCCATCTGCTCGGCCTGCGCGCCGTTCCGGCCGCGCCGCTGCCGGAGAAGGCCGCGGCGTAACGGCCGGCAGTGTCGGGAGCCCGGTCGAGGCCGAACCGCAGGACACGATCCGCCCCTTGCCGCCGGAAATGAGGCGCTCGTTGGATGAGCGCCTCGACACGATCGACCGCGCTCGAAGCGCATGACGTTCGCTTCGAACGGCCGGTGAAGCGCCTCGCGTCACTTGAGACGCAGTCCTGACGCTTCTCCGACTGGTCCCCATCCTATCCCAGGGCCGGCCTTCGCCCGGCCCGAATCCCGGAACTTGCCCACATGACCGACTTCCGCCCCGTCGACGGCACCGAGATCGAGCGCGCGTTGCGCCAGCGCGCGTCCGAAAGGATTCTCGTCCTCGATGGGGCGATGGGCACGGTGATCCAGCGGCTCGGATTCGGCGAGGCGGATTTCCGCGGCGCCCGCTTCATGGACCACGCCCACGACCAGAAGGGCAACAACGACCTGCTGATCCTGACCCAGCCCGACGCGATCCGGCAGATCCACCTCGACTACTTCCTCGCGGGCGCCGACGTCTGCGAGACGAACACCTTTTCCGGCACCACGATCGCCCAGGCCGATTACGGCATGGAATCGATCATCCACGAGCTGAACGCGCAGGGCGCCCGGCTCGCCCGGGAGGCCGCCAAGCTCGCGGAGGAACGGGACGGCAGGCGCCGGTTCGTTGCCGGGGCCATCGGCCCGACCAACCGCACGCTCTCGATCTCGCCGGACGTGAACAATCCCGGCTACCGCGCGGTCAGCTTCGACCAAGTGAAGCAGGCCTATGTCGAGCAGGTGCGCGGCCTCATCGACGGCGGCGCCGAACTCATCCTGATCGAGACGATCTTCGACACGCTGAACGCCAAGGCGGCGGTCGCCGCCGCGTGGCAGGTGTTCGAGGAGACCGGCGTCAAGCTGCCCATCATGATCTCGGGCACCATCACCGACCTGTCCGGCCGCACGCTCTCGGGCCAGACCACCGGCGCCTTCTGGAACTCCCTGCGCCACGCCGACCCGCTCACCATCGGCCTCAACTGCGCGCTCGGCGCGCGCGAGATGCGCGAGCACATCGCCGATCTCTCCCGGATCAGCGACACGCTGGTCTGCGCCTATCCGAATGCCGGATTGCCCAACGAGTTCGGCCTCTACGACGAGAGCCCGGAAGCCATGGCCAAGCTCGTCGGCGAGTTCGCCGAGTCGGGCCTCGTCAACATGGTCGGCGGCTGCTGCGGCACCACGCCCGACCACATCCGCGCCATCGCCCAGGCCGTGGCCGACAAGACGCCGCGCGCGATCCCCGAGATCCCGCGCCTGATGCGCCTCTCCGGTCTGGAGCCGTTCGTGCTGACGAAGGACATCCCCTTCGTGAACATCGGCGAGCGCACCAACGTCACCGGCTCGGCCAAATTCCGCAAGCTCATCAAGAACGGCGACTACGCGGCGGCCCTCGACGTGGCCCGCGACCAGGTCGCCGCCGGTGCCCAGATCATCGACATCAACATGGACGAGGGCCTGCTCGATTCCGAGAAGGCGATGGTCGAGTTCCTCAACCTCGTGGCCGCCGAGCCCGACATCGCCCGGGTGCCGGTGATGGTCGATTCCTCGAAGTTCGAGGTGATCGAGGCCGGCCTCAAATGCGTGCAGGGCAAGCCGATCGTGAACTCCATCTCCATGAAGGAGGGGGTCGAGAAGTTCGTCAAGGAAGCCAGGATCTGCCGCTCCTACGGCGCGGCGGTCGTCGTGATGGCCTTCGACGAGGCGGGTCAGGCCGATACCTACGAGCGGAAGGTCGAGATCTGCACGCGGGCCTACAAGGTCCTCACCGAGGAGGTCGGCTTCCCGCCCGAGGACATCATCTTCGATCCCAACATCTTCGCGGTCGCCACCGGCATCGAGGAGCACAACGATTACGGCGTCGCCTTCATCGAGGCGGCGCGCACGATCCACGAGACGTTGCCCCACGCCCACATCTCCGGCGGCGTCTCGAACCTGTCGTTCTCGTTCCGCGGCAACGAGCCGGTGCGCGAGGCGATGCACGCGGTGTTCCTGTTCCACTGCATCAAGGCGGGCATGGACATGGGCATCGTCAACGCGGCCCAGCTCGCTGTCTACGACGAGCTGCCGCCGGAGCTGCGCGACCTCTGCGAGGACGTCGTGCTCAATCGCCGCCCCGATGCGACCGAGCGGCTGCTGGAGGCTGCCGAGCGCTTCAAGAGCGGCGGCGAGGCCAAGGCCAAGACCGCCGACCTGTCCTGGCGCGAGGGGCCGGTCGAGAAGCGCATCGAGCACGCGCTGGTCAACGGCATCACCGAGTACATCGTCGCCGACACCGAGGAGGCGAGGCAGGGGGCCGAGCGTCCGCTCCACGTCATCGAAGGCCCGCTCATGGCCGGCATGAACGTGGTCGGCGACCTGTTCGGGTCGGGCAAGATGTTCCTGCCCCAGGTGGTGAAATCGGCCCGCGTCATGAAGCAGGCGGTCGCCTATCTCGAACCCTTCATGGAGGCCGAGAAGGCGGCGAACGGCGGAGGCAAGCGGCAGGCCGCCGGCAAGGTGCTGATGGCCACCGTCAAGGGCGACGTCCACGACATCGGCAAGAACATCGTCGGCGTCGTGCTCGCCTGCAACAACTACGAGATCATCGATCTCGGCGTGATGGTGCCGGCCACCAAGATCCTCGAGACCGCCAAGAAGGAGCAGGTCGACATCATCGGTCTGTCCGGCCTCATCACCCCCTCCCTCGACGAGATGGTCCATGTCGCCGCCGAGATGGAGCGCGAGGGCATGGACATGCCGCTGCTGATCGGCGGCGCCACGACGAGCCGCGTCCACACCGCCGTGAAGATCCACCCGGCCTACGCCAAGGGCCAAGCGGTCTACGTCACCGACGCGAGCCGCGCGGTCGGCGTGGTGTCGAGCCTGCTCTCGAAGGAGACGCGCACCGAGGTCATCGACACCGTCCGGGCCGAGTACGCGAAGGTCGCCGACGCGCATGCCCGCTCCGAGGCCGACAAGCAGCGGCTGCCGCTCGCGAAGGCCCGGGCCAATCCGTTCAGGATCGACTGGTCGGCCTACACGCCGACGAAGCCGAGCTTCACCGGCACCCGCGTGTACGGCTCCTACGAGGTCGCCGACCTCGTCCCCTACATCGACTGGACGCCGTTCCTGCAGACCTACGAGTTCAAGGGCCGCTTCCCCGCCATCCTGGAGGATCCGGTCCAGGGTCCGGCCGCCAAAGCCCTGTTCGACGACGCGCAGACGATGCTCAGGCAGATCGTCGAGGAGCGCTGGTTCAACCCGAAGGCGGTGATCGGCTTCTGGCCGGCCAACAGCGTCGGCGACGACATCCGGCTCTACACCGGCGAGAGCCGGCAGGAGACGCTCGCCACCTTCCACGGCCTGCGCCAGCAATTGTCGAAGCGCGACGGGCGCGCGAATACCTGCCTGTCCGACTTCGTGGCACCCGAGGGCAGCGGCCTTGCGGATTACGTGGGTGGCTTCGTGGTCACCGCGGGGCTGGAGGAAGTGCGCATCGCCGAGCGGTTCGAGCGCATGAACGACGATTACCGCTCGATCTTGGTCAAGGCCCTCGCCGACCGCATCGCCGAAGCCTTCGCCGAGCGCATGCACGAGCGCGTCCGCAGGGAGTTCTGGGGCTATGCCGCCCACGAGTCCATCGCGACCGAGGACCTGATGAAGGAGGAGTACGACGGCATCCGCCCGGCTCCCGGCTACCCGGCCCAGCCCGACCACACCGAAAAGGTCACGCTGTTCGATCTGCTCAAGGCGGAGCGGCGCATCGGCGTGAAGCTCACCGAGTCCTACGCCATGTGGCCGGGCTCGTCGGTGTCGGGCCTCTACATCGCCCATCCGCAGGCGCACTATTTCGGCGTCGCCAAGGTCGAGCGCGACCAAGTCGAGGATTACGCCGCCCGCAAAGGCATGGACGTGGCGGAGGTCGAGCGCTGGCTCGGGCCTATCCTCAACTACGACCCGGCGCGCTACCTCGCGGCGGCGGAGTGATCCCGGCGGCCGGCGCGCCGTTGCGCTGCGCCGGCCGTCCTCCGCTCATCCGGGCTCGGCCATCAGCGCATCGATGATCGGGCAATCGGGCGTGTCGGTGCCCGAGCACGTGCCGATCAGCCGGTCGAGGTCCTGTTCGAGCTGGCGCAGGTCGGCGAGCTTCTCGCGCACCTCGGCGAGGTGGCGGGCGGCGATGCCCTGCATCTCGCGGCAGGTGACCTGACGGCGGTCGACCAGGGTCAGCATGGCGCGGATGCTGTCGATCGGGAAGCCGAGGTCGCGGCAGCGGCGCACAAAGGTCAGGCGGCGCACGGCCTCGGCGTCGTAGCGCCGGTGCCCGGACGGCGAGCGCGTGGGCGGGGGCAGCAGCCCGATCCGCTCGTAATACCGCACGGTTTCGAGGTGCACCCCGGTGGTGGCCGCCAGCGTGCCAATCGTCAGCTCATCCGTCATCGTACCGTTCATGCTCCCGGCTGGCCCGTAGCGGCTACGGGATTGAGAGTGCAGCAAGCTCAGGTCAGTGGCTATCGGCCGCGCGCGCTGTGCAGAATTTTTCCAAAGTGCGGAATACGGGATGCTGTGGCAGCGGATCGGTCGCGCCGCGCAGGATGGACGCTGCGCGCCGTCCCGATAGTCGTTGCAACGACAGCGTTGATGGCTCCGACGAGTGGAATTGCCTCAGAAATTTCGAACATCATCAATTTCACTGTGCGTGTACTTGCCTCTCCGTCCTTCTGAACGAAAAAGATATTGTTTGCTCCACGAAAGAAATTGCTCTCCATATCTCTCCTTCAACGGTATCGATCTGACGGTGTCAACTTGAGCGCAAGTGGTTGCGGGGCGCTCAAGCACATGTTTAGGCTGCGTTCAGACTTATGTTGCCACACCGACGGCCATCCGTCCGTATCAGATCTTGCTCAGCTCGCATGAACAAGCCCGCGAAGAGTGTCATGTCTCTCGACCAAGCATCTCTCACCACGCCGGATGAGAGCGCCGTGCTGGCACCAGTACCACCGGCTGACCTGCGCCCGCCGCTGCCCGGCTACCTGCGCGAGCATCTCGGCAAGCAGCTGCGTGCGTTCTACGCTGCGCTCGTGGCCGAATCGCAGCCCGCCGCGCTGCTCGACCTGACCGCCAAGCTGGAGAGGGTGCTGGCCGAGCGGCCGGCCGCCGATCCGCGCTTCCGCGACGACCTGCTGGCGGCGCTGCCGGCCTTGCGGGCCTTCGCGGTGTCGCTCACCGGCAACGTCGCCCAGGCCGACGATCTCGTGCAGGAGACGCTGCTGCGCGCGTGGCAGAAGCAGGACCGCTTCGAGCCGGGCACCAACCTGAACGCGTGGCTGTTCACCATCCTGCGCAACCAGTTCTACACGACCTGCCGCAAGCGCCGGCGCGAGGTGGAGGACGTCGATGGGGCCGCCGCGCAGCGCCTCGTCGCCCTGCCGGATCAGGAGGACGGCATCGAACTCCGGGACGTCTGGGACCGGCTCGGCCGCCTGCCGCCCCTGCAGCGCGAGGCGCTTCTCCTCATCGCCACCCAGGGCCTCACCTACGAGGCCGCCGCGCGCCTGATGGGCTGTCAGGTCGGCACCGTGAAGAGCCGGGTGAACCGCGCCCGGGCGGCCCTCGCGGCCGCGCTCGATCTGGAGGGCGGCCGGCTCGGCCGCTCGCTCGCCCCGTGACCGGCAGGATCGGCGTCCGCCGGCGGGGTTGACCCGCGGCCTCCGGGCGCCCAAAGCTTGGCGGCAGGGCCGTGCGGCCGGCGGCCGGGCCGAGAGACACCGGCCGGGAATCACCGGCAAGGAGCCAGGACGAGCGCCATGCGGACAGGTCTGTGGGGGATCATGCCCCTCGTCGGGCTCGCGGCGGCGGGCTGCACGGACTTCGCGTACACCTCGAAGACCTATGCGAGCCTGCGGGCGCAGGTGGTCACGATCGGCTGCAACGATCCCTACGAGGTGTTCGACGAGCGCCAGCAGCGCCGGATGCTGATCGTCTCGAACGGCCTGCGCGAGGTGGCGGGCTGCGGCCTGAACGGGGCCGATCCGGCGCTCACGCGGCGCAGCCGCTTCACGGAGGCGGCGGTGACCTACCTGGCCGAGACCGGCCGCGAGACCTGCCGGATCACCGGCGAGACCGTTTTCACCGATCTGCGCACCGAGTTCGCCTATGCCTGCGCCGAGCCGGTGGAGCGGCCGGGCACCAGGGTGCAGCGCCTGCCGGGCCGCTACTGACCGCCGGCCGGCGGGGCGGGATGCGGGAAGGTGCGCTCGGCCGCGTCTCCGGCCGCGGCGAGGAGCGCCCGGGCGAGGTGGCGCGCCTCCGCCCGGTCGAGGGCGATGACCGCCGTCACCGGCTGCCCGCCGAGATCGGCGAGCGCCAGTTGGATCTCAACGCCCGCCTCGGTCGGGGCGACCCGCAGGGTCCAGTCGCGATCGCTCATGGCGGCATCGGGGTCTCGTGGGCGCCTGAGCGCCGGAACCCTGCCCTATAGACCATTTTCCGTGGCGGGCGATCCGCTCGTGCTGCGCAGCCGCGGTTGACCCGCCGGGTCCTGCGTGATGGGTGCGCCGCGGACAAGGCGCGAGGCCGCCGGCTGCCTCGGCCGCAACGGGAACGAGCGATGAGCGAGATTGTCTTCCGCACCGGCGAGGCCACGGTGCTGGCGGCCGAGGGCCAGTACACCGACGCCATGCCCGAGGTGCTGATCGGCTCCGTCCGCGGCCCGGTCGGCGCGGCCTTCGCGTCGATGATGGGGCAGGTCCAGGGCCACACCCGGATGTTCGTGGTGCGCGACCTCAACCAGCTCGTGCGCCCGGCCACCATGATGACCACCAAGGCGACGATCCACACCGCGGAATACGTCGAGCTGCTCGGCGGGGTGGTTCAGGCCGCCACCGGCGACGCGATCGTGGATTGCGTGATCGAGGGCATCCTGCCGCGCGAGGGCCTCGACGACCTGTGCATGATCATCATGATCTGGCTCGATCCGCGCTGCGCCGAGGATCCGAACCTCGACCGCCGGGACCTCTACCGCACCAACTACGAGGCGACGAAGCTCGCCATCTCCCGCGCGATCAGGGGCGAGCCGACCATCGACGACCTGATCGCCAACCGCCGGACGGTGAAGCACTACGCGCTGGAGGACGTGATCGAGTACGACGCCTGAGCCGTACCGACCGGCCGGGGGCATGGCCTCGGTCGCGCGAACCTGCTTAGGTGGCGGCGGCCCGGCGGTCCCGTGCGGGCTTCTTTCGAGGATCCGGGGTATCCGATGCGCCTACACCGCGCCGCGCTGGTTCTGTCCGCTTGCCTCCTGTCCACCGGTGCGGCGCTTGCTCAGCCGCAGCGGGAGCCGGCCCAGCCGCCGCCCGGTTCCGAGCGGCCGGCCGGCCCGGGCCGCGGTGCCGCGGCGCCCGCGTCGGCGCCGGGCATTCAGGTCTGGGACGCCCGGATCGAGGCGGGCGATCTGCGCGTCTCCGGCAGCGTCGGCCGGGCCGGCGTGGTCGTCACCCTGGACGACGACATCCCGGTCCAGACCGACCGCCGCGGCCGCTTCACGCTGCGCGTGCCCTACCTGCCGCCGAACTGCGTGGCGACCCTCAAGGCGGGCGAGCAATCCCGCGAGATCGTGGTGGCGAATTGCGGTGCCACCGGCGCGCCCGGCCCCAAGGGCGAGCCCGGCCCGACCGGCCCGCAGGGAATGGCCGGACCGGCCGGGCCCAAGGGCGATCCGGGTGCCAAAGGAGAACCGGGAGCCAAGGGAGAACCGGGACCCAAGGGAGAGCCTGGCCCGAGAGGGGAGGCCGGGCTCAAGGGTGAGCCGGGTCCCAAAGGAGATCCGGGGGCGAGGGGAGAGGCCGGCCCGAAGGGCGAGGCGGGGCCGGCCGGTCCCGCCGGGCCGCGCGGCCCCCAGGGCGCACCGGGTCCCGTCGCGGCGCCCGCCGCAGCCCCGGCCCTGCGCGTTCTGCGCCGCGACGCCTGTTCGGGCGCATCCTGCGAACTTGCCTGCGAGACCGGGGAGACGATCGTCTCGGCCTATTGCCTGCGCGGCGGCGCCCCGAGCTACCGCAGCGGCGAGGGCGGCGACACGGTGGCGTGCCCGTCCGAGAGCGCCGGCATGGTCGGCATCTGCGCCAAGCTCTGAGCGGGGCGGCCCGCCTCATGCCAACGGCCCCGTCGATCCCGGGCTTGCCCGGGATCGAGATCGATGCGTCGGCATCCCGGGCCGTTGGCGTCAATACTCCGGGGGCCGGTCGCCCCCGCGGCGGACGGGCTTGAGGATCATCGCCAGCGGCACGGCCGAGGCCGAGACCAGGGCGAGCGTCCAGAACACGTCGACGTAGGCGAGGAAGGACGCCTGGGTCAGCACCTGCTGCCCGATCCAGGCGATGGCTTGCTTCCGGGCGTCCGCGGTGCTGGCGCCGTGGGTGGCGAAGTACTCGGTGGCGGCCCGAAGGGTCTGCTGGTAGGCGGGCCCGGAGGGCACCACGTGCTCGACGAGCCGGCTCTGGTGGAACTGCTGGCGGTAGGCCAGTACGTTCTGTGCGAGGGAGACCCCCATCGAGCCGCCGACATTGCGCGCCACGTTGATCAAGGCCGAGGCTTGGTCGGTCTGCTCCTTGGGGATGCCCTCGTAGGAGGCGGCGGTGATCGACAGGAAGATCATCGGAAGGCCGATGCCGATGTAGATGCGCGACCAGACGAAGAAGCCGAAGTTCAGGTCGCCGTACAGGTTCGTCAGGTCGATCATCGCCTTCGCGATGATCG
>NZ_BPQQ01000015.1 GCF_022179325.1 Methylobacterium isbiliense | reverse complement strand
GGGCGCGGCGCGCTCGCCACCCGGGTCACGGTGGCGAGCGCGCCGCGCCCGCGGGACGGCGCGACGCTGCTCACGATCGACCTCGCCCGGACCGACCGCGACGGTTTCCGCCGCGCCGCCGTGGCGCCCGAACCGCCCCCGACCCCCGCGGCGCTCGCGCCGACGCCCGGCGACACCCGGCCGCTCGTGATCGTCGATGCCGGGCACGGCGGCACCGATCCGGGCGCCATCGCGGCCAACGGCGCCTTCGAGAAGGACATCGTGTTCGGGGTGGCGCGCGAGCTGGCGCGGCGGCTGGAGGACGGGCGCCGGGTGCGGGTGCGCCTGACCCGCGACGGCGACGTGTTCGTGCCGCTCGCCGATCGGGTGCGCATCGCCCGCGAGGCGAAGGCCGACCTGTTCGTGTCGATCCACGCCGATTCGATCTCGGCGGCGCCGCAGGTGCGCGGCGCCACCATCTACACCGGCTCGGAGAAGGCCACCGACGCCGAATCGGCGCGCCTCGCCGACCGCGAGAACAAGGCCGACCAGGCGGCGGGCGCCGACAGCGCGGAGGGGCCGGGCGACGTCACGGACATCCTCCAGGAGCTCACCCTGCGCGAGACCCGCGGCTTCTCGGCCCGCTTCGCGCAAGGCCTGCTCGGCCAGCTCGGCCGGGTGATGGAGTTGAGCACGAAGCCCCACCGCGAAGCGGGATTCCGGGTGCTGCGCTCCCCCGACGTGCCCTCCGTGCTGGTCGAACTCGGCTACCTGTCGAGCAAGCGCGACCTCGACCTGCTGCTCTCCGAGGAGTGGCGCGCCCGGGTCACCGAGCAGATGGCGGGGGCGATCGAGACCTTCTTCGCCGGCCGCACCCCGCCCGGGCCGAATCCCACCCTGGCGCGCCGCGCGGCGTCGACCGCCCCAGTTTCACCATAGATCCCGTGTGGATGGGCGCCGTCGGCGCCGCGATTCCCTGCTACACCGCCCGATGGCGGCGCGACCGCGCACGCCCTCGCTGAAGCGGCGGGAACGGGGTATCCTGACCGTGGCGCGGCCCTCCGCCGCCGGCGGCTCATCATCGACGGATCGGGTTCGGATGCGCTTCATCCTTCGCTTCTTCGGCTTCCTGTTCAGCATCGCCGCGATGGTCTTCGTCGTCGGCGCCGCGATCGGCGGCTACTTCTACTGGAAGTACTCGCAGGACCTGCCGGACCACGCCGCGCTCGCCAATTACGAGCCGCCGGTGATGACCCGCGTGCACGCCGCCGACGGCAGCCTGCTCGCCGAGTACGCCCGCGAGCGCCGGCTCTACCTGCCGATCCAGGCAATGCCCAAGATCGTCGTGGCGGCCTTCCTGTCGGCGGAGGACAAGAACTTCTACAAGCACGGCGGCATCGATCCCGAGGGCATCGTCCGCGCCGTGGTCACCAACGCGCAGAGCGGCAAGAAGCAGGGCGCCTCGACCATCACCCAGCAGGTCGCCAAGAACTTCCTGCTCACCAACGAGCAGACCATCGACCGCAAGATCCGCGAGGCGCTGATCGCGCTGCGCATCGAGTCGACCTACTCGAAGGACAAGATCCTCGAACTCTATCTCAACGAGATCTTCCTCGGCACGATCGTGCCGGGCCGCAACCTGCACGGCATCGCGGCGGCCGCGCTCGACTATTTCGGCAAGTCGGTGCACGAACTGACGATCCACGAGGCGGCCTACCTCGCGGCGCTGCCCAAGGGGCCGAACAACTACCATCCCTACCGCAAGACCCAGGCGGCGCTGGCGCGCCGCAACGAGATCATCGGCCTGATGGCCCAGAACGGGTACATCACCCGCGAGGAGGCCGAGGCCGAGCGCAAGCTGCCGCTGGGCGTCAACCCGCGCACCATCTCGCCCAACACCGCCAGCGCGAACTACTTCGCCGAGGAGGTGCGCCGCGAGATCTCCGAGCGCTACGGCGAGAAGAAGCTCTACGAGGGCGGCCTCTCGGTGCGCACCACCCTCGACCCGAAGATGCAGCAGCAGGCCCGCAAGGCGCTGGTCGACGGCCTCGTGCGCTACGATCAGGCGCGCGGCTGGCGCGGGGCGGTCAAGCGGATCGAGATCGCGGGCCGCGACTGGGGCCTCGCGGTGTCGGAGGTGCCCGCACTCGGCGACGTGCAGCCCTGGCGTCTCGCCGTGGTGCTGGAGGTCGCGGGCGGGCGAGCGCAGATCGGCCTCCAGCCCCGGCGCGAGAGTTCGGGTGCGGTCGGCCGCGAGCGCGAGACCGGCATCATCGCGGCCGACGGCGTGCGCTGGACCGGGCGGGGCATCAACACCGTGCTGAGCCCGGGCGACGTGGTCTACGTCGAGCGGATGGACGGCCAGAATGCCGCCTACCGCCTGCGGCAGGTGCCCGAGGTCTCCGGCGCCATCCTGGCGATGGACCCGCATACCGGCCGCGTCCACGCCATGGTGGGCGGCTTCTCCTACGACGAGAGCGAGTTCAACCGCGCCACGCAGGCCCTGCGCCAGCCCGGCTCCTCGTTCAAGCCGATCGTCTACGCGGCGGCCCTCGACAACGGCTACACGCCCTCCTCGATCGTCCTCGACACGCCCATCACCATCGAGGCCGGCCCCGGCCAGGAGGCCTGGACGCCCTCGAACTACGACGGCAAGTCGGGCGGGCCGCACACCCTGCGCTACGGCATCGAGCACTCGAAGAACCTGATGACGGTGCGGCTGTCCAAGGACATCGGCATGCCGCTGATCGCCGAGTACGCCCGCCGCTTCGGCGTCTACGACGACATGCTGCCCGTGCTGCCGATGTCGCTCGGCGCCGGCGAGACCACCGTGATGCGCATGGTCACGGCCTATTCCATGCTCGACAACGGCGGCCGGCGCATCCGCCCGACGCTGATCGACCGCATCCAGGACCGCACCGGCGAGACGATCTACCGGCACGACAACCGCAAGTGCCTGGGCTGCGACGCCGAGAAGTGGTCGGGCCAGGACGAGCCGAAGCTCGTGGACGAGTCCGAGCAGGTGCTCGACCCGCTCACCGCCTACCAGATGGTCTCGATCATGGAGGGCGTGGTCCAGCGCGGCACCGCCACCATCCTCAAGGAGATCGGCAAGCCGCTCGCGGGCAAGACCGGCACCACCAACGACGCCAAGGACGCGTGGTTCGTGGGCTTCTCGCCGGACCTCGCGGTGGGCGTCTATATCGGCTTCGACAAGCCGCGCTCGCTCGGCGACCGGGCCACCGGCGGCGGTCTCGCGGCGCCGGTCGTGCGCGACTTCCTCAAGGCCGCCCTCGCCGACAAGCCGCCGACCCCGTTCCGGGTGCCGCCGGGCATCAAGCTGATCCGCGTCAACCTCGCGTCGGGCACCCGCGCGGGCGGCGGCGAGGGCGGCATCCTGGAGGCGTTCAAGCCCGGCACCGCGCCGCCCGACAGCTACTCGGCCCCGCCGGCCGCCCAGCCGGGCTATCCCGGCGCGCCCCCGCCGGACGGCGACCGGGCCGCGCAGGCGGGCGGGCTGTACTGAGCGGACGAGGGAAGCGGTTGCTCCCTCCCGCATCGAGGTGACGGTTTGCGGACCACTCCGGGCCCGCCCTAACGGCCCCTTGATGAGGTTCCTCCGTGCCGCGCCTGACGCAGACCGAGACGTTCCGCCGGTGGGAGCGGCGGCTCGCAGACACCCGAGCAAGGCCCATATCGCGGCTCGCCTGTTGCGATTGGCCAACGGCTTGGCAGGTGACGCGTCGCCCGTCGGCCAGGGTGTCCATGAGCTGCGAATTCATTACGGCCCAGGCTATCGGGTCTACTTTCAATGGCGCGGATCGGATATCGTCGTGCTCCTCTGTGGCGGCGACAAATCGAGTCAGGACCGGGATATCCGGACAGCTTTGCGGCTCGCCGCCGAATGGAATGACGATGATGCTTGAACGGCTCGCGGATCTTGATTTGGCGGACATGCTGCAATCGGATGAGGCGATCGCCGTTTTCCTCGCCGATGCGTTCGACACGGGCGACGCCCGCCACATCTCCACCGCTCTCGGCATCGCTGCGCGGGCGGCGGGCCTGGACCGCGTGGCCAGCAAGATGGGCCTCTCTCCGGAGGATGTCCGTCACTCCCTGGAGGGGAACGGCAACCCGACCCTCGAAACGACGCTGGCGATCATGAAGGCGCTCGGCATCGGCATCGCAGCGGCGCCGCTGCGGTCCGCCTCCTGACCGGGCTTCCGATGTCCGCGCTCGCGGCCTTGCGGGACGTGCGCGAGAAGCTCGCCTTCCTGCGCGCGCAGGGCGGGGCGGCCGGGGTGGCCGCCAAGGTCGCGGCCGTGCTCTACGACCGCAGCCTGCGCCGCCTGCTGCCGCGGGCCGAGCCGGTCCTCTATGCCGGCTTGCCCACCGGCCTGCACCGGGCCTGGGGCGACCGCTGGCTGCCGGCCGCCCTGGTGCGCCAGGACATGCCGGATTTCGAGCACGGCCTCGTGACGGCGCTGCGCGCGGCGGTGCGGCCGGGCGATGCCGTGACGGTGATCGGCACCGGCAACGGCATCACCACCGCGGTCGCGGCGCTCGCCGCGGGCGAGGCCGGGTCCGTGACCTGCTACGAGGGCGACCCGGGCGGGATCGCCGCCACCGCCCGCACGCTTGCGGCGAACGGCGTCTCGGCCCGCGTGCGCCTGCACCACGCGGTGGTGGGCGCGCCGATCCGCGTCTACGGCGCGGCCCCGTCCCGCACCGTCGTGCCGCCCGAGGACCTTCCGCCCGCCGACGTGCTCGAACTCGACTGCGAGGGCGCGGAGGTGCCGATCCTCGAGCGCATGACGATCCGCCCCCGGGTGGTCGCGGTCGAGACGCATGGCTGCTACGGGGCGCCGAGCGGGCGCGTCCGCGCGCTCCTGGAGCGGCACGGCTACGCGGTCTCGGACCTGGGCTTCGCCGAGCCGCAGATGGAGCGGCACTGCCGCGAGGGCGACATCCGCGTGCTGGTGGGCGCCCGGCCCGAGGCCTGAGCCCGCCGTTTACAGCCGCCGCCCGGGAGGCTATCAAGCCCGCCCACCTCTCCAACGACCGTCACACCTGATGCGCGCCGAGATCGAGCAACTCTCGGATGCCGCCAAGCAGTCGATCGGACTGCTGAGGAGGCATCTTTGACTGGGATACCGCGGACAAGCGCCTGGCCGAGCTGAATGCGGCCTCCGAGGACCCCAACCTCTGGAACGACCCGGAGGCGGCCCAGAAGGTCATGCGCGAGCGCAACGACCTCGACGAGGCGATCGCGTCGATCCGGCGCCTGGAGCAGGGGCTCGACGACGCCGCCACCCTGATCGAACTCGGCGAGATGGAGGGCGACGAGGCCAGCATCCGCGAGGGCGAGGAGCAGGTCCGCGCCGTGCAGGCCGAGGCCGCGCGGCGCCAGATCGAGACCCTGCTCGCGGGCGAGGCCGACGGCAACGACACCTATCTCGAGGTCCATGCCGGCGCGGGCGGCACCGAGAGCCAGGACTGGGCCAACATGCTCCAGCGCATGTACGCGCGCTGGGCCGAGCGGCGGAAGTACAAGGTCGACATCGTCGAGTGGTCGGACGGCGAGGAGGCCGGCATCAAGGGCGCGACGCTCCTGATCAAGGGCCACAACGCCTATGGCTGGCTCAAGACCGAGTCGGGCGTGCACCGCCTCGTGCGCATCTCGCCCTACGATTCCAACGCGCGCCGCCACACCAGCTTCGCCAGCGTCTGGGTCTATCCGGTCATCGACGACCGCATCACCATCGAGGTGAAGGAATCGGACTGCCGCATCGACACCTACCGCTCCTCCGGCGCGGGCGGCCAGCACGTCAACACCACCGATTCGGCGGTGCGCATCACCCACCTCCCCACCGGGATCGTGGTGGCCTGCCAGCAGGAGCGCTCGCAGCACAAGAACCGGGCCACCGCCTGGAACATGCTGCGCGCCCGGCTCTACGAGCTGGAGCTGAAGAAGCGCGAGGAGAAGGCCAATGCCGAGGCCGCCTCGAAGACCGAGATCGGCTGGGGCCACCAGATCCGCTCCTACGTGCTGCAGCCCTATCAGCTGGTGAAGGACCTGCGCACCGGCGCGCAATCGACCAGCCCCGACGACGTGCTCGACGGCGAACTCGACCCCTTCATCGAGGCCTCGCTCGCCCAGCGGGTCTATGGCGGGGGCGAGGCGGTCGACGACATCGACTGAGGGGAATCAGCGCGCCGCGAACAGCCGCGCGCTCGCCCGCAGGAAGCGCTGCGGGTCGACGGGCTCGCCGTCGATGCGGGTCTCGTAGTGCAGGTGCGGGGCGGTGGAGCGGCCGGTGGAGCCGACGCGGCCCACGACCTGGCCCGCCGCCACGCTCTGGCCCGGCGCGACGCCGATCGCCGAGAGATGGGCGTAGCGGGTGACGATGCCGTGGCCGTGGTCGATCTCGACCATGTTGCCGTAGCCGCCGGAATACTCCGCCGCCGTGACCGTCCCGGCCCCGGCCGCCTGGGCGGGGGCGCCGGACTCGGCGCGCAGGTCGATGCCGGTGTGGAGCGCGAGGCCCCGGGTGAAGGGATCGACCCGGTAGCCGTAATGGCTCGACAGGCCGCCGTCGAAGGCGAGCGGCCGCTGCAGCGGCAGGCCCTTGAGGATCCGCCGCAGCTGGTCGCGCTCGCCGAGGCTGCGCTGGGCGAGCGTCACGGCCGCCTCGAAGGGGCCGCTGCCCACCGGCACCAGGGGGCCGCCGAGGCCGCCGCCGCGCGCCGGCGCGAAGCGGCCTGGATCGAGACCGACCTCGGCCATCACCCGGCGCAGCCGCGACGCCTCGACTTGGCTGCGCTGCAGGATGCGGTCGAGGGTCAGGCTCTGCTGCGCGGCGATTCCGGCGAGGGCCGTCTCCAGGCCGGCGACACGGCTCACCGGCCCGAGCGGGACGGGAACCGGCGCCGCCTCGGTGCGCAGGCCGAGCGCCTCGGGGTTCGGCAGCGGGACCGGCACGGGCTTCTGCGGGACGCCGCGGGCCGGCAGGGCGCCGGTCACGGGCGGCGCATCGGGTGTCTCGCCCGCCTGCTCGGCGAGCCCGGCCAGCATCGCCTGCCGGTTCTCCAGCGCGACCTGCCGGCTCGCGAGTTCGGCGATGCGGGTCTCGACCCCGTCCTGCTCCAGGAGCTTCTGGGTCGCGACCCGGTCGAGGCGGGCGCGCAGCGCGCTCACCCGCTCCTCGTAGGCGTAGTGCAGGCTGCGCTCGCGGGCGGTGATCCGCGCCAGCGTCTCGTCGCGGAAGACCAGCGCCCAGCTGGCCGCGCTCGCCCAGAGGGCGAGGGTCAGGCCCGCGAGGCCGGCCGCCGCCACGGTCCGGCGGCGGACCACGTAGACGATAGGAGCGGCGGGAGGGCGGGGGGACGTGCCGGGAAGGGGGGAGGGCTGTGGCATCGGGCCGTTCCGGGAATGGAGCGGAGACTGGCCCGTTAAGGTTAAGGAACTCCCAAACTCAGAGGCAGCATCAGTCCAGTCCGCGGCGCGGCAGGTCTGCTGCCCGGAGGAGCCGCCGGCCGGCCCGTCCACGACGCCTCCCGGGGCGTCCTATAGAAGATCAACAGGCCTTGCTGGTCGCGGCGCCGATCCCGAAGATCGCCGCCCGCTCCCTGGCCTTCGTCCCGCAAGTCCTGGATCCGGCCGCGGGCGGCATCGCCCTTCAGGTCGTGCTGCCCGGCTCCATTGCGGTCGCGCTCGACACGCTGGCCGCGATCGGGGCCGCCGTCGTGGCGGGCGACGCGGCCTTCCGCCTCACCGGGGGAAGGCCCATCGGCTCAGAGGGCGCGGGCCGCGGCCAGAACCTCGTCCGCATGGCCCGGGACCTTCACCTTCGGCCAGATCCGCGCCACGGTCCCGTCGCGGTCGATCAGCACGGTGGTGCGCTCGACGCCCATGTACTTGCGGCCATACATGCTCTTCTCGGCCCAGACGCCGTAGGCGTCGAGCATCGCCTTCGTCTCGTCGGACACGAGGGGAAAGCCGAGACCGTACTTGGCGCTGAACTTCTCGTGGCTCTTGATCGAGTCGGGCGACACGCCGATCACCGCCGTGTCGGCGGCCGCAAAGGCCTCCGCCAGCGCATTGAAGGCCTGGGCCTCCAGCGTGCAGCCGCTCGTATCGTCCTTGGGGTAGAAGTACAGAACCGCCTTGCGGCCCCTGAGCCCGGCGAGGCTGACGGTGCCGCCCGTCGCGGGCAGGGTGAAATCCGGGGCGGGATCGCCGGGGTTCAGGGGCATCGTGCCTTCCTTTCGGCCGATTGATGGTGTGCCTCATGGGACCGAGACCCGCAACGGTGCCCGACGGCGCACAAGGCTGCCGCGGCACCGAACGGGCCGGCTTGAGGCATGCGGACGCGGCGTTAACCTTCGGTAACCGGACTGGACCGACGCTGTCGAATCACCGGCAGGCGGCCCGCAACGACGGCAGGCATGGATCAGGCTCATCCGACCCCTCCCGCACCGCCCGGCGCGGCCTGCCCGCCGGGCCGGCCGTCGGTGCTGCGGCGCTGCGTCAGGGGCGTGCTCGTGCTCAAGCTTGCGGCCGCGCTGCTGGTCGGGCTCGGCGCCGGGCTCGCGTATCTGCGCCTCGCCAGCGGGCCGGTGGGGGTCGCGTGGCTGGAGCCGCGCCTCACCGGCGCCATCGCGGCGCGGCTCGGGCCGGGCTGGCAGGTCACCCTGCGCGACAGCGCCATCGAGATCGACCGCGAGGGGGCGCTGGCGCTGCGCACCACGGGGCTCGACATCCGCAACCCGGAGGGCGCCCTGGTGGTGCGGGCGCCGCTCGCCCTCGTCAGCATCGACCTGCCGGCGCTCCTCACCCTGTCGGTGCAGCCGCGCTCGGTGGAGTTCCGCGACCTCCAGCTGCGGGCGGTGGTGCACCGGGACGGCTCGATCGCGGCCTCCGCCGACCCGACCGAGACGAGCCCGCGCACGCCGCCCACGGTCGACGCGGCCCGCGGCACCGTCTCGCCCATCTCGGCCACGGTCGCGTCGATCTTCAGCCTCGTGCTCGATTCCGCGGGGGTGTTCGGCACCCTCGACCGCGCCCGCCTGACCAACGCCCGGCTCACCCTCACGGACGATGCCGGCGTCGACCGCGCGGTCTTCCCCAAGGTCGACGGCCTGTTCACCCGGGACGCCCTGCGCGAGGCGCGGGTGTTCGAGATGCGCATCCTCGGGCCGCACGGGGCGTGGCGCTTCGGCGGCGACGTGGAACAGGCCGCGGGCGGGCTGCGCCGGGGCGTCCTGACCCTCGACGACCTGCCGGTCTCGGACCTCCTGCTCCTCTCCGGCCAGTCGCGGCTGCCGCTCACCACCGACCTCAAGCTGTCCGGCCGCGCCAGCGTCGCGCTGCACGGCGCCCGGGTCGACACGATGACGCTCGCGCTCCGGTCGAGCGAGGGCAGCCTCCTGATCGAGGAGAAGGACTTCAACCCGGTCACCATCGAGGCGGTCGCGGTGGATGCGAGCTGGGACGAGACCCGCCGCGCCCTCAAGCTCGACGCCGTCGACTACCGGGGCGGGGGCAACGCGGTGCGGCTCGCGGGCGAGTGGGTGGCGGGCCAGAACGGTGCCGACCCGGCCTGGACCGCGCGCCTCACGGGCCGCGACGCGGTGCTGCGGGGCGCCACCGCCGGCGACCCGCCGGTCAGGATCGACAGCATCGAGGCCCGCCTCTCGGGCCGGGACGAGGGCGTCTCCGTCGAGGCCTTCACGGTCGCCGGCCCCACCGCGAGCGGCAGCGTCTCGGGCACCTTCGGCACGCGCCAGGACGAGGGCGGCCTGACGCTGCGCATCCAGGCGGCGCAGACGGACGGGCGCAGCGCCCTGCGGCTGTGGCCCGAGAACATCGCGCCGCCCATCCGCACCTACCTCGTCGACAACCTGCGCGCCGGCCGGCTGGAGAGCCTCGACATCACGGTCGACATGACGATGGCGGAGTTCGCGGCGGCCACCCGCGGCGATCCGATGCCGGACGGCGCGGTGCGCATCGCCTTCGCGATCGCGGAGGGCGGCCTCGTGATCTCGCCCGACGCGCCGCCGCTCTCGCGCGGGCGCGTCTCGGGCCTCGTCACCGGGCGCAACACCACGATCCGGGGCGCCACCGCCGAGATCCGGATGCCGGACGGGCGCCTGCTCGGCCTTCAGGACGGGTCCTTCGTCATCAAGGACGCGGTCCCGCACGACGTCACCGCCCAGATCGGCTTCCGCCTTGTCGGCGGCACCGACGCGGTCGCCTCGCTGCTGCAGGCCAAGCTGTTCCGGGGCCTGAGCAGCACCGAGATCGACCCGGCGGGGGTGAAGGGGCAGGCGGACCTGCGGGTCGACTTCCCCCTGAACCTCGACCGCGTGCCCGACATCGCCGACCTGCCGGTGACGGCGAGCGGCAGCTTCACCGACGTCACGGTGGACAAGCTCGTCGGCAAGGACCGGCTGGAGAACGGCCGCTTCGCCATCGCGTACGACCGCACCGGCTTCAGCCTCAAGGGCGAGGCGAAGCTCGCCGGCGCGCCGATGAGCGTGGACCTGCACCAGCCGAAGGCCGGCAGCCCCGGCGAGGCGCTGGTCACGCTGACCCTCGACGACGCGGCCCGGGCGCGGCGGGGGCTGCCGGCCGCGCCCGCGCTCGCCGGCCCGGTGCCGGCCCGCTTCGTCGTGCCGATCGGCCGGCCGGGCCGCACCACCGCACGGGTCGAGGCCGACCTCTCGCGGGCCTCCATCGACGGCCTCGTCCCGGGCTGGACCAAGGCGGCCGGCAAGCCCGGCAAGCTGAGCTTCGCGCTCACCGAAACCGCGAACGGGATGGACCTGCGCGACATCGTGCTCGAATCCGGCACCGTCCAGGCGCGCGGCAGCGCGGTGGTGGGCCAGGAGGGCACGCTGGAGCGGGCCGAGTTCACCAGCCTGAAGCTCTCGCCCGGCGACGACGTGCGGGGCCAGGTGGAGCGCAGCGGCGGCGCCTACAAGGTCACCCTGCGGGGCGGCGTGGCGGATGCCCGGCCCTTCCTCAAGGCCCTCACCGGGCCGGGCAGGAAGGGCAAGGACGGGCCGGGGAAGGAGGTCGAGGCGGATCTCAGCTTCGCGATCCTCACCGGCTTCAACGACGAGGCGCTGACCAATGCGTCCTTGCGCCTGTCGCTGCGCGGCGACGACCTGCGGCAGGGCCGGATCCAGGGCCGGCTGAAGGGTGCGGCGGTCGCCGTCGAGGTGGCCCGCGGCGAGCGGGGCGCGCCGCCGGTGCTCTCGGCGGAGTCGAGCGATGCGGGGGCGGTGCTGCGCTTCCTCGACATCTACCGGCGCATGTATGGCGGGCGCCTGCAGCTGCAGACCACGATGAACGACGGGCCGCAGAGCGGCGCGGTTCAGATCCGCTCCTTCGTGCTGCGCGACGAGCCGGCGCTGGGGCGCATCATGGCGCAGGGCGATCCCGGCGGCGACGACCACCTGAACCAGAGCGGGCGGCGGGAGGTCAACGATGTCGGCTTCGACCGGCTCTCGGCCGATTTCGTGCGCACCGGAACCCGCATCGAGGTCTCGGAGGCGGCGATCTCCGGGCCCGCGATGGGCTTCACCCTGCGGGGCTGGCTCGATACCGGGCGCAACCGCACCGACATTGCCGGCACCTTCGTGCCGCTCTACGGGCTCAACAACGTCGTCTCGCACGTGCCGATCTTCGGGCCGCTGCTCGGTGGCGGCTCCAACGAGGGCCTGTTCGGCATCAACTTCCAGGTCTCCGGGATGATGAGCGCGCCGAACGTCAGCGTGAACCCGCTCTCGGCCATCGCCCCCGGCTTCCTGCGCAAGCTCTTCGGCGCCGGAGGACCGCCCCAGGCGGCACGGCCGGAGCGGTGAGCGAGGGGCTGATGCGCGGCCCAGGCCAAGCCGCACCGGACGCGCTTGCCAGGCACGCCGGGTCCCGGCACTCTCAGCTTGGCCGTAGCCCCGGCGGGTGCAGGCCGGGGTGTGGCCCCATCGGCCCGCAGGAACTGTCGCAGGAATTGGGAAGTCGAGGATCATGATGATGGACGGCGGACATGCCGAGGCCGGCGAGCTGGACGGGGTCGCTCTGCCCGGGCGTCGGGCGCGGCTTCTCAGCCGCCGGTCGTTTCTGGCCGGCTCGGCCGTCGGCCTCGGGGCGCTCGGGCTGGGCGGCTGCGCGACCTCCGACGGCCTGCTCCTGGCCGAGGCGGCGAAGCTCTACGGGCCGCTCCCCGACGAGAAATTCCCGATCCCGGCCGTCGATGTCAGCAAGGTCGATCCGAAATACTATCGCCGGACGGTCCGCTACGCATCCAAGGAAGCGCCCGGCACGATCATCGTCGATCCCGGCCAGTACTACGTCTACCGCATCGAGGGCGATGGCACCGCCACCCGCTACGGTGCCAATGTCGGCCGCCAGGGGTTCCTGTGGAGCGGCGACGCCTATGTGGGGCGCAAGTCCGAATGGGCGACCTGGACGCCGCCCAAGGAGATGATCCGGCGTCAGCCCGAGACCGCCAAGTACGCCCGCGGCATGCCGGGCGGCCTCGACAACCCGCTCGGCGCCCGCACCCTGCATCTCTACCAGAACGGCGCCTATACGCTCTACACGATCTACGCCAGCAGCGATGCCGAATCGATCGGCAGCGGCATCACGAGCGGCTGTGTCGGCCTGCTCAGCCAGGACATGATCCACCTCTACGCCCGGACGCCGGTCAAGACGAAGGTGGTCGTTCTGCCGGCCTAAGCAGATTTCGCAAAAGCGGTCGCCAGTTTTGCGATAAAAATCTGCGAAGAAACAAGAACCTAAGCGGACGAAGCGTTGGCTTGCCAACGCAAGTCTGCTTAGGCCCATCGCGGCGGCCTTGGAAGCGGCCACCGCCGCGCCAAGATTCCGGTCCGGCCCCTGGGATCAGGCCGCCTCGGGCCCGTAGGCGGCGAAGAACACCCGCACCGCCTCGCCGATCAGGTAGGCCTGCTCGGCCTGGGTCGGCGGGTCGCCCACCGCGAAGAGCAGGCGGCGCAGGGTGCCGGCCGCGCACAGGTCGAGGAAGTGCCGGGCGGCGAGCGCGGTGTCGGCCGGCCGCAGGCGGCCCGCCGCCACCTGGGCATCGAGGTAGATCCGCAGGCGCGCCGCGCCCTGCACCGGCCCCGCCTCGTAGAAGGCGCGGCCGAAGCGCGGGAACTTGTCCGAGGCGCCGATCACCATCCGGACCGACGCGATGTGGTCGGGGCGGCACATCGCGTCGAGGAGGCTCAGGCCGAGACGCCGCAGCACCGCCTGCACGTCCGGATCGTCCTGGTCGAGCCGGAAGAGATTCTCGGCGAGCGTGCGCTTCTCCTCCAGGGTCAGCGCCTCGAACAGCGCCTCCTTGCTGTCGAAGTAGACGTAGAGCGTGCCCTTCGACACGCCCGCCGCCTTGGCGATGGCGCCCATGCTCGCGCCGTCGAAGCCCGCCGCGAGGAAGACCTCGCGCGCGCCGTCGAGGATCTGGCGACGCTTGTCGCTCTCCGCGCCCTGCGCGGCTTCGGGAAGGGTGGGGCCGGCTGCCATCACGGGGACCATTCCGCCGAAGGGAGGTGCGGTCAAGCGCCGACGCCCGGAGCAGGGCGCGGCGCACATTGACCGAACCGTTCGGTCAATCTATATCGGGGCGCGTCGGCAGCGGTCAACCGCGTCGCGACGAGGGATCTGGCCATGGCCTACCGGGACGACTTCGCGCAGGGACGGCCCGCCGGGGCGGGCGAGGCCGCCGCGGCAGCGCCCGCTGAAGCACCCGGCAGGCCGCCCCGGCGCCTGCGCCGTCTGGTGCTCGCCGCCGCGCTCGCGGGACTCCTCGGCGTCGGCGCCTACGAGGGCAGCCGGTGGTATACGACCGGCCGCTTCCTGGTCTCGACCGACGACGCCTACGTGCAGGCCGACATCGCGACGCTCGCCGCCAAGGTCTCGGGCTACCTCGACGCCGTGCCGGTGGTGAACGGGCAGGCCGTGCGGGCGGGCGACGTGATCGCGCGCATCGACGACGGCGATTACCGGCTCGCGCTGCGCGCCGCCGAGGACAAGCTCGCCACGCAGGCGAGCACGGTGGCCCGCATCGGCCGCCAGATCGAGGCGGCCCGCGCCCAGGCGCAGCAGGGCGCCGCCCAGATCGATGCCGCCCGGGCCGATCAGGTGCGGGCGGCGGCCGACTACCAGCGCCAGACCCAGCTCGCCCAGTCCGAGTTCGTCGCCCGCGCGCGCCTCGACCAGGCCCGGGCCGACCGCGACCGCTCCGACGCCACCGTGAAGGGCGCCGAGGCGTCGCTCGCCGCGCTCAAGGCCAACGTCGCGGTGCTGGAGGCGCAGGAGAAGGAGGCCGAGAGCCTCGCGGCCGAACTCAGGACTGCCGTCGCCCGCGCGGCGCGCGACCTCTCCTTCACGGTGCTGCGCGCGCCCTTCGACGGGGTGGTGGGCAACAAGGCCGTGGAGGCGGGAGCCTACGTGGCGCCGGGCTCGCGGGTGGCCGCGCTGGTGCCGCTCCAGAGCGTGAGGATCGACGCGAACTTCAAGGAGACGCAGCTCGCGCGGGTGCGGGTCGGCCAGCCGGTGCGGATCCGGGTCGATGCGTGGCCCGGCCGCGACATCCACGGCAGCGTCGAGAGCCTGTCGCCGGCCTCCGGCTCGGTCTTCAGCCTGCTGCCCCCCGACAACGCCACCGGCAACTTCACCAAGATCGTGCAGCGCCTGCCGGTGCGGGTGCGGGTGCCGGCGGAGGTCGCCCGCGAGGGCCTGCTGCGGCCGGGCCTCTCGGTGGTGGTGCAGGTCGACACGCGGGGCCCGGGCGAGGACGGGCCCGCGCCGAGCGGCGCCCTGGTCTCGCAGGCGGCCCCGGTGCGGACGGCCGGCCGCGGGGAGTAGCCGCGATGACCGCCGCCGCGATGCCGCCCCCGGGCGATCCGCTCCTCGACCGCCGCCGCATGGTGGCGTTCGTCTGCATGGTGTTCGGGATGTTCATGGCGATCTTGGACATCCAGATCGTCTCGGCTTCGCTCGCCGAGATCCAGGCCGGGCTCTCGGCCTCCGCCGACGAGATCCCCTGGGTGCAGACGAGCTACCTCATCGCCGAGGTGATCTCGATCCCGCTCTCCGGCATGCTCTCGCGGGTGCTCTCGACCCGCTGGATGTTCACGGTCTCGGCGGGCGGCTTCACCCTGATGAGCCTGATGTGCGCCACCTCGTCGTCGATCGGCCAGATGATCGTCTGGCGCGCCGCGCAGGGGTTCATCGGCGGGGGGATGATCCCGACCGTCTTCGCCGCGGCCTTCACGATCTTCCCGCCCTCGAAGCGCACGATCGTCTCGCCGATGATCGGCCTCGTCGCGACGCTCGCGCCCACCATCGGGCCGACGGTCGGCGGCTACCTCACCGACCTGTTCAACTGGCACTGGCTCTTCCTCGTCAACATCGTGCCGGGGCTGTTCGTCACGGTCTCGACCTACCTGCTCGTCGATTTCGACGAGCCCAACCTCGACCTGCTGCGTCGCTTCGACTGGGCCGGGCTCGCCTTCATGGCGGCCTTCCTCGGCTGCCTCGAATACGTGCTGGAGGAGGGACCGCTGCACGACTGGTTCCAGGAGGAGGCGGTGTTCGTGGCCGCGATCGTCTGCGTGCTCGCGGGCCTCGCCTTCTTCTGGCGGGCCTTCACGGCCGCGCAGCCGATCGTGGACCTGCGCGCCTTCGCGGACCGCAACTTCGCCGGCGGCTGCCTGTTCAGCTTCGCGATGGGCATCGGCCTCTACGGTCTGACCTACCTCTACCCCGTCTATCTCGGCCGCGTGCGCGGCTACTCGGCGCTGCAGATCGGCGAGACGATGTTCGTCTCAGGGCTCTGCATGTTCGCCACCGCGCCGATCGCCGGCCGGCTCTCGGGGCGGGTCGATCCGCGGATCATGATGGCGGGGGGCTTCCTCGGCTTCGCGGTCGGGACCTACCTCGTCACCGGCCTCACCAAGGACTGGGATTTCTGGGAGCTGCTGCTGCCGCAGGTGCTGCGCGGCTGCTCGCTGATGCTGTGCATGATCCCGATCAACGCCATCGCCCTCGGCACCCTGCCGCCGGCCCGGATGAAGAACGCCTCGGGGCTCTACAACCTCACCCGCAACCTCGGCGGCGCGGTGGGCCTCGCGCTCATCAACACGGCGCTCAACGACCGCTGGGACCTGCACCTCGCGCGGTTGCACGAGCGCTTCACCTGGACCAACCCGATGGTGCTGGAGCGCCTCGACGCGATGGCCCGCGGCTTCTCCGGGCTCGCGGGCGATCCCGACCGGATAGCCCTCAAGGCGATGATGGGGACGGTGCGCACGCAGGGGCTGCTGATGAGCTTCTCCGACGTCTTCCTGATGCTCACCGTGCTGTTCGCCGGCATGGCCTGCGCGGTGCCGCTGATCCGCCGGCCGAATCCCGGTGCGGGCGGGGGCGGGGGGCACTGAGGGGAGATGGAAGGGCGTCTCTCTCGCCGAGGGAGAGAGACGCCAAGTCGCGACACGTCTCGGGAGGAGAATGCAGGGATCCCGGCGGGCCGCGCGAGCGGCGCGGGATCGATGCGTGTCGCTCCCGGAATACGCCTCCCCGCGGCCGGCGAACAGCGGGGATGGCCCCCCACATTGGTCCTAACGGAAGGGGCGCGGGCAGGCCCGCGCCACCTTGACGGCCGGCCGGGTTCTTGCGTGTAAGGGCGCTCCAGGGACGCGATCGAAGCCCATCCCGCCTTGCCTCCAGACCCCGCCTCCTCCGCTCCCGCCCCACTCCGCTTCGAGGCGGTGACCAAGCGCTTCGGCACCGTGCCGGCCGTGGAGGCGGTGAGCCTCGACCTCGCGGCGGGCGAGATCTTCTGCCTGCTCGGCCCCTCGGGCTGCGGCAAGTCCACGCTGCTGCGGATGCTGGCGGGCTTCGAGGCGCCGAGCGCCGGGCGCATCCTCCTCGACGGGCGGGACCTCGCCGGCGTGCCGCCCCACCGGCGCCCGGTGAACATGATGTTCCAGTCCTACGCGCTGTTTCCCCACATGAGCGTGGCCGGCAACATCGCCTACGGGCTCAAGCAGGAAGGGCTGGCGAAGGCCGAGATCGCGGCCCGCACCGCCGAGATGCTGCGCCTCGTCCAGCTCGAGGGCCTGGCGGCGCGGCGGCCCGACCGGCTCTCGGGCGGCCAGCGCCAGCGGGTGGCGCTCGCCCGCGCGCTCGCCAAGCGGCCCCGCGTGCTCCTCCTCGACGAGCCGCTCGGCGCCCTCGACCGCTCCCTGCGGGAGGCGACCCAGGCCGAGCTGCGCGAGATCCAGCGGCGGCTCGGCACCACCTTCGTGGTCGTCACCCACGATCCCGGCGAGGCCATGGTGCTCGCCGACCGCATCGGCGTGATGGATCGCGGGCGCCTCGTGCAGGTCGGATCGGCCGCAACCCTCTACGAGCGCCCCGCGACCCGCTACGTCGCCGGGCTCCTCGGGGACGTGAACCTGATCGAGGGCCGCCTCGGCCCCGGCGGCGCGGGTCAGGCGCGCATCCTCGACACGCCGCTCGGGCCGCTCACGGGCACCGACCACCACGGGGCCGGGGAGGCGGGGGCGAGCGCCGTGCTGGCGCTGCGCCCAGAGCGGCTGCGCCTCGCGCCCGGGAGCGAAGGCGAGGGCGACGGTGAGAGCCTGCCGGCCACGCTCCTCGACGCCACCTATCTCGGCGACAGGATCCTCTACCGGGCGAGGGCCGCGGACGGCCGGGTGCTGCGGGCCACTGCGCCCGCGGGCACGGCGCCGCTCGCGCCCGGCGAGGCGGTGCGCCTCGGCGTGCCTCCCGAGGCCGCCGCCCTGGTGCCGGCATGAATGCCGGTGCCCGCATGAAGGCGGGTGCCCGCATGAGCGCCGGCCCGCGCCGCCGCGACCGCCTGCGCCGCCTGCTGCTCCCGGCGGTGCCGTTCGGCTGGCTCCTGGTGTTCTTCGGCCTGCCGTTCCTGATCGTCCTCAAGATCAGCCTGTCGGACCCGGCCACCGCGCTGCCGCCCTACACGCCGGTCCTGAACTGGGACGGGGGCGTCGCCGCGTGGTCGGACTTCCTGGCCGCGCTCGATTTTGAGAACTACCGCACGCTGATCGCCGACCCGCTCTACCTCGCGGCGGCCACGACCTCGCTCGGGGTGGCGCTCGCCGCCACCGTGCTGCTCGTCCTCGTCGGCTATCCGATCGCCTACGGCATGGCGCGCGCGCCCAAGGGGCTGCAGCCGCTCCTCGTCGCCCTGATGGTGATCCCGTTCTGGACGAGCTTCCTCATCCGCATCTACGCCTGGATCGCGATCCTGAAAGGGGACGGGCTCCTCAACAAGGCGCTGCTCGCCCTGGGTCTGATCGCGCGCCCGGTCGAGATCCTGAACACGCTGCCGGCGATCCTGATCGGGGTGGTCTACGCCTACCTGCCCTTCATGGTGCTGCCGCTCTACGCGGTGCTGGAGCGCCTCGACCGCAGCCTCATCGAGGCCGCCCGCGACCTCGGGGCGAGCCGGCTGAAGGCCTTCCTCACCGTGACGCTGCCGCTCTCGGCCCCCGGGCTCGTGGCGGGCGCGCTCCTGTGCTTCATCCCGATCATCGGCGAGTTCATCGTGCCGGACCTGCTCGGCGGCCCCGACACCCTGATGCTCGGGCGCGTGCTGTGGAGCGAGTTCTTCTCCAACCGCGACTGGCCGCTCGCCGCGGCGGTGGCGATGCTGATGCTCGTCATCGTGGCGGGGCCGGTGGTGTTCTTCCGCGAGGCCGAGGCGCGGCGGCTGGAGGGACCGCCGTGAGCACGCGCCTCCACCCCCTGGCGCTCGCCGCCCTCGCGCTCGGCTTCGCCTTCCTGTACGGGCCGATCCTCGTCCTCGTCGTCTACTCGTTCAACGCCTCGCGCCTCGTCACGGTCTGGGGCGGGTTCTCGACCCGCTGGTACGCGAGCCTCGCGGCCGACGGCGCGCTCGTGACCGCGACCCTAGTGACCCTCAAGGTCGCGTTCGCCTCGGCGAGCCTCGCCACCGTGCTCGGCACGCTCGCGGCGCTCGCCCTCGACCGGCGCGGGCGCTTTCCCGGGCGCACCCTGTTCACGGGCCTGCTCGTCGCCCCGATGGTGATGCCGGAGGTGATCATCGGCCTGTCGCTGCTGCTGCTCTTCGTGGCGCTCGGCGTCGACCGGGGCCTGTGGACGATCGTGGCCGCGCACGCGACCTTCACGCTCTGCTTCGTCGCCGTGGTGGTGCAGGCGCGGCTGGCCACCCTGGACCGCTCGCTGCTCGAAGCCGCCGCCGACCTCGGCGCGCCGCCCGCGCGGGTCTTCCTCACGGTGACGCTGCCGCTGATCCTGCCCGCGGTGATCGCCGGGTTCCTGCTCGCCTTCACGCTGTCGATGGACGACCTCGTGATCGCGAGCTTCGTCTCGGGGCCGGGGGCCACCACGCTGCCGATGCGCCTCTACAGCCAGGTGCGCCTGGGCGTCTCCCCCGAGATCAACGCGATCTCGACCCTGCTCATCGCCACGGTCAGCCTCGGCGTGCTGGCCGCCTCGCTGCTCACGGCCCGGCGCGGCTGAGAGACGCCGCCGGGCCGGGGGCTCAGGCCGCCTGTCCCTCCGGGTTCGGCCGCGGGCCGCGCCGGATCAGCGCCGCGAGGCCGCGCTGGCGGAGACGGTCCTGCAGGGCCACGACGCGGTTGCGGCCGGCGCGCAGGCCGTAGACGAGCTGGCCGGAGAGACGCGCCTGCAGGGTCGCCGCGTGGTCGAACTCGCCGGCCGGCTCCTGCACCACGCCGTCGCGTCCGACGAAGCCCTGCTTGAACAGGCGCAGGCCCGGATTGGTGACGCCGTTCCCGAGGTCGTACCACTCCACCCCCTCTTCGGCGAGCCGGCGGGCGATGCGCCAGTGCAGGGCGTAGCCGGCGCGCAGCGCCAGGGCCTCGTCCGCACTGGCACCGAACAGGTAATGGGCGGTGTCGCCCCCGTTGATCACCACCGCGGCGGCCAGCGTCTCGCCGTCGCGCGCGATGGAGGCGAGGAGGCAACGCCCGGGCGGCAATTGCCGGAACAATCGCGGCAGGGTCTGCAACGGCGCCCGGTCGATGAAGCGCTTGCGGGCGACCATCGCGTCGTTCAGTGCATGGAACTCGGGCAGCGCCTCCATCGGGTCGCGAAAGCTCACCGCAAGGCCGTTCCGCTCGGCGAGCTTCAGGTTGTAGCGCCATTTCTGCGACAGGCTCGCCCGCATGGCGGCCGCATCCGGGTCAAGCCGGACCAGGAAGCTCGCGTTGCCGGGCGCATGGCGCGCCGGGGCGAAGCCGCTCTCGCGCAGGATCCGGACCTCGGTCTCCTGGCCGAGCGGGTGCGGCCGCGGGCAGACGGTGAGGCAATGGCCGCGCCGCGTCCCGTACTCGTCCGCGAGGGCGGCGATGACCGCCCGGTAGACGGCCGGGTCGGCCGGTACGCCGTCCCGGCGCCAGAACGGACCCTCCTTGAGGTAGGCCACGCCCGAGGGAAGGCCGGGCGGGCGGATGATCGCCAGCCGCGCGCCCGCCACCGGCTGGCCGCCGCGCAGCAGCAGCAGGTGGCTCATCCGGCTTCCGCCGCGCAGGCCGTCCGCGTAGGCCGCCGTCTGGTAGCGGCTCACATCGGCGAAGCCGCCGGTGAGCGCGTCCCAGGCGGCCGGATCGAGGGTGTCGGTCCGTACCGCGAAGCCATCGAGGCGCGGGACGGAGGGGAGCAACGCGGCGGGCGGCGGGCAGGCGAGGGCCGCAGCAAGATCGAGACGGGACATGGGCGGGGTCCTGCGAGGATCCGGGACATCTGACGAGGGGAGCAGAGCGGATCACCCGGACCGACCGAGTCTTCGGTCCAGGTCGCCAGGATGCACCCGGCCCGACCACCTTTATTCCCTTGCGTCAGAATGCGGCCATCGCCGGCGCATCGCCAGCAGGAATCGCGCGATTACGTAATCTCGCTTAACGTCAGTCGAGGCGAACGTCTTCGGCAGGGCCATATGTCCATCGGGCCGGCCGGGCGTCAGTACTCCCACTCGGCGCCGACGCCCACCGCCGTGCGCCCGTCCGCGCCGGCCTCGCCCTGGACCTTGATGCGGCCGGTGACGTCGTAGGTCAGGGTGGCGGCGCTGTCCTCGGGCCGCGCGCCGGCGCGCACGCCGACGCTCAAGCGGTCGCCGAGCGCCCGCGACAGGCCGACCGCCGCCCCGCCCCGGGCGCCGGCCTGCACGTCGAGACCGTCGAGGCCGAGTCCCTTGCGGGCGCTCTCGAACACGTCGGGACCGCCGGCGCCGCCGGAGAGCTGCGCTACCCCCTGGGCGAGCTGCAGGGCCTGGAAGGGCGAGAGCCCCCCGGACGCCTTCTTGAACAGCAGGCGCGAGAGCACCTCGTCCTGCGGCAGGGGGGGCTCGGAGGCGAGCACGAAGGAGGGGCGGTCGGCCGGGCCGGTGACGAGGATACGGGCGGTGACGTCCCCGGCCTGGGCCCGGGCTTCGAAGTCGAGGTCCGGATTCGTCAGGTCGCCCGCGAAGGTCAGGCGCCCGCGCTCGAAGTCGAGGCGCTGGCTGATGATCTGGATGCGCCCGCGGCGCATCGCGAAGGCCCCGTTCGCCACCGGCGCGCGGGAGCTGCCGGTGAGCCGCAGGGTCCCGCCGAGTTCCGCGTCGATGCCGCGCCCGCGCACGGTGATGCGCCCGGGGGCGTTCACCGCGAGGTCGAGGGCGGCCTCGAAGGGCGCGCCCTTGCGGCGGCCGGCGGCCTCGCGGCGCGTCCGCGCGGCGAGGCGCCGGCGCTGCTCCTCCGGCACGTTGACGTGCCGCAGGCCGGGCAGGGGCTGCACGGTGGCGGGCAGGCGGTCGGGCACGCCGACCTCCAGCGAGACCACGTCCACCCGCCCCCCGACCCGCGGGGTGCGGGCGAGCGGACCGGACAGGGACAGGTCGAGATCCGTCACCGCGGTCATGAGCGGGCTCGCCACCAGCTCGGCCCGCGTCCCGCCGATCCGCAGCGTGCCGGGGAAGCCCTGCGCGGGGGAGAGCGCGACGCGCCCTTCCGCCCGCAGGCTGCCGCCGTTGCGGGTGGCGGCGGTGAGGCGCTCGATCACCAGCGCGTCGCCCCGGCCGCTCACCCGGCCCTGGATGTCGGTGAGGCGGATGCCCTGGAGCGGATCGGTGAAGCTGCCCCCGCTCAGCGTCGCGTGGCCGGACAGGCGCGGGGCCGCCACCGTTCCGCTCGCCTCGCCCTCGAAGGCGACCCGGCCCGCGAGGCGCTGGCCGGAGGTGGAGAGCAGCGTGTTGGCGAGCGCGGCGTCGAGGCTGCCGCGGGCCGAGAGCCCGAGCGGACCGCCGGTTTCGACGGGGAGGAAGCCGCCGAGGCTCACCTGCAGGCCGCGCCCCGCCGCGACCGTGCCGTCGACCCCGGCGCGGCCGTCGCGGATCGTGCCGGCGGCCCGCGCGTCGATGGGCGGCAGGCCGGCCGCGCGGGTGTCCGGGGTGACGAGCCGCGTCAGCGTCAGGGCGTAGCGCCCCTGCGGGCTCGCGGCCGGGCCGGAGAGCACCGCCTCGCCGTCGAGGCTGCCCGAGAGGGCGAGGGAGGGGGAGGCGAGGCGCGCCAGCGACAGCGGCACCGCCTTGAGCGCCAGGGTGGCGTCGAGGCGCGCGCCCAGCCGCCCGTCGAGGGCGATCCGCCCGGTCCCCGCCGCGACCGCGAGGCCCTCCACCACGAGGTCCGAGCCGTCGAGGGTGAGGCGGGCGGGCTGCGCCAGCGCGAGGCGGTCGGCCCCGCGCACGGCCGAGAGCCGCGCGAGGTCGAGGCGCCGCGGGCCGGCGACGAGCCGCCCCTGGCCGTCGAGGGTGAAGCCGCGGGCGCGGGCCTGGAGCGAGAGGTCGCTGCCGCCATCGGCCGGCGCGGCGTCGAAGCGCAGGGTCTCGACCGTCTCGCCCGCAGCGACCAGCCGGTCGGCGTGGAGCCGCCCCTGCAGGCGGGGAGCGCCCGTCAGGTCGCTGCCGGCAAGGTCGGCGTCGAGGCGCGCGAGCGCGAGGGGGCCGGCCTTCAGGCGCTCGGCCGTCGCGCGCAGGCGCGCCTCCTGCCGGCCGCCGCCCCGCTCCAGCGCCAGCGCTGCGTCGAGCCGTCCGCCGAGGCGCGTCAGCGCCAGCGCCGAGAGGTCGTCGAGGTCGCCCGCCCGGACGGTGAGGTCGGCCTCCGCGAGGCCGCTCTCCTGCCCGAGCGCCGCCCGGCCCGCCACCGCCACCGAGCCGAGACCGAGGCTGAGCCGGTCGAGCACCCAGTCCGCCCGGGCGCGGGCGAGATGCGCCTCGCCGGAGAGCGGCTTGCCGTCGACCCGGCCGGAGAGCCGCAGGCTGCCGTCGAGGCGGCCGGTGACGTCGCGCAGGTTCGCCTCGGCGGCGAGATCGACGAGCGGCCGCCCGAGCGCCCTCGCGTCCGGCGCCCGCAGGCTGAGGGCGAGGTCGGGGCGCTCCAGCGAGCCCGTGAGGGCGGCCGTCATTCCGGCGCGGCCGGCGAGATCGTCGTGCAGGGTCGCGAGGTCGGCGAGATCCAGCCGTGCCGTCAGGTTCGCCTGCGCCAGCGTGGCGCGGCCCTCCGCCCCCGCCGTCACGGCGCGGCCCTCCAGGCGCAGCCCCTCGGCGGCGTAGCCGTCGGGCAGGCGGGTCAGGCGGCCGGCGAGGTGCGGCACGGGGCCGAGCGTGCGGTCGAGGGCGGGGGTGCCGAGCGCGAGGTCCTGGCCCCTCGCCTCGATAGCGGCGGTCACGCCGGTGCGGGCGGGGTTGCCCGACAGGTCGGCACCGGCGGTCACGCGGCCGGCGAGCGGACGCCCGGCCAGCAGCGAGAAGGCCGAGAGGTCGCGCAGCTCGGCGCGCAGCCGGCCCGCCACCTCGGTGCGGCCGACCCGGCCGGCATAGTGCAGGCCCGCCTGGGGCGCATCGAGCGTGAGGTCGGCGAGATCCGCGACGCCGTCCGGCCGCAGGGTGCCGCGCAGGGTCAGCCGCGCGCGCGGCCCGAGCGCCCGGCGCAGGGCCGGATCGGCGAGGCTCAGGCCCTCCACGGCCGCATCGGCCGCGAGGCGGAACGCCTGTCCCTCGGGACCGCGCGGCAGCGGCTCGGCCGAGAGGTCGGCGCTCACCCGGTCGAGGCGGCTGTCCTGCGCCCGCAGGCCCGCGGCCCGCAGGGTGCCGGACAGGTGCGGGGCGGCGAGCGGGCCCTTCAGGCTGGCATCGAGGCTGAGCGATTCGACCTCCCCCGCGCCCGCCCGGGTGACGCCGCCGTCGGTCGGCAGCGCGCGGGCCTGGACGACGAGGTCGGCGCGGCCGGCGGGATCGAGCCGTCCCGCCGCGGTGAGGCGCGCGGTGCGCGAGGCGAGGTCGAAACGGTCGATGGCGGTGCCGCCGTCGTCGCGGAAGTGCAGCACGCCGTCGAGCCGGGTCGTGCCCGCGAAGATCGCGGCGGCGGGGCCGGGCATCAGTCCCTCGATCCGCGAGGCGAGGTCGAGCGTCATCCGGCGCTCCTTCGCCACCCGGTCGATGCGGGCGCGGCCCTCGGCGCCGATGTCGTCGCCTGCCCGGAAGGCGAGCGTGGCCGCGAAGGCGTCGAGGGGGCCGCGCCCGTCGAGGTCGAGGGTCACGGGCGGCAGGCCCGGCAGGTTCATGGCCCGCGCCACGAGGCCGCCCTCGGGCTCGTCGTGGGCGAGCTTCAGGTCGAGCCTCTGGCCCTCCGGCACGAAGGCGAGCCTGAGGGTGGCGTTCCCCGGCCGGTCGAGGCGGCGGATGCCCAGGCCGAGGTCGAGCCCCTCGCTCGGGCTGCCGAGCTTGGCCTGCCCCGCGCCGGCGAGGCGGGCGGCCTGCCCCAGCACCGGCTCGCCGAGCACCAGTTCGCCGAGCGCGAAGGCCTTCACCTCGACCTTCACGGGCAGGTCCGGGAGAAGGGACTCGTCCTCCGCGGCCGTGGCGGCGACGGGGTTCGGCAGCGGCCGGCGCAGCACCTCCAGGCGGCCGATCTCCAGCCGGTCGACCTCCAGGCGGCGGGAGAGGAGCGCGGTGCGCCGCCAGATCAGCCGCGCCCGGTCGAGGCGCAGCCACACGCCCTCGCGGTCGGCGATCGCCACGTCGCGGATGGTCGCGTCGGAGGACAGCGCGCCGTCCACGGCGCCGATCGACACCCGGGAGGCCGGCGTCGAGAGCGCGCGGGAGAGCAGGCCCCCCAGCACCGTGGTCTCGCCCTCGGCCGCCCGGCTGCCCGCGTTCGACCCCAGCCAGACGAGGCCGAACAGCAGCAGGGCGAGGGCGGCGAGCGGGGCCACGCGGCCCCCGAGTGACGGCGCGCGACGCGGGCGCCGCGCGATCCGTCCGGAATCGTCCGTCATCAGAACGCCTGCCCGATGCTGATGTAGAGGGCGACCGGCGGCTGCTTGAGCGCCTTGTCGGGGTTCAGCGGCACCGCGAGGTCGACCCGGATCGGGCCGATGCCGGTGTAGTAGCGCAGGCCCAGGCCCGCCGCGTAGCGGATCGGCTCGTCGAAATCCGGCAGGCTCGACGCGAAGGCGGTGCCGGCATCCACGAAGGGCACGAGGCCGATCGTGTCGGTAAGCTTGATGCGCGCCTCCAGCGAGCCTTCGAGGAGCGAGCGCCCGCCGATCGGCAGCTGGAACGGCCCGATCGGCCCGACCGTGCGGTAGGCGTAGCCGCGGATCGAGCCGCCGCCGCCCGCGAAGAAGCGCAGGCTGGCCGGGATCTCGGCCAGCCCCGCGCCGCTGATCGAGCCGAAGCCGAGGCGCGCGGCCAGGATGGTGTTCGCCTCGTCGTCGAGGGCGAGGTAGGTCGAGCCCTGCGCCCGGGCGAGGAAGAGGCCCGGATCGGAGCCGAGGAAGCCCGGATAGGGCGTCGCCGAGGCGGTGAGGCGGATGCCGCGCGTCGGATCGAGCAGGCTGTCGGTGGAATCGTAGGCCACCGAGACGGGCAGGCCGACGAGGCGGTAATCGACGCGGCCCAGCGCATCGCGGGCGGATCCGACCTGCCCCTCGACGCCGCCCTGCACCGAGACGGTGTCGCTGAAGCGGTGGCGCAGGCCGAGCGTGCCGCCGGCCGCGTCGCTGAGGTAGGATTGCTGCACCTCGCGGCCCACGAAGGCGCCGGCGACGAGGTCCGTGCGGCTGCCGAACAGGGCGGGCTTCACGAAGGTGGCGGCGAGCCGCCCGCCGAGCCCGTTGGTCTCGATGCCGGCGAGCTTGCGGCGGCGCGCGTAGTAGTCGGTGCCGAGCCCGAGATAGGAGAGGTCCGCATCGATGCGCAGGCTCTCGCCGCCGCCGAACAGGTTGCGGTTCGCCCAGTAGCCCCGCACGCCCGGCCCGTCGACCGTGGAGTAGCGGGCCGAGACGCCCAGCAGGTTCGGCGCCCGCTCGGTGACGTCCACGAAGACCGGCAGGCCGCCGTCCGGGTCGAGCGCCTGCCCCTCGCGCACGCGCACGCCGCCGAGCGCCTCGATGCGGGAGACCGAGCGGCGGATGCCGGCCAGCGCCTCCGGGGAATAGGGATCCCCGGGCTCGGCGTAGATGAAGGAGCGCACCACCGCCGGGTCGAGGTCGCGCGTGCCGCGCACCGTCACGGCCCCCAGGGTCGCGAACGGCCCCGGATCGACCGTGATCGTCACGTCCAGCGTGCGGGCGGCGTGGTCCACCACGGGCTCGCGCCGGACCACCTTGGCGAAGGGATGCCCCTCGCCGCGCAGGTGATCGACGATGCGCGCCTCGCGCGCCAGCACCGTGGCGGAGCGGGCCGGCTCCTCCTCGGCGACGCGCGTCAGGCGCGGGGGCAGGGGGAGGGGCCGGCCCGCGGCATCCCGCACCGCAACGCCGCGCAGGCGGTAGAGCGGTCCCTGCTCGACGATGATCCGCACCGCCGCGAGGCGGCGGTTGCGGGCGGCCTCCGCGGCGCGCACGGCCGCCCGGGCCGCCCCGTCGCCGCCGAGGAGCACGTCCTCGATGCGGAAGGCCACCGTGCCGGCGTAGTAGCCGTAGCCCCACAGGGCGTCGACGAGCCTGACCGCGTCGGCCTCGGCGCGGCGCAGCAGGCCCTCGCCGTCGGGCGGCGGCTCGGCCCGCAGGCGGTAGAGGGTCGAGGCGTCCTGGAGCGCGGGCAGGAGGTCGCCGTCCGCGACGCCCTGGATGCGCACGGCGTAGGCCACCGCGTCCGGGCGCGGGGCGGGCGGCGCCTCCTCGCCACCGAACAGGCCGAACAGGTCAAAGGCCCGGGCCGGCGACGGCGCCAGGAGGCCGGTCACGAGGCAGGCGCCGAGCGCGAGCGCCCCCGGCCGGCCATGTCTCCCGATGCGGTGCGCCGTCCGTCCCCTGCCCAGCATGCCCCCGGCTGCTCGTTGCCCCACCTTCCCTTAGGGTCGGCGGATTTCGTGTTCAAACCGTGTCCACGCCGCGGCGCGCGGGCGCACTCTGGGGATAGCCGGGCCGGCGCTCAACCCCGGCCGGGCGCCTTGCGGCGTGCGGTCGCGCTTCGCGCGACGCGGCGGGGCCCCTATCCCGGCGGAGGCGGAGGGGCTTGCTGCCGCTCCGCCAAGGTTCTGGTCCTGCATCGGTTTCGCCGCGGATCCGGGATCCGCGCCGGTGGGCGATGCCCGCCTGTCCGCTTCGAGGAGGCCCCATGCTCCCGGTCGTGTTCCACCCCGCCTACGAGGCGGCGCTGCCGGACGGGCACCGCTTCCCGATGCGCAAGTACGGTCGGCTGGCCGAGATCCTGGCCGCCCGCGGGCTGGTGCGGGAGGGCTTCGTCACGCCCGAGCCGGCCGATCCCGACACGATCGCGCTCGCGCATGACCGCACGTATGTCGAGCAGGTGGTCACCGGCTCGGTGCCGCGGGCGATCGAGCGGGCGATCGGGCTGCCGGTGGATGCGGGCGTGGCGCGCCGCTCGCTCGCCTCGGCCGGGGGCACGCTGCTGGCCGCCCGGCTGGCGCTGGCGCACGGGCTGGCGGGGAGCACCGCGGGGGGCAGCCATCACGGACGCCGGGCCGGAGGCGGAGGCTTCTGCGTCTTCAACGACGTCGCGGTGGCCGCGCTCGCGCTCCGGCGCGAGGGGACGATCCGGCGGGCGCTCGTCATCGACCTCGACGTGCACCAGGGCGACGGCACCGCCGACTGCCTCGCGGGAGAACCCGACCTGTTCACCTTCTCGATGCACGCCGAGAAGAACTACCCCACCGACAAGGTGCCGGGAGATCTCGACGTCGGGTTGCCGGACGGGCTCGGGGACGCGGATTACCTCGACGCGCTGCGCCTCCACGTGCCGCGCCTCCTCGACGCCGTGCAGCCGGACCTCGTGTTCTACAACGCGGGCGTCGATCCGCACCGCGACGACCGGCTCGGGCGTCTCGCGCTCGGCGACGAGGGCTTGGCCGCCCGCGACCGCCACGTGGTCGGCGAGGCATGGCGCCGGGGCATCCCGCTCGTCGCCGTGATCGGCGGCGGCTACGCCACCGACATCGAGGCGCTGGCGGGGCGTCACGCCCTGGTGTTCGAGGCGATGGCGGAATGGGCCTGACGCCGAGGGCGCGGAACGGCGAAGCCTGCGCGCTCGTTGACTCCCAGACGCGCCCCCGCGCCTCGGACCATGAAGGGGATCACCATGAGCTTGATCGGCCGCATCGTCACCAAGATCCTGGGCAACGACGACCCGAACCTCCGCACCGGCGACCGCCACGATTACCGCAATCAGGATTCCGGCACCCTCGTCGGCCGGATCGTCACCAAGATCCTGCGCCGCTGAGGCGGGACTCGCCGCCCGCCGCGGAGCGCCGCCGTCGATGTGCGCTCGCGCACGTCGGCGGGGTCGGAATCGGGCTAGGTATGAGTCCGCAGGGCGACGTTGGCGTCGTGGCCCTGCTGCCCTCTTGGGCGTTTCCTCCCTAGACTCGGGCCGCCCTGCACGGGCGGCCTATTTTTTTGCCGGCACATCCCGCCCGGACAGCTCGTAGCCTCGGACGGCCTGCGAGGGAAGCGGCCCTCTCGGCTTAAGGCCCGCTCAGCCGGACGGCGTAGGCCGGCCCGCGCCGCCCTCCGCGAGCCACGCGGCCTGCGCCCGCGCCACCCGCAGGACGGCTCGCCCGGCGCGGGTGGCCGGCACGCCGACCGCCTCGCCCGCCGCCACCCGGGCCTTCAGCGCCGTCAGGGCCGGATCGCCCCACTCCGCCAGGAGCGCCTGGACGGCGTCGTGCCGGGCGCGGTCGAACGGCGCGCCGCCCGCGAGCGGATGGGGTGGATGCAGATGGGCGACCGGCACCAGCCCGGGCGGGATCTGGGCCGTGGCCGCATGGGTGCGGCGCAGGCGCAGCAGCTTCGCCAGCACGTGCAGGCGCGGGCCGTCCGGTGCCGCTTCGGCCCGGTGCGGGCCGGCGAGGACGACCCGGTCGCAGGGCAGGGCGAGGAGCGCGGCGAGGAGCCCCTCGTCGGCGAGCGGCGCGCGGCCGCAGGCCGCCCGCAGGATGGCGGCCGCCGCGGGATCGGCCGCTCTCAGCAGCACCCGTGCCTGCCGCAGGCCGAGGCCGAGATCGAACAGGGGCGCCTCGCGGTCCTGCGGACGCGCCGCCTCGCGGTCCGGGCCGCAGGCCGTGACGCCGCCCGGCGCGACGCCGGTGCAGGCGGCCGCGGGCCGGCACAGCGCCACCGCGTGGCTCCAGTCCCGGCCGCCCAGCGCCGTCTCGTAGGCGAACGGGACGAGTCCCGGCCCCGGCGCGAAGGCGAGCGCCGCGCGCGACGTCGCCCAGCCGAGCCGGCCCGCGAGCGGGACGGCCGCCTCGCCGGGGTCGCGCCGCAGGGCGAGCGCCGCCCCGTAGCCGCCGAAGGTCCAGGCCACGGCCGGATCGGCCAGCGCGCGCTCCAGGAGCGCCCGCACGGCGCCGGGCTCGACCGGAGGGCGCATCACCGCGCGCCGCCTTGAGCGCAGCGCAGCAAACCGCTACCTGTGCGGGGGCAGGGGGCGCCTGCGCTGGTGAGGGCGAGAGCGTGCAGGATCCGTCTCCGTCGATCCCCGAGGTGGACACCCGCAAGCGCGTCAGTGTCCGGGGCCGCCTGCGCAACTACTTCTTCACCGGCGTCATCGTCGCCGGCCCGCTGGCGATCACGATCTACATCACGTGGTGGTGCATCAGCCTGATCGACGGCTGGGTCAAGCCGCTGGTCCCCTCGGCCTACCTGCCGGACCACTACCTGCCCTTCAGCATCCCGGGCCTCGGGCTGCTCATCGCCTTCGTGGCGCTCACCACGCTGGGGGCGCTGACCGCCAACCTCGTCGGGCGCTCGGTGGTGGAGTTCGGCGAGGTGCTGCTCGCGCGCACCCCGGTGATCTCGGGCCTCTACCGCGGCCTGCGGCAGGTGTTCGAGACGCTGTTCTCCGCCAAGGGCACCTCGTTCCGCACCGTCGGCCTGGTGGAATTCCCCGTGAAGGGCACGTGGTCGGTGGTGTTCCTCTCGGCCCCCGCCGGTCCGGACGTGCAGGCGGCGCTGCCGCCGGCCGGCGACTATGTCGGGGTCTTCCTGCCCTGCGCCCCCAACCCGACCACCGGCTTCTTCTTCTACCTGCCGCGCTCCGAGGTGCTGGAGGTGCCGATCAGCGTGGACGATGCGGCCAAGCTCGTGATGTCGGCGGGCGTGATCCAGCCGGAGGATCCGCAGACGCGGCTCCAGGCGATGGCGGCGGGCCTGCGCGTCGCCCAGGTCGGCCCGGTGGAGGTGCCGGCGCGCGACCGGCAGGACGCGTGAGGCGGCCTGCGCCGCGACGGGCCGGGCTACCAGGCTGCGCAGACGACCGGATCAGGCGCCGACCGCGAGCGCCCGCGCCGGGCGGCGCGGGGCGGGCGTGGCCGCCGCGCTGGACTTGGGCGCGGCGAAGCGCACGAGGTCGGCCAGGGCCGTGAACTCCTCGGTGTCCGGCCCCGGCAGGCGCGTGCCGAAGCCGAGGGCGAAGGAGAGGGTGAGCTTCGAATCCGGGGCGATGCCGCCGGCGTCGAGCGCCGCCAGGAAGGCCTCGCGGAAGCTGCGCACGCCGCACCACGTCTTCTCGGAGAGCTGCAGCGGCCAGTCCCAGTAGCCGTCCGCCCGCCGGGCCGGCAGGGTCTCGCGGGCGATGAAGTAGCCGGTGGCACGGTGCTCCAGGCCCTCGCGCGAGACGACCCAGTCCCGGTTCTCGAACAGGACCGCATCGCCCGGGCGGGAGGAACACGGCGGGGTCGGCCAGCTCGTCGGCATATCGGCCTCCGGTGCGGGCGCGTGCCACGTGGCGTCCGGGCCCGATCTATGGAACATATGCCGAACAGTGAGACGAATCAGGGCATCCGTCAACGGGTTTGCGCGAACAATCCCGGAACGATGGCGGGCCGGGCGGGACCTCTGGCGGGCGGCCGCGCGGGATGCCACCTGAGGCGTTCACGACCAGTCGGAGCGGGGAGCAGCATGGACCGGAGCCGGACGAGCCAGGAGGCCGAGGCGCTCAAGCGGCTGGAGGCCCTGCGGCCCGCCTACGAGCGCCTGCGCGCCGACCGGATTCGGGCCGAGAGCGACGTCGAGCGCCTGACCGCCGAGCTGGAGGCGGCCCGCGCCCAGGCCCGGGAGGAGCTGGGCACCGACGACGAGGCGGCGATCCGGGCGATGATCGAGGCGGCCCGGGCCGAGAACGCCCGGGCGGTGGAGGCCTTCGCGCAGGGCCTGCGCGAGGTGCAGGACCGCCTCGACTGCCTGGCCGAGCAGGCTGCCGATCGCCCCGGGAGCCGCTGAGATGGCCCCCGAGGAGGCGGCGCAGGCCGCCGAGCGCCTCGCCCGGGCGCTCGGCCTCGCCGAGGCCCGCCGCGCCGCCCTGATCGAGGAACGGGACGCGCTCATCCGCAGCGTGGCGGCCGCCAAGGGCCGGCTCGACCTGCGCGACGCGATCGAGGCCTGCCTGCGCGACCTGCAGCAGGAGGTCCACCAGCGCAGCCTCGCGCGCTTCGAGACCCTGCTCTCGGCCCTGGTGCAGGAGGTGCTGCCGGGGGAGAAGCCGGTCTCGCTCGACCTCACCACCGAGCGCGGCCTGCCGGCCCTCGACATCGGCCTCCTGCGCCCGGATGGCGGGCGCGAGGACGTGCTGGAGGACAACGGCGGCGCCATGACCAACGTGGTCGGCACGGGCCTGCGGCTGATCGCGGTGGTCAAGGCCGGAATCGGTCGCTTCATCGCCCTCGACGAGGCCGATTGCTGGATCGCCCCGGACCGGGTGCCGGCCTTCTACCGGGTGCTGGAGGACGGCGCCGCGCGGCTGGGGCTGCAATGCCTCGCGATCTCCCACCACGACGTCTCGGGCTTCGGGCCGGCCACGCAGGTGAGCCGCATCGGCGGCCACCCGGGGAGCGGCGTCCTCGTCGACGGGCCGGCGGAGGCCTGCGCGGCGGCGTGGTCCCCCGGCGACCCGGGCTTCCGCTTCATCCGCCTCGTGGACGTGCAGGGCTTCGCCGACGCCACGCTGCCGCTCGGCCCGGGGGTCAACGCCCTCGTCGGCCCCAACAACCGCGGCAAGTCCACGGTGATCCGGGCCCTGCGGGCGGTGTTCTACGGCGAGGCCCGCGACGGGCTGGTGCGGGCCGGCGCCGCGGCGGCCCGGATCGAGATCGGGGTCGCGGGCGGGCGCCTGCTGCGTTTCGTGCGCCGGCCGAAGCGCAGCCCGGTCAACCTGTGGTCGCTGCACGAGCCCGACGGGTCGGTGGCGGTCGAGAACGGGACGCATTGCGAGACCGGCGGACGCGACGTGCCCGACTGGGTCGACCGCCTGTTCGGCATCACCCGGGTGGAGGATCTGGAGGTCCACGTCGCCCACCAGAAATTCCCGGTCTTCCTGCTCGGCGAGAAGGCGCCGAAGCGCTCCGCCGTGCTCTCGATCGGCCGCGAGGCGGGCTACGTCCGCGACATGCAGGCGCTCCAGCGCGAGCGGATCGCCGAGGACCAGCGCGTCGTGCGCGAGGGCGAACGGCGCCTCGCGGTTCTGGGCGAGCGGCTCGCGCCCTTCGCGGATCTCGACGCGCTCGCCGCGGCGGTGGCGGACCTGCGCCGCGCGGCCGGCACGCTCGCCCGCGGGGCCGGGCGCCTGCGCGCGATCGAGGCGCGGGCGCTCGCCCTGGCCACGCTCGCGGCCGGGCGCGAGGCGGCGTCGGCACGGGCCGGAGCCGTGCGCGCGCTGCCCCCGCCCGAGGCGGTGGCGGAGCTCGGCCGCACCCTGGCCGAGGCGCGCCACCGCGAGGGCCTCGCCCGGCGCCTGACCGCGGCGGCGCGCGACCTCGCGGCGGCGCATGCGCGGAGGACCGCCCTGGCGGGCCTGCCGGCGGCCCCGAGCCTGCGCCCGAGCGCGGCACCCGAGGGCCACGCCGCCGCCCTGGCGCGCCTCTCGGGCGAGCTGACCCGCGCCCGCGGCCGGGCGCAGGCCCTGGCCGACGTGCCGGCCGCCCCGGTGCTCGCGCCCGACGGCCCGGCCGTCGGCCTCGCCGCGCGCCTCTCCGCCCTCGCGGACCGGCTCGCGGCGGCGCACGGGCGCCTCGCCGCGGCGCAGGCGGGCCTCGCGGAGGTCGAGACCGAGACGGCGGCGCTGCTCGCCCGGACCGGCGGGCGCTGCCCGGCCTGCGGCGGCCCGGCCGGTGCCGGCGCGCTCCTCGACGGCCACCGCCACGGCCCGGCCCATCCGGAGGCCGCATGATCCTCGGGCACGAACGGCTGGAGGCCGCCCCGCTCGCCTGCGCGGGCCTGCTGCTGGTGGGCGATCCGCACGTCTCCTCGCGCAAGCCCGGCCGGCGCAAGGACCCGGACTGGCCCGGCCCGATCCTGGCCAAGCTCGACCACTGCGTCGCGCTCGCCAACGCGCGCGACCTCGCGCCGGTGCTGCTCGGCGACCTGTTCGAGCACCCGGTGGAGCCCGACGAGAGCCTGAAGGCGCGCCTCGTGCGCATCCTGAAGGCCTTCCGCCACCGCCCGCTCGCCAATGTCGGCAACCACGACATCCGCCACGCGCGCCTCTCGGACGGCGACAGCCTCGCGGTGCTGGCGCTCAGCGACGTGCTCGACGCCGTGCCGGAATCCGGCCCCGCCGCGCTGTTCGACCTCGGCGGCCGGCGCGTGGGCCTGGGCGCCACGCCCTACGGGCAGGCGATTCCCGCCGACGTGCGCGGGCTCCTGCCCGGGGCCGAGGCGGTGGTCTGGCTCACCCACCACGACCTCGCCTTCGGGGCGGGCTATCCGGGCGCCGTGCCGCCGCACGCCGTCGCGGGCTGCGCCCTGGCGGTCAACGGCCACGTCCACCGGCGCCACCGGCCGGTCGGGATCGGCGGCACCCAGTGGTTCAACCCCGGCACGATCACCCGCGGCTCGGTCGATCTCCTCGCCCACGAACCCGCGGCCTGGATCGTCGCGCCCGATCTCTCGCTGACGCCCGAACCCCTGCCGCACCGTCCCGACGTCTTCGACCTCACGGGCCGCCAAGTGGCCCCGGCCCGGCCCGAGGCGGCGCCGGTCGAGAGCGCCTTCGTGTCGCTCCTGCGGGCCGAGACCGCCACCGACCTCGCCCGCAGCGACGACGGCGCGCTGATCCGCGAGGAGATCGAGGCCAAGTTCGCCCGCGACGGCACCCCGGAGCCGGTGCGCGCGGCGATCCGCTCGCTGGTGGAGGAAGCGGTGGCGCGCCGGGCGGGGTGACCCGGGCTTTCGATTCCGCCTCCGCGCGCCATGATGCGGGCGGGCCGGATCCGGCCCGGACGGGACCCAGGGAGGGAACGCCATGACGACCGGACCGGAGGCCGCGCGCGGGGCTGCGGACGCGCCGGTCCCGTATCCGCGCACGCCCGCCGAGATCATCACCGTGCTCGCCCATTACCACCGGGCCGAGATCGCCCGCATGGCGGGCTGGCGCGACCGCATCGACCGGACCACCAACTGGGCCATCACGGTCATCGCCGCCATGCTCTCGGTGTCGCTCTCGACCCCGACCGCGCATCACGGCGTGCTGCTGTTCGCGATGCTGCTGGTGCTGCTGCTGCTCGGCATCGAGGCCCGGCGCTACCGCTTCTTCGACGTCTACCGCCACCGGGTGCGCCGGCTGGAGCGCTGCTACTACGCGCAGGTCTTCGCCCCGCGTCCGGACCAGACCGGCGACTGGGGGGCGGCGCTCGGCGCGGATCTGCGTCATCCGGAGTTCCACATCAGCCTGGCGGACGCCTTCGCGCGGCGGCTGCGGCGCAATTACGGCTGGATGTTCGTGATCCTGGCGCTCGCCTGGGTGCTCAAGATCACCTCGGCCCGGCTGCAGGAGGCGGGCCGGGGCGAGATGGTCCACTCGGCCGGCGAGGTCGTCGGCAACGCGGCCCTGGGGCCCCTCCCGGGCTGGCTGGTGCTCGGGGCGGTCGCGCTCTTCTACGGCTGGCTCCTGGCGGTGGGCCTGTCCGCCGGCCGGCGGGACGGCGAGGACGGGCAGGTGCACGTCTGATCCCGGCCCCGATCGTCCGCGTCCTCAAGGACTTGCCGAAGCGTTCGGAACCGGCGCGTGAGGCCGCGACGGGGCCTCAGAAGCCGAACGGGTCCGCGGCGGGCAGCGGCCGGCGACGCACCGGCGTCTCGGGCAGGATCGGGCGGCTGACGTCGATGGCGAGCAGACCTTCGACGGCGAGCGCCAGCACGGCGGCGACCCCATCCGGGGCGTTCTGGACCACCGCGGCGCACTCGACGAGGCGGCCGGTGCCGCATTCGTCGAGGTAGTGCAGGATCCGCACCCGGTCGCCCGCCGACACGACGGTGCGGCGGCAGGCCATCACCAGCCGCACCGTGGAGATCCGGGGCTCCGCCCGCAGCGAGGCCGCGCTCTCGATGACGAAGCGGCGCCCGTCCTCGGCCACCACCGGCTCGCCCGCCACGTAGGCGACACGCAGGGGATGGCGGGGAAGATCCGCCTCCGCCACCACGTCGACGAGCAGGCCCGGCTCGTCCGTCCGGGTCTGCTCGAAATCCGCGGCATGCTCCAGGCTCTCGCCCCCGACGAGGAGCCGCGCCGGGGCCGGGCCGGGGCGCAGCGCCTCCACGGCGGGATCAAGGGCCGCGATCGCCAGAAAATCGGCCACGAGCGCCATGCGGGGGGCCGCGAGCGCCGGCACGCCGGACCGGCGGGAATGGGTGCGCACCGCGCTGCGGCGTGTCCCCGGCCGGTCGAGCATCAGGGCGGAATCGTGCGGGCGAGGGGCGCTCATGGCCGGAGGACACTCCCGGAAGCGCGGCGCTGCGCCGGGACAGGGCACCCGCTCGCAAAGATCTCGCCGCATTGGACAAGAAGAACGATTAGCGAACACACGCCCGCAGGTCAACGGCAGGACAATCCCCGCACGATGAAACCGATCGGTCTCGTCTGGAGCTTTCGTCCGATCGGCTGCGGATCGGCGTCGGATAGGCGCTGCGGGCTGGGACAAAATGCGCAGAGCCGGAGCGGCTTTGCTTCTACAGATCGAGCGAAAACACTCGCTCGCCGCGAGGCGCCGTGCTATAAGAATCGCCGTGGCCGCAGGCGCCGCAGCGCACCCCCGGCCGCCTTCGAGCAGGTGAGATCGATCGCATGAGCGCAACGACCGACAAGCAGATCGCGGAGATTCTCGCGACCTACGGTGAGCCGCTGGCCGGCAACGTCTGGCGGGTGCAGGGCACCGCCGTGATCTACCACAAGGCGCTGGAGCGCATCGCCGTGCAGGCCCGCATCCGCTTCGATGCGCCGGTGATCGTGCGGGCGGAGCGCGACGAGGCCGTGATCCTGGTGACCGGCCACATGCCGGGGCCGACCGGCGACCGCACCGAGTGGTCGATCGGCGAAGCCCTGATCGGCGTGAACTACCGCGTCTCCGGCAAGCAGGCGGCCTACGTCTTCGCGATGGCGGAGAAGCGGGCCAAGGACCGGGTCATCCTCAAGCTCGCCGGCCTGCACGGCCTGCTCTACTCCGAGGATGAGGCGGACGAATTCAAGGCTTCCCGCCCCGACCTGCAGCCGGCGCGCAGCCAAGCCGCCCGGACCGAGCCGGCTCCGCAGCCCGGGGCGGCCGAGGAGAGGCTCCAGGAGCATCCCCAGGAGAATCCCGATGAGGAGGCCGCTCCAATCCTCGATGGCGCCTCGGCGGAGAGCGACCTCAGGGCCCGGATCGACAAGGCCAAGAGCATCAACGCGGTGACGGACCTGATGCTCGACCCCGAGACCCAGCGCGTCCTCGCCGCCCTGGCGCCGGGCCTGCGCGACGAGGTGCGCGAGCACGCCAAGCAGCGCCTCGTCAGCCTCGGCTGGCCGGCCAAGAGCCGCAAGGCCGCGGCAGCCTGACGCGGCCGCCCCGCCCATGCGCAGATCGTCGGCGGCCCGGGCGAACCTCGCCCGGGCCGTTCGCTTCGACCGCCGGGCAGGGCGGCCGACCTCGGCGGCATTGTCGCAATCGTGAACGGCATCGGCGCCGTTCGCCTTGCTGGCGCCGGCTTGGGCCGCATCATGCGCGTCCGCGCCGCCGGGAGAAGCGTGCCCGAGACGGCACAGGGGCGCAGCCAGAGTCCGGCGGCCATCCGCCGGACCTTGATTCGCGCCATCAAGGGCAGGATGATGCGTCTGTGGTCAAGCTTTCGTGAGCGCCGCCTCGGATCGGTGCGGACCTATGCAACCGTTGGACCGGACGCCCGTTCCATGCCTATGAGCGATGCCGGCGCGAAGACGCAACCCGTGATCCTGGTCGTCGAGGACGAGCCGGAGGAGCGTTTCCTCGCGGCGACGCTCCTCGAGGAAACGGGGTTCCGCGTCATCGAGGCGGAGACCGCCGAGAAGGCGCTCGCCATCCTGCGCGAGCGGGGCGAGGAGGTGAACGTGGTGTTCTCCGACGTGAGAACCCCGGGCCCGATCGGCGGCTTCGAACTGGCGCGCATCATCGGCGTGACGTGGCCGCGCGTGCATGTGCTCCTCACCTCGGGCGACGCGGGCGACCAGCCGAGCGACCTGCGCATGTCCGCGACCTTCATCCCGAAACCGTGGCGGGCGCTGGACATCCTGACCCTCGTCGAGCAGGCGGCCGGCTACCACAGCGGGCGCTCGCCCGTCGGAGACGCGAACGCCGGGTAGCTGCTCGTCGCGGACGGATTCCGCGGCTTTTTCGCAAGAAGACCTCCGGGTCCCGCCGTGCCGCCCGTGCGGGCACGCACGTCCAAGGCGCATGCCTCGTCCTACAACCTCTCTCGGCCTCGGCGTCAGGGTTGATGCTCGCCAGAGCAGCGGCCCGCGAGTTCCTCGCGGTTGCTGCGCAACCCACCCGGCCGAGCCGCGTTGTGACTCGTGATTTCCTGAGTCATCGCCGCTCACGGGGGAGACAGGGCATTCGCCCGAAGACCGCAGATGAAGCTGATTCCGAGCAACCACGCAGCCAGCTTTGGACAGACGCACGCGACCGCCACGTCGCTGGCCGACGCCCTGCTGCTCGCCAAACTCGGGCACGACCTGCGGGCGCTCTACACCGACGTGGTCGACGAGCCCGTGCCCGAGGAGCTGAACCGGCTCATCAACCGCTTGGCGCCGGCTGACCCGGAGGCGGGCCAGCGCGGCTGAGCGACGGGACCGCGCGACTGTACCGCGGAAGCGACAGGCGTGCGCAACCGGTCGGGGCTCACCGATAAGACCTTGTGATCGGTCCCGAAAAGGTGTGGGTTGAGCGGATCCGTCGGCCCGGCTCTCCTGCCTCCTCGCCTCCATCCTCCTCGTCTCATGCGCCCCTTGCTCCGCCTCCCTCGCGTCGTCCTGCTGACGCTCGGCCTCGCCGCGGGGCAGGGCGGTGCCGCGGCCGCCACCCCGCCGCCCCAGCCCAAGGACGGCCCGGGCGGTGCCGCCTATGCGGCGCAGACCGTCACCAAGCGGGCCCTCGGCCGCGCCGGCGCCGTGACCTTCGCGTTCTACGCCAATGCGCCGGCCCCCGCCCAGGGACGCCCGGTCGTCATCTTCCTGCATGCCTGGGGCGCCACCAGCCCGCAGGCCTATGGGGCCTGGATCGAGCACCTCGCCAAGTCCGGCTCGCTCGTGCTGTTTCCGCGCTTCCAGGAGGTCAACCGCACCCGCCCGGCCGATGCCAGCACCCTGGCGGCGGCGCTCGTCAAGGACGCGCTCGCCGGCCTCGCGACCGATCCGGAGGCCAAGCCCGACCTGACCCGGGTGGCCCTGATCGGCCACCTCGCCGGGGTGCCGATCGCCGCGAATCTCGCGGCGCACGCCGCCGAGACCGGCCTTCCGGTGCCGCGGCTGATCTTCGGGGCCATGCCCGGCGGCATCGCCCGGGACGACAAGTCCCGCGGCATCGCCCTGCACGACCTCGCGCGGATCGCCCCCAACACGCTCATCGTCACGGTGATCGGCGACCGGGACGCACGGGCGGCGGACCTCGCGGCGCGCCGCCTGCTGCGCGAGGCGAGCGGGGTGCCGGCCGACCGCAAGCTCTTCCTGCGGGCGCTCTCGGACGACCACGGCTTCCCGGCGCTCTCGGCCACGCTCGCCTCGCCCGCGGGCAACAACGCCGCCTACGACGCCGCGGCGATCAAGCTGCCGCCCGAGCCCCCGAAGGATCCCAAGCAGAAGCCGCCGCCCTTCCGCTGGTCGGCCGACATGGCGCTCACCGGCGAGCAGACCACGCTCGTGGCGCAGATCAACGCCGCCGGCACCGACAGCCTCGACTATCTCGCCTACTGGAAGACCTTCGACATGGCGGCGGCCGCGGCCTTCGCCGGCCAGGACGCGACCAGCCTCAAGAACAATCCGCGCTTCACCGACATGGAGCGGTGGAGCGACGGCTGGCCGGTGCGGCGCCTCGGGGCCGAGACCCCGCGCCCGCCGGCCGAGCGCCCGGCCGCGACCGGCACGGCCGCCGGCGCGGCCAAACCGCCTGCCCGGCGATGATGACGCCGGCCCGGCGCTGACCGGAACCGCGCCACCGCCCCGGAGACCCCCATGAAGCTCTTCCACTCCCAGACCTCGCCGTTCGTGCGCAAGGTGATGGTGACGGCCCTCGAACTCGGCCTCGCCGGCCGGCTGGAGCGGTTGCCGGCCGCCGCCCACCCGGTGAACCGCGACGCGGCGATCGTGGCGCAGAACCCGCTCGGGCAGGTCCCGACCCTGCTCCTCGACGACGGCACCGTGCTGGCCGACAGCCGGGTGATCTGCGAGTACCTCGACCATCTCGGGCAGGGCGGGCTGTTTCCGCCGGCCGGTCCCGCCCGCTGGGCGGCGCTCGCCGCGCAATCGACCGGGGACGGTCTGCTCGATGCGGCGCTGCTCGTCGTCTACGAGACCCGGGTGCGGGCCGAGTCCGAGCGCTCTGCGGCCTGGGTGGCGGGCCAGCACGCCAAGATCGAGAGCGCGCTGCAGCGGATCGAGGCGGCCGCCCCCGGCTTCGGCAGCCGGCTCGACATCGGCACCATCACGTATGCCTGCGCGCTCGGCTACCTCGACCTGCGCTTCGCCGACCTCGACTGGCGCGCCCGCTTCCCCGCCGCCGCGGCGTGGTTCGAGGGCTTCGACGTGCGTCCCTCGATGCAGGCGACGAAGCCGGCCTGAGGGCAGCGGGGGCACTCATCCTTTGCCGGCGGAAGCCTCCGGCCGTCGCTGGCGCGGCCCTTGCACGGCCCTTCTCGGATCCCTCGTCCGGGCCCAGAGCCATGAACGATTTCGTCGCGCTCCTCCTCGCCGCCCTCGCCGCCTGCCTCGGCTTCATGGGGCTCGGCCTCATCGTCCGCCTCGCCGTGCAGTTCGATCTCGGCTCGCGCTACCTCGGGGAGGGCAGCTTCCTGCAGGTCGCGCTGGCGCTCGGGATCGGGCTCGCGGCGTGGCGCCGGGCGACGCGCACGGCCTGACCGCCCGGCCGGGGCCGCACCCCGCCCCGATGTGGCTGAATCGTAACAGCGCGGGCCGAAGCGGCCCGCCGGGAGCCGGCGCGCTTCTCCGGCCGGGCCCGAACGGCTAGGCTTGCCGCGTCGCGTCCGCCTGCGGACCCGCGGCACCTCGTGGGACGGGCCTGTCCCTCATCCAGGAAAGCGAGCGAATGCGGAAGGTGCGCAAGGCCGTCCTGAAGGCGCGGGCCGTCCAGTTCGGGGCCGCGGCCGCCCTCCTGGCCAGCGCCGGGTGCGGGACGCCGAGGCTGACCGAGGCGGGCCTGATCTCCCGCTACGACCGCCTGCAGGCGAGCGAGACCACCGCCTCCAAGTCGCGGCTCTTCGTCGACCGGGCGGCGCTCGCGGGCGCACGCACCGTGCGCATCATCCCCACGGCCTTCAGCGAGGTGGTGTCGGGGCCCGGCCTGACGCCGGTCGAGCGGCGGGTCATCGCCAACGCGGCGGACCGCGCGCTCTGCTACGAACTCTCCCTGCGCTACGACGTGGTCTCGTCCGGGCCGGCGGACCTCACGGTGCGCTCGGCGGTCACCCGCGTCGGCCTCAGCAACGTGCCGGCGCAGGGTGCCACCATCGGCGCCTCCGCGGCGATCTCCATCGCCGCCCAGGTGGGCGTCGGCTTCGCCGACACCGTCGGCAAGGTCCCGGTCCCGCGCCTGCCGATCGGGCTCGGCGACCTGACCGTGGAGGCCGAGGCGCTGGATGCGCGCCGCCAGCAGCGCGCCGCCATCGTCTGGGCCGGCGCGGCCAATTCCTTCACCAACCAAGCCCGGTTCTCGGTCGCATCCGACGCCTACGACCTCGCGGGCGATTTCGGCCAGGATTTCGGCTATCTCCTCGCCACCGGCGAGGATCCGTTCCAGGCCGAGCTGACCATCCCGACCTACGACCGCGTCCGCGTCACGGTGCTGGGCGAGATGCCCCGCGACCCGGATTGCCAAGCCTTCGGCCGCGCGCCCGGGATCGACGGCATCATCGGCGATTCCCTCGGCCTGCCGCCGGACTGGACCGACAAGGGCCCGCCCGCCGGCCGGCCGTAACGGGCGCGTCGCCGGCCGCTGCGGCCCTCAGACGGGACGGAGCGGCTGGCCTCCTGAGTTGGCCATGAGCCGGAGGATCGCCGGCATCGCCGCGATGGCCGGCCAGCCGCAGGCGAACCAGATCCGGAACAGCCGCTCGTCGGCGGGCCGCAACGGCTGTCCTTGGGCCGCGGCGGTTCGCGCCAGGCCGCCGGGCCGGATCCCCACCACCGGCGGCCGGGACAGGCCGACGAGGCCGCGGAGCCCGGCCGAGCGAAGGATCCAGCTGTGGGTGAGCGGCCGGCCGACCCGACGAGGCCGTAGCCGGGGAAGGGCGAGCGGCACGCAGGCGACCGTCCGCAGCACGGCGCGGCCGCCACAGGCGGTCGACACCGGCACCAAGCCCGGCCGAGGTGGTCCAGTCGAGGTCCAGGCTGGCCAGCACCGCGTCGGCCTGGGCTTTTGCGCGCATGAAGGCGGTTCGCGCGTCGGGTCAGGCGTCGACCGCAAAGTCCTGCACGGCCTCGTAAATCGCGACCTCCAGGCAGGCCCGGACCAGCGCCCGCACGGCGCGCAGGTCGTCGCACGGGCCGTCCTGCAGCATGCCGGCGCCGTTCACGACCGGGTCGCAGCCGGCGATCGCCGGGTGCCACGCGTCGGTACCGCCGAGGGCGGCGACGTCGCCGCCCGATCCAGGTCGTCTCGGGATAGCGGCGCCGCGCCGATGACGCGCCCGAGGGCGTGCGCGGCGTGGCCCGCCGCGACCAGGCGCGGCAGCACGGCCGAGCATCGGGCGGCGGCCTTCGGATCACGGCCGGAAATCCCCGGACGCGGCGGAGCGCCGCGTCCGGGCCTCGCTCAGAAGTACGACTTCAGCGTGCCGCGCCGGCGCACGTCGAGGGTGGCGCAGTGGAACGAGCCGCCGAACGGGCCGTAGGACAGGAACGGCGTCGGAATCGGGTCGAAGCCCCAATCCTTCAGCGCCTTGATCAGCGTCGGCTGGCTCGAATCGACCACGATCTTCTTCTCGTCGATGGCGAGCACGTTGATCGAGGTCCAGGGCGAGCACATCGAGATCTTGCTCATGAAGCCCTCGACCGGGTCGGGGCGGGGCGCGATCAGCACGTCCCAGGTCTTGAGCACGCTGGGCAGCTTCTCGACGTCGATGTAGTCCGGGTTGACCAGCACCTTCCCGGGGGCGAGCGGCATGAACGAGGAATCGATGTGCATCGGCTGCGGGCAGCGGCTCTCGATCTCGTGGATGCGGAAGCCGAAGCCGAGGTGGCGGCGCAGCCACTCGATGCCCATCAGGTTCGTCACGTTGGAGCGGGTCACGAACAGGTCGCGGCCGCAGCGCACGAAGTCGGCCGCGTCGAAGACCGGCTCGAACTCGTTGACCGTGAACTGCATCGGTTCGCCGGCCTTCAGGTTCGGCACCCGGTAATCGTAGTTGTAGAGCTCGTCGGTGAGCTGCGGCCGCGGCGCCGAGGTCCAGCGGGCGCCCGCCCGGAAGTACTCCTTGAACAGCGAGCGGTAGGCATCGCCCTCGAAGTAGCGCGAGCGCCAGCACATCGGGCTCTCGATGATCTCGTCGCCGATCACGAGGTAGGGGTCGCGCGGGCAGGCGACGCAGAAGCCGCGGGAGGACCAGCGCGGCGCCTTGAACTTCCGCGAGAAGTCGATCGAGTCCGGACGGCGGATCGTCACGCCCTCGCCGGCCAGGATCTTGATGAAGCCGTCCAGCTCCTGCTGGGCGAGCTTCTTCATGAACTTCGGGTACCGCCAGCCCGAGGCGAAGCGGTAGAACGGCTGGGCGGCCCGCGGCAGGTTGAAGATGACCGTGAGGTGGTGCGTCGGGATGGTCGCACCGTCGAGCGAGCCGACGATGACCTCCTCCAGCGGATCCCACTCGTTCCAGGCCATCACGGGCGACTGGGGCTGAGGCGGGCGGGCCGTGCCGGCGCTCAGGATCTCGCGGCCGGCGGCCTCGTCGAGCACCTCGTGCCCGCTGTCGATGGTCGTGTCCCGGTCCATACCTGTCATCCCCCTTGCGGCCGTTGCAAATCGGCCGCTGTCGGGCGCGCCCGCGGCCCGGCGGTTTTCGCCGGCAGGCGGGAAAAATCGCGCATTGCCAATAACTTGGGGCGATCTGTGACGATCTCGGTCGAACCGCCCGCACGTCTGGTTTACCCAGCACTGTGTCCGGGCGGTGATAGACAAGGCGTGGCGGAGCTGCAACGTCCGGCCCAGGGGCGCCGATGCTTTGCACCGCACCCGTTGCACGAATAGCGCGCCTGTTCGGGTGGCGGTGCCGGCTATCGCGACAGAAAGAGGACCATGAAGCATCTCACCACACTGGCCCTGGTCGTGGGCCTGTGCACCGTGGTCGGCCTGTTCGTGTCGTCGGGACCGGAGGCGGTGGCCGCCGCCGCCTGGGCCGCCGGCTGGGGCGTGGCGCTCGTCATCCTGGCCCGGTTCGTCGCCGTGGCCTGGGCGGGCCTCGGCTGGTGGGTGGTCTTCCCCGCCGCGACCCGGCCGTCCCTGCGGGCCTGCATCGACGTGCGCTTCGTGCGCGAGGGCGTGAACACGCTCCTGCCGGTGGCGCAGGTCGGCGGCGACCTCATCGGCGCGCGCCTCCTGACGCAGCGGGGCGTCGCGGGCGGCCTGTCGGGCGCCGGCATGTTCGTCGACCTGATGGTGCAGGCCGCCACGCAGTTCCTGTTCACGGTGCTCGGGCTCGCCATCCTGGTGAGGCTCGGGGGCGACGGGCCGATCGTGCACACCGTGGCGGCCGGGCTCGCGGTCGCGGCGCCGGCGCTCGGGGCCTTCTATCTCGTGCAGCGGCGCTCCGGGCACCGCCTCGTCCAGACGGTGCTGCGGCGCTTCGCGGGCGGGCGCGAGTGGCAGGCGCTCGGCGCCGTCGAGGTGCTGTACGACAACCTGCGCGGCCTTTACGGCCGCCCGCGGCGCATCCTCTCGGCCGGCCTCGTGCACATGATCGGCTGGATCATCGGCGCCCTGGAGGTCTGGGTCGTCCTGCGCTTCATGGGCTACGACATCGGCTTCGCGGAGGCGGTGGTGATCGAGAGCCTCGCGCAGGCGGTGCGGGGGGCGGCCTTCGCGGTTCCGGGCGCGCTCGGCGCCCAGGAGGGGGGGCTGATCGCGCTCTGCGCGGTGTTCGGCGTGCCCGCCGAGGCGGCGCTCGCCCTCTCCCTCGTCAAGCGTCTCGCCGACCTCGCGGTCGGGCTGCCGAGCCTGCTGCTCTGGCACGCCCTCGAAGCGCAGGGGGCGGCCGCGGCCCCGGCCCCCGGGTCCGCGCCGGCACCGGGCGCCGGCCTCGGTTCGTCGCTGCGGGCCGTTCTCGGTCCCGCGCGCCTCGATCCGGCCCCGGCCTACGGTTACGCGGGCGCGGCCGGCCGCCCGGCCGGCGACGCAACCAGGGGAGAATGAGCCAGTGCCGAATCGACGCGAGATCCTGCGCGCGGGCCTCGTCGCGGCCGGCCTTGCGGCCATCAGCGTGGGCCTGAGTCCCGCCATCGGCCCGGCCTTTGCGGCCGAGGACGCGGCCGTGGCCTCGGTCAAGCGCATGACCGAGGCCTTCCAGGAGGCGCTCAAGCGCCCCGACGTGCCCGGGCGGGTCGAGGTGCTGTCCGGACCGATGGCGCAGGCCTTCGACCTGCCGGCGATGCTGCGCCTCGCGGTGGGCACACGCTGGAAGGACATCCCGGCGGCCAAGCAGGCGGCCCTGGTCGAGGCGTTCGGCCCCTACCTCACCGCCACCTACGCCACCCGGCTGAGCGCCGCGACGGGCGGGCGCTTCACCGTCCAGCCCAAGAGCGAGCCGCGCGGCAGCGGTCGGCTGGTGCGCAGCACCGTCACGGAGGCGAGCGGGGACGAGTCGCCCGTCGACTACGTCACCAACGCCGAGGGCCGGATCACCGACGTCTACCTCCAGGGCACGGTGAGCGAGGCGGGGACGCTGCGCACGAATTTCGGCGACCAGCTCAAGTCCGGCGGTCCCGACGGCCTGCTCGACTTCCTGCGCAAGTCTACCGCCACGATGCTGGCGGCGACGCCGCCCCCGGCGCCGCCAGTCCCACCCGCCGGCGCCCCCGACAAGCCCGCGGCCGACGCCAAGCCCTGACGGGCTCTGGCGTCTCCCGCCCTCTCTCCCGCCGCCCCTGCGGGCCGGCACGCCCTCGGAACACCCATGGAATCCTTCTGGATCTCGACCCTGTTCCTCAGCCTCGCGGTCGCGGGCTGCCTCTACGCGCTCGCCGCCGCGTGGCTCGCCGGGCGCCTCGCGCGCCGTCCCGGCCCCGTGCCGGCGCCGGGCGCGCCCCGGCCGTCCGTGACCCTGATGAAGCCGCTCTGCGGGGCGGAGCCGAACCTCTACGAGAACCTCACCACCTTCTGCCGCCAGGATTATGCCGGCCCGGTCCAGGTGCTCTTCGGCGTCCAGACCGCCGCCGACCCGGCGATCGCCGTGGTCGAGCGCCTGCGGGCGGAGCACCCCCGGCTGCGCATCGACCTCGTGGTGGATGCCCGCCAGCACGGCGCGAACCGCAAGGTCTCGAACCTCATCAACATGGCGGGCCTGATCGACAACGAGATCGTGGTGCTGGCCGACAGCGACATGGTGGTCGCCCCCGACTACCTGGAGCGGCTGGTGGCCGAACTCGGCCAGCCCGGCATCGCGGCCGTCACCTGCCTGTATCACGGGGTGCCGGCCTCCAGGACCGCCTGGGCGCAGCTCTCGGGCCTCGCCATCGACACGCAGTTCCTGCCCAACGTGCTGATCGGCACGGCGCTCGGCCTCGCCGAGCCCTGCTTCGGCTCGACCATCGCGTTCCGCACCGAAGCCCTGCGGGCGATCGGCGGCTTCGAGGCGGTGCGGGACGACCTCGCGGACGATTACGCGCTCGGCGCGGCGCTGGTGCGGGCGGGGCAGGGCGGGCGCATCGCCATCCCGAACTTCACCATCGGGCATACCTGCGTCGACACCTCGCTCGCCGAGCTGTGGCGGCACGAGACGCGCTGGAACCGCACCATCCGCAACCTCGACCCGGCGGGCTACGCCGGCACCCTGGTCACCCACGCCTTCCCGCTGGCGCTGATCGGCGCGCTCGTGCCCGATTCGAGCCCGCAGGGGATGATGGTGGCCGCCCTGGCGCTCGCCTGCCGGATCATCCTGTGCTGGCGCGTCGAGCGGGCCTTCGGCCTCCTCCCGCACGCCTACTGGCTGTTGCCGATTCGCGACATGCTGTCCTTCGCCGGCTTCGTCTGGTGCTTCGTCTCCGGGGCCGTGACTTGGAAAGGTCACGATTATCGCGTCGTAGCTGACGGCACGCTCATTCCGGAGCCGGGCCTCGCGCGGGAATCCGGCGCTCCCACGGCCTGACCTCGCCGCGCTCCCGCGGCCCCATCTTCGAGAGACGAACCCGATGCGGACCCTCTTCCTCCAGGCTCCCACCTTCGACGGCTTCGACGGCGGCGCGGGCTCGCGCTACCAGGCCAAGCGCGAGATCAAGTCGTTCTGGTATCCGACCTGGCTCGCGCAGCCGGCCGCGCTGGTCGAGAACTCCAAGCTCATCGACGCGCCGCCCCACAACCTGAAGCTCGCCGATGTCGCCGCCCAGGCGAAGGATTTCGACCTCGTGGTGCTGCACACCTCGGTGCCGTCCTTCAGGCAGGACGTGGCGACCGTGGAGGCGCTGAAGGCCGCCAACCCCAACCTCAAGGCCGGCCTCATCGGCGCCAAGGTGGCGGTGGACGCGCAGGGCTCCCTCGACAAGGCCCCGGCCATCGACTTCGTGGCCCGCAACGAGTTCGACTTCACCTGCAAGGAGGTCGCGGACGGGCGCGACCTCTCTCAGATCAAGGGCCTGTCCTACCGCAACGCGTCGGGCGTCATCGTGCACAACGAGGACCGGCCGGTGATGATGGACATGGACCAGCTGCCCTTCGTCACGAGCGTCTACAAGCGCGACCTCGAGATGGAGAAGTACTTCATCGGCTACCTCAAGCACCCCTACATCTCGTTCTATTCGGGCCGGGGCTGCAAGTCGCGCTGCACCTTCTGCCTCTGGCCGCAGACGGTGGGCGGGCACACCTACCGCACGCGCTCGGTCGGGCACGTGATCGAGGAGATCAAGTACTGCCTGAAGGCGTTCCCGCAGACGAAGGAGTTCTTCTTCGACGACGACACCTTCACGGACAACCTGCCCCGCGCCGAGGAGATCGCCCGCGAACTCGGCAAGCTCGGCGTGACGTGGTCGTGCAACGCCAAGGCCAACGTGCCGCGCGAGACCCTGAAGGTGCTGCGCGACAACGGCCTGCGCCTGCTGCTGGTCGGCTACGAGTCGGGCAACCAGCAGATCCTGCACAACATCAAGAAGGGCATGCGGGTCGAGGTGGCGGAGAAGTTCACCAAGGACTGCCACGAGCTCGGCATCGCCATCCACGGCACCTTCATCCTCGGCCTGCCGGGCGAGTCGAAGGAGACCATCCAGGAGACGATCAAGTTCGCGACCCGGATCAACCCGCACACCATCCAGGTCTCGCTCGCGGCGCCCTATCCGGGCACCTTCCTGTACAAGCAGGCGGTCGAGAACGGCTGGCTCGACGCGGCGAACGCCGAACTCGTCGACGAGAACGGGGTGCAGATCGCGCCGCTGCACTACCCGCACCTGTCGCACACCGAGATCTTCAACTCGGTGGAAGAGTTCTACAAGAAGTTCTACTTCCGCGCGCCGAAGATCGCCTCGATCGTCGGCGAGATGGTGCGCTCGCCCGAGATGATGAAGCGCCGCCTGCGCGAGGGCGTGGAGTTCTGGCACTTCCTGAAGGACCGTCAGGCCGGCGCCAAGGCCGCCTGAGCGGCCTGCAACGGACAGCGCGGGCGCCCCTCTCCCGGATGGGAGAGGGGTTCCGTCGCGGCGACCGCACTCACGCGATGACCCCAGCCGCCAAGCGCCTCGTCGTCACCTCGGACGATTTCGGCCTCAGCCGACAGGTCAACGAGGCGGTGGAGCAGGCGCACCGTCACGGCATCCTCTCGGCCGCGAGCCTGATGGTGGCAGCCCCCGCCGCGGCCGACGCGGTGGCGCGGGCGCGCCGCATGCCCTCGCTGCGGGTGGGGCTCCACCTCGTCATGGTCGAGGCGTGGCCGTGCCTCGCGCCCGCCGACCTGCCCGACCTCGTGGACCGGGACGGGCTGCTGCGGCGCGACATGGGCCGGCTCGGCCTCGACCTCGCCCTGAAGCCCGCCGCCCGGCGCCAGCTCGCCGCCGAGATCCGGGCGCAGTTCGAGGCCTACCGGGCGACGGGGCTGCCCCTCGACCACGTCAACGCGCACAAGCACTTCCACGTCCATCCGGTGATCGCCGGGCTGGTGCTGGCCATCGGCCGGGACTACGGGATGCGGTCCCTGCGCGTGCCGCGCGAGGACCGGGCCGTGCTGCGGCGGGCGGAGCCCGGGCCGCCGCTCGGCCTCGCCCTCGACACCGCACCCTGGGCGGCGCTGCTACGGCTGCGGGCGCGCCGGGCCGGGCTCTCCACACCCGACGGCGTGCTCGGCCTCGCGTGGTCGGGACGGATGAGCCCGGCCCGGGTCCAGGCCCTGCTGCGGCACCTGCCGGACGGGCTGACCGAACTCTACACCCACCCGGCGACCGCAGGCGGCTTCCCGGGCGAGGCGCCCGGCTACGCCTACGCGGAGGAACTCGCGGCCCTCGTCGCCCCCGAGAGCCGGGCGGCGCTGCGGGAGTCGGGCGCGGCGCTCGGCGGGTTCTCGGATTTTTCGGGCTAAGCAGATTTCGCAAAAGTGGTCGCCGGCTTTGCGATCAAAATCTGCGACGAAACAAGAACCTAAGCGGACGAAGCGTTGGCTTGCCAACGCAAGTCTGCTTAGGCCCCCTTCCGGGGCGGGCGAGGAGCCCGGCAGAGGCGCCGTCGGCGGGCCGGTGGCCGGGCGCTACACGAAGCGCCGGGCCACCGCCTCTTCGGGCTCGCGCCGCGGGGCCGGCGCCCGGGCGGGCGCCTCCTTCTCCTTGGCCTTCGGCGGCGGGCCGAGGAAGGCCGGGACGATGAAGAAGGCGGCCACCAGGGTGAAGAACAGCGACAGGGCCAGGAGCTTGCCCATGCTGGCGGTGCCCGGATGGCTCGACAGCACGAGCGAGCCGAAGGCGGTGCCGGTGGTGAGCGCGGAGAAGAAGATCGCCCGCGTCAGGCTGGAGGCCAGCATGTCGGCGACGCCGGCCCGCCACGCGATCACGTAGTAGATGTGGAACGCCACGCCGACCGCCAGCATCAGGGGCATCGCGATGATGTTGGCGAAGTTGAGCGGCATGCCGATGAGGTAGAGCGCCTCCAGCGTCCACAGGGTGGCGAGCACCAGCGGCCCGAGCGCCATCGCGACGTCCCAGGGCCGGCGCAGGGCCACCGACAGAATCACGAAGATCGACGCGAGGGCGAGCAAAGCCGCCTCCACGAAGGCGCCCAGGATGGTGCGGCTCGACCGCGTGGTGGCGATCGGCGCGCCGGTGGCGTGGGGCGCCACGCTGAGCACCTGCTTGGCGAAGCGGCGCAGCACGGTGTTGTCGTTCGAATCGCCTTTCGGCTGCACTTCGAGCCGGGCGCGCCCGTCCTTGGCGATCCACTCGGAGCGCAGGGCCGCGGGCAGGGTCTCGATGGTGATCCGCTCCGGCGAGAGCAGGCTGCGCAGGCGCGCGAGCAGGCCCTTGAGGTCCGGCACCACGGCGGCCGCGGCGGCCGCGCGCACCGGCGGCTCGGCCGCGGCGAGGCGGTCGAGGGTGTCGGTGAAGGCCAGGAGCTCCTTCTGGGGCGCGGTCTCGCCGGTGCCGGCGATGCCGCGCAGCGCGCCGGAGGCCGACTTCATCGCCGCCACCACCTCGCGGTCGCTCGGAGGCGGCGCCACCCGCGGCGGGTTCAGGACCGAGCCGAGCACGCCGGCCGCATCCTCGATCGTCGCGAGCTTCTGGTCTTGGTCGGGCGGCACGAAGGTGTTGATGTCGATGACCCGGGCGACGATGGGCAGCTCGCGCAGCTTCTCGGCCATCGGCGCCACGGCGTCGCGGTTGGGCACCAGCACGTCGATGGTGTTGGGGCTCGTCTGCGGGTCCTTGGCGAGGTCGAGATAGGTCGCGACCGATTCCACCTTCGGGCTGCGCAGGTGCATCGGGTTCGAGTCGAAGGGCAGGTAGTAGAGGAGCGGGAGCCCTGCGACCGTGATGAGGCCGGTGAGCACCAGCACGAGCTTGCGGTTGTGGATGATCCAGTGGTCGACCTTGGCCAGCGCGGCGGTGCCGACCTCCTCCTTCTCCCCCGGCGGCTTCATCACGGCGATGAGCGCGGGCAGAAGCGTGAGCGAGAACAGGAAGGCCACAATCATGCCGACGCCGGCGATCAGCCCGAGTTCGGACACGCCGCGGAAGTCGGTGGGCAGGAACGAGAAGAAGCCGGCGAGCAGCGACACCGCCGCGAGCGTCAGCGACCAGCCCACCCCGTGGGCGGCCGAGCGGATCGCCTTGCCGAGGTCGGGCTGCGTGAAGCGGTCGGCCCGGTAGCGCACCGCGAACTGGATGCCGAAATCGATGCCGAGCCCCACGAACAGGGCCGCGAAGGCGACCGAGATCGGGTTCAGCTCCCGCACCATCAGGAGACCGAGCGCCGCGGTGACGATCAGCCCCGCGAAGGTCGTGATCATCACGGCGATCACGAGGCTCGCCGAGCGCAGCGCCAGCCACAGGAACAGCACGATCGCCCCGACCGTGACCGCATTGTTGAGGAGCGCGTCGTCCGAGAGCGTGGCGAACTCGTCGTCGGCGACCGCCACCTGCCCGGTGAGGCGCAGCCGCACCCCGTTCTCCGGCGTCAGCTTCAGGTCGCGGGCGAGGTCGCGGATCAGCTGGGTCGCCTTGGCGCCCGGCTGCAACTCGTCGAAGTCGAGCACCGGCTGGGTGATGACGAAGCGGCGCAGGTCGCTCGTCTCGGCCTTGCCCCCCGAGAGCAGGAGCTGCCAGGAGAGCCGCGCCGGCTCGCCCTTCAGCACCTTGTCGAAGGTGTCCTTGAACTGGCCGATCGGCCCGGTGAGGTCCTCGATCTTGGCCTGCCCGCCCTTCACGCCCTGGGCGCCCATGCCGAGCGCCTGCATGATGCCGCGCAGCGACGGGTCGGCGGCGAGCGGCCCGAGCAGGCCCTGCTGCTGGATCAGCCGTTCGGTGGTCTGCTCCAGCTCCTTCTGCGGCATCAGCAGGAGCCCGTTCTTGTCGTAGAACGGGCCGCCGTCCGGCCGGTAGACGGTCGTGATTCGGTCCTTGTGCTTGGAGAGCGCCTCGGCGAGCCGGCCGGCGGCCTCGTCGGCCTGCTCGGGCGTGCGGGCATCGATCACCGCCACCAGCAGGTTGCTGCGCTGGGGGAAGGCCTTCTCGAACTGGATCTCGTCCTGGCGCCAGCCGACATCCGGGGCGATCAGCCGCTCCACATCGGTGTTGATGCGGAACAGATGCGCCGCCGTCAGCGCGCTGGCGAGGGTGAGCGCCAGCGCCGTCGCGAGGACGAGCCAGCGCTGGCGGACGGAAAGCGCGACGAGCCGTTCGATCACGATGCGAAGCCTGCCTTTGCTCAGCCTGCCTGAGCGGGAAGACGCGGGCGGTGCCCTGCCTTCCTGCCGGGATCTCGTTGATTCCGCATCACCGTCGCCCGCAGGACCGCTCTGCGGAATGATGCCGGGGCGGGTGCCCGAGGGCTTGGCCCAAGAGCGTGGCCCGAGAGCCTGCCCGCGCGTCGGTCCGGAACACTGGCGCGCTAAGTAGTGGTCCGAAGGGGGGATTGCAACGCATTGACTCGGAACGGTTCCGGACGGCGCCGGGATCGGGCGCGGGTGCCGGTGCGCACCGGCCTCGCCAAGCGTCGCTTTTACTCGCGCGCGAACACCGTCATAAGACACTCGGATGGCGCCCTCCGGCCGGCCCGCCGGGACGGAGCGGGGCGACATCGGCCGGTTCGGGCGGCCCGAGCCGCCTCGCGCGGCGTCCGCCGCGCCGCATGGGGAACGACGCGCGGGGATCGACGGTGGTGGGGGACCCCGAACAGAATGCCGTCAGGCTCGTGCTGGCCCAGCCGCGGGGCTTCTGCGCCGGGGTGGTCCGGGCGATCGAGACCGTCGAGCAGGCGCTCGCCCAGGCGGAGAGCGCGGGCGGGAGGCCGGTCTACGTGCGCCACGAGATCGTGCATAACGGGCGCGTCGTGGCCGACCTGAAGGCCAGGGGCGCGCACTTCGTCGAGACCCTTGAGGCCGTTCCGGACGGCGCGCTGACCATCTTCTCGGCCCACGGTGTGCCGCGCCGCGTGGAGGCGCAGGCGCGGGCGCGCGGGCTGCCGATCGTCGACGCCACCTGTCCGCTCGTCGCCAAGGTGCACGCCCATGCCCGCGCCTACGTGGCGCAGGGGCGCACGCTGGTGCTGATCGGGCATGCCGGCCACGTCGAGGTGGAGGGCACGCTCGGCCAGGTCGACGGCCCGGTCCACCTCGTGGGCAGCCTCGCGGATATCGACCGCCTCGACCTGCCCGCCGGTACGCCGCTCGCCTACGTCACCCAGACGACGCTCAGCGTCGACGACACCCGCGGCCTCATCGCGGCGCTCAGGGCGCGCTTCCCCGACACGGTCGGGCCGGAGACCCGCGACATCTGCTACGCCACCCAGAACCGGCAGGTCGCCGTGCGGGCGCTCGCGGCGGTCGCGGACCTGATCCTCGTCGTGGGCGCGCGCAATTCCTCGAACTGCAACCGCCTGCGCGAGATCGCCGCCGAGGCGGGCCGCCCGAGCCACCTCGTCGAGGGGGAGGCGGATCTCGACGGCATCGCGCTCGGGACGGCGCGGACCATCGGCCTGACGGCCGGGGCCTCCACGCCCGAGGTGCAGGTGCGAGAGGTGATTGCTGCGCTGCAGCGTCGCACCCCATTGGCCATCTCGGTGCTGGACGGCGTGGAGGAGCGGGTTAGCTTCGCCTTGCCGTCGAGTTTGGGCAACAGTTAGATTCGTTCGAACCTAGGTCGCTGGAATTTCGCCGCTTTTCGCGCTAATGAGCCGACCGGATTCCTGCACGCGAGCAAAGGAGCCTTGATCTTGGGCATCCCTCTACGGTACGTCGCGAAGATCGGCGGCTACATTCTCAAGCAGCACCTCACGGGGCGCAAGCGTTATCCCCTCGTGATGATGATGGAGCCGCTGTTCCGCTGCAATCTGGCCTGCGCCGGCTGCGGCAAGATCGACTATCCGGACGAGATCCTCAACAAGCGCCTGCCGGTCGACGAAGCACTGGAGTCGGTCCGCGAGTGCGGCGCCCCCGTCGTCGTCATCGCGGGCGGCGAACCGTTGCTGCACAAGGACCTGCCGCAGATCGTGCAGGGCATCATCGCGCAGAAGAAATTCGCCATCGTCTGCACCAATGCGCTGCTGCTCGAGAAGAAGATCTCGCAGTACAAGCCGAGCCCGTACTTCACTTGGTCGATTCATCTCGATGGCGACAAGGAGATGCACGACAAGTCGGTGTGCCAGCGCGGCGTCTACGACAAGGCGGTGGCGGCGATCAAGAAGGCGAAGGATCTCGGCTTCCGGGTCACGATCAACTGCACCTTCTTCAACAACTCCGAGCCCGCGAAGATCGCCGACTTCTTCGACAGCGTGACCCGGATGGGCATCGACGGCATCACCGTCTCCCCGGGCTACGCCTACGAGCGCGCGCCCGATCAGCAGCACTTCCTCAACCGCAAGGCCACGAAGGACCTCTTCCGCGGCGTCTTCCGCCTCGGCAAGGAGAAGGGCCGCGAGAAGTGGACCTTCCAGCAGTCCGGGCTGTTCCTCGACTTCCTGGCCGGCAACCAGAGCTACCATTGCACGCCCTGGGGCAACCCGACCCGGACGGTCTTCGGCTGGCAGAAGCCGTGCTACCTGCTCGGCGAGGGCTACGCCAAGACCTTCAAGGATCTGATGGAGACCACCGACTGGGACGCCTACGGCACCGGCAACTACGAGAAGTGCGCCGACTGCATGGTGCATTCGGGCTACGAGGCGTCCTCGGTGGTGGATTCGGTGCGCAAGCCCTGGAAGCCGCTGGTCTACGCCCTCAAGGGCATCAAGACCGAGGGTGAGATGGCGCCCGAGATCTCGCTGGAGAACCAGCGCCCGGCGGAGTTCGTCTTCTCACGCAACGTCGCGCAGAAGCTCTCCGAGATCCGGAACGCCGAGGCCGAAGCCAAGAAGCGCGCGACAGCGGCCTAGGGAGGCGAAGGCCGCCGAGGAATCGCGGGCGAGGCGCACCAGCCCGCCCACCTTGGCGGACCGGCGCGCCAGCGCCGACAGGACGGCGAGCAGGTCGGGCTCGCCGTTCGGCTTCAGGGCCTTGGCGATCGCGGCGGGCAGCGCCCGGTCGGCGGGGTCGCACACCACCCGCACGGCGCAGAACGGCAGGCCGTGCCCGTCCGCGAAGGCGGCGGCCACGTGCGATTCCATGTCGACGGCCGCCGCGCCCGTGGCGGCGTGGAGCGCCGCCTTGGCGTGGGGCGAGAGCACGGCCGCATCCACGCCCGCCAGATCCGCCCGCACCACCCGGAACGGACCATCGGCGAGGCGGTGCGCCAGCGCCGCCACCACGTCCGGGTGCGCGCCGCGCCGCCCGCCCGCCGTCACCACCCCGCTCGCCACCACCACGTCCCCGGGCACGAGCGCCGGATCGAGCCCGCCCGCGATCCCGATGCTCATCACCGCCCGGCAGCCGGGCGGGGTGCGCGCGCCCAGCACCTCCCGCAGCCGCGCCGGGTTGCCGCCCGCGCCCACGGTGGCCACCCCCGGGCCGGCGGCGAGCCGGGCCTCGCGGGCGAGCCCCGTCACGGCCAGAACGGGATGCGGTCCGGAGGGGCCGGCGGTGTCCTCGACGACGATCATGCTGGCGGCCTGTCTGGAGGGCAGGGGCGGGACGCAAGGCGTGCCGCATGCAGTCCTCATACCAGGGCGTGTATGGCCGCTCTGTGGCGGCTTGGCCACGACGAGCGGGGTTGGGTCGCGCGGGCGGGTGCCCGCCCTCCAGACCGCAGCTCCACCTCAGGGATACGGCGACCTGCCTATCCGGCCCGCGCCGCCGGCATCACGGCGGTGGGGTCGAAATCCGCGGCCGGCGCCTTGCGCGCCCGCAGGGCCGGCAGCACGCGCTCGCCGAACAGGTCGATGAAGGCGGGCTGACTGCCGCCGACCTGATGCAGGTCGATGCTGTCGAAGCCCAGCGCCGCGCAGGCGGCGATGCGGTCGATGATCGCCGGGAGATCGCCGGAGACGAGCACCTGCGCGTGCATGTCCTCGGGGCGCACGAAGCGGGCGGCGGCCTCGAACTCCGCCGGGCCGCGCAGCTCCCAGGCGGCCGGGCTGCCGATCTGGTTGAAGCGCCATTGCGCGTGCGCCTGGTGCAGGGCCTCGTCGGGGTCGGGGGCGTAGCTGAGATCGAACTTCAGGAAGATCGGCTTGTCGGCCCCGCCGTTCTCCCGGAAGGCCTCGACGATGCGCGCTAGCGCGTCCGGCCGGCAGCCCACGGTCAGCAGGCCGTCCGCCCAGGTGCCGAGCCACGCCGCGGTCTCGGGCGTGGTGGCGGCGCCCACGAGGCGGGTGGGGGTCTCCGGGCGCGACCAGACCTTCGCCTCGACGGCCGAGACGCGGCCCCGGTGCGTCACGGTCTCGCCCGCCAGCAGGGCCCGCATGATCTCGGCCCCTTCGCGCAGGCGCGCGTTGCGCTCGGCCTTGTCGGGCCAGGGCAGGCCGGTGACGTGCTCGTTCATCGCCTGCCCGCTGCCGAGCGCCACCCAGGGCAGGCGGCCGGGATACATCTGGCCGAGCGTCGCCACGGCTTGGGCCAGCACCGCCGGCTGATAGCGCCAGCCGCCCGGCACGGTGATGATCCCGAAGGTCAGGCGCTGCGTCGCCTGGAGGGCGGCGCCGAGCCACGCCCAGGCGAAGCCCGACTGCCCCTGCGCCGACGACCAGGGCTGGAGATGGTCGGAGGAGAAGGCCGCGTCGAAGCCGGCCTGTTCGGCGCGCTGCACGAAGCCGAGCAGATCGCGCGGCGCGACCTGCTCGTGCGAGGCGTGGTAGCTGTAGAGCGTCATCGAGGCATCCTGCGCCGGCGCCCTTCCAATGCCCGGCGCGCGCGCAAGGCACGTGCGGCAGGATGTCCGGCCTACATGCCGACCGCGACGCGCCGGCTGTTGCCCCGCTGCAGGTTGCGGTAGCGCGCCATCGCCCAGAGCGGGAAGAACTTCGCGTAGCCGTGGTAGCGCAGGTAGAACACCCGCGGGAACCCGGTCGCGGTGTAGCGGTCCTCCGCCCACAGCCCGTCCGGCCCCTGCGTGCGGGCGAGGTAGTTGATGCCCCGCTCCACCGCCGGGTTGTCGGCCTCGCCCGCCGCCATGAGGGCGATCAGCGCCCAGGCGGTCTGCGAGGCGGTGCTCGGCGCCCGCTCGTAGCCGCGGTAGTCGAGCGCGTAGCTCGCCGCGTCCTCGCCCCAGCCGCCGTCCGGGTTCTGGATCCCGGTGAGCCAGCCCACCGCCCGCCGCACCGGCTCGGAGGCCGGGTCGACCCCGGCCGCGTTGAGGGCGCAGAGCGCCGACCACGTGCCGTAGATGTAGTTCATGCCCCAGCGGCCGTACCAGCTGCCGTCCGGCTCTTGGTCGGCGAGCAGGTAGGCGATGCCGCGGGCGAGCGCCGGGCTCGTCTCCGCGGTCTCGCCGAGCTGCGCCAGCATCGAGACGCAGCGCGCCGTCACGTCGGCGGTGGGTGGATCGAGCAGCGCGCCGTGGTCGGAGAACGGGATGTAGTTGAGGTAGTGGTAGGTGTTGTCGGCGTCGAAGGCCGCCCAGCCGCCGTCGCGGCTCTGCAGCCCCTCGACCCACTCGCGCGCCCGGGCGATCGACTGGTCGTAATCGGGCGCGCCCGCGCCCTTCCGGGGCTCGCCCCGCGCCTGGGCGCGGTCCATCGCCATCACCACCACGGCGGTGTCGTCGAGGTCCGGGTAATGCGGGTTGGCGTACTGGAAGGCCCAGCCGCCCGGCCGCACGTCCGGCTTGGCGGCCGCCCAGTCGCCCTTGACGTCGAGCACCTGCAGGGGCTTGAGCCAGTCGAGGGCGCGCTTGGCGTGCCGCTCGGCCTCCGGGCCGCCGGCCTCCATCAGGGCGTGGGCGGCGAGCGCCGTGTCCCAGACCGGGGACAGGCAGGGCTGCACGTAGGCCTCGTGCTCCTTGACGGTGACGAGCTTCTCCACCGCCGAGCGGGCCGTGGCCACCAGGGGATGATCCTCGGGATAGCCTAGCGCCTCGTACATCAGCACCGAGTTCGTCATCGCCGGGAAGATGGCGCCGAGGCCGTCCTCACCGTTCAGGCGCTCGCTCACGAAGGCCACCGCCTTGTCGATGGCGCGCGCGCGCGAGCCCGCCGGGAAGGCGCCCTCGACCTTCTGGAGCACCGCGTCGATGGCGGCGAAGACCGGCCGCCACGGCGAGGCCTCCTGCGGGCCGGCCGGCCAGCGCTTCACCTGCTCGGGCGGCTCCACGAACAGCTCCTGCATGCCGATCCCGCGCGGGTTCCTCGCCCGCGGCTTCTTGGCCTGCAGCACGAACAGCGGCACCATCACGGTGCGGGCCCAGTAGGACACCTTGTCGAGGTGGAACGGGAACCACCGCGGCAGCAGCATGACCTCGACCGGCATCACCGGCACGGCGGTCCAGGGCACCTCGCCGTAGAGCGCGAGCAGGGTGCGGGTGAAGACGTTGGCGTGCGCCGCGCCGCCCCGGCTCAGGATGGCGTCGCGGGCGCGGCGCATGTGCGGCGCCTCGACCGAGTCGCCGATCATCTTGAGGGCGAAGTACGCCTTGACGCTGGCGCTCATGTCGAAGGGCCCCTCGTGGACGAGGGACCAGCCGTCATGGGCGTCGCTCTGCGTGCGGCGCAGGTAGTTGGCGATCTTGGCTTCCAGCTCCGCCGGCGGGATCGAGGCGCGGAAGTGATGGTAGAGGATGTACTCGGACGGGATGGTCGCGTCGGCCTCCAGCTCGAAGCACCAGTGGCCGTCGGGCTGGACGAGCTTCTGCAGGCCCCGCGCGGCGAGCGACACGCGCCGCTCGACATCCTCCAGAGTGATGCCCTGCGTGCTCATGCGGTGCAGCGTCTCGACCTTGCCCACTTTCGTCCCACCTTCCTTCATCCGGGCGGCCCGCTGCGCCGCCGCTGCGTCCCCTGATTCGCGGCGATGCAAAAATCGCCGCACCGCCCAAGCTGTTCCCTCCGCGCGGGCGGCCCGTCAAGCGGCTCCGCGCAGGGCTGCCTTGTCCTCCACGACGACCGAGGCCGCCGTCGCGCCGGACCGGATCGCGCCCTCGATGGTCGAGGGCAAGCCCGTCGCGGTCCAATCTCCCGCAAGTGCGAGATTGGCGAGGTGCGTGCGCGCACCCGGGCGACGCGCGGCCTCCTGCGGCGTCGCCGCGAAGGTGGCGCGCTTCTCCTTGACGATCTGCCAACGCGGCAGCGGCGCGCCCTCCTGCCCGGTGAGGCGGGCGACCTCGCCCCAGATTGTTTGGGCGAGATCCTCGCGGGGCACGTCGAGCAGCCGGTCGGCGCCGCTGATGGTCACTGAGAGCCGGTCCGGATAGGCGAACAGCCACTCGGTCACTCCGCCGACCACGCCCAGGAGCAGGGGGGTGCCCGGCGGCGGCGCCACCGCGAAATGCGCGTTGACGATCGAGCGGTGCGCCTGCGGCACGGCGAGGCCCGGGATCAGGTCGGCGGCGACCCAGGCGGGCAGCGCCAGGACGACGGCGTCGTCCGGCCCGAGGGTCTCGGGGGCGTCGCCGAAGTCGAGCCGCGCGACGGCGGAGCCCGTGCGGTCGAGGGCGCGCAGGCGGCGGCCGAAGCGGATATCCGCGCCCCGCTGCGCGAGGTGGCGCAGGGCCGGATCCACGAAGGCGGCCGAGAGCCCCGCCACCGCCACGAGCGGCCGGCAGGCGCGGCCGCCCGCGCCCAGCGTCTCGCGCAGGATCGCGGCGGCGAGGCCCGCATCGCTCTCGCGCGGCTCGGTGTTGAGGGCGGCGAGCAGCACCGGGTGCCAGAGCCGCTCCCACAGCAGGCCCTCGCAGGCCATGCTCTCGCCGATGGTGGCGGCGCGCCCGCCCGCCCGGAAGAGGCCGAGCGGGGCGAGGTAGTCGCGGGCGCGGCTGCCGGGCACGCGGCGGCGGGCATCGAGCACCCACCAGGGCAGCCGGCCGGCATTGGGCCGCAGGGTCCAGCGCTCGCCGGTGTCGAGATCCGCGAACGGGAAGGCGGCCTCCGCCGGCCCGGTCAGCGCGTCCGCCGGGGCGCCGACGGCGGCGAGGAAGTCGAGGGCGTCGCGGTTGCCCGAGAGCAGCAGGTGGTTGCCGTTGTCGATGGTGAGCCCGAGCGCGGGGTCGAAGTAGGAGCGGCAGCGCCCGCCCGCCTGCTTGGCGGCCTCGTGCACGATCACGCGCCGTCCGGCCTCGACGAGGCGCACCGCCGCCGAGAGCCCCGCGAGGCCCGCTCCCACCACATGGACGGTTCCGGTCATCACACGATCCCGTGCCGCAGGAGGACGCCGGCGAGCTTCAGCTTGCCCGGCTTCACGCGCGCGCGGGGGGCGGCCCAGCCGCGCGCCAGGAGCCCGTCGAGGATCAGCCGGTAGGCCGCCGCCATGATCCGCGGCGCCTTGGTGGCCCGGCGGGGTGCAGCCGCGATGATCCGCCAGGAGGCGCGGTAATGCGCGTCCGCCTCCGCCGCCAGCGCCGCGCAGACCTCGCCGAGACGCGGGTGGCGCAGGGCCGCCTCGGGCGTCGGCCGGTCGAGGCCGATCCCGGCGAGCCGCTCGCGCGGCAGGTAGAGGCGCCCGCGCGCCGCGTCCTCGTCGATGTCGCGCAGGATGTTGGTGAGCTGCAGCGCCCGGCCGAGATGGTGGGCGAGCTCCCGGCCCGGCCCCTCGGCCATGCCGAAGATCCGCACCGACAGGCGCCCGACCGCGCTCGCGACCCGGTCGCAGTACAGGTCGAGAGTCGCGGCGTCGGGCGCGACGATATCGGCCTCGGCATCCATCGCCATGCCGTCGATGACCGCCTGGAAGTCCTCGCGCCGCAGGCCGTAGCGCCGCACCGGCTCCACGAGCGGCCGCGTGCGGGGCGGGGGATTCCCGGCATAGAGGGCGTCGATGTCGGCGCGCCAGCGGTCGAGTTCGGCCGCCCGCACCTCCCGGGCGCCGCCGTCGTCGGCGACGTCGTCGACCGCCCGGCAGAAGGCGTAGACCGCGTACATCGCGTCGCGCTGGGCGGCCGGCAGCAGCCGCATGGCCGCGTAGAAGGAGGAGCCCGCGGCGGGCAGGGCGGGCGCCTCGGCGGCGGGCGAGGGGGCGGCGAGCGCGGTCACGGCCGGGCTCCGCGGATGCGGGGGGCGTGGCGGCGCCGGAAGGGCCGGCGCGCGAGGCTGGCGCCCGCAGCGGCGAGCGCCGTCAGCGCGAAGGCGGCCTTGCCGTGGTGCACGGGCTCGCTCAGGGGGTCGCGGGCGGTCAGGCCGCGGGCGAGCAGCACCGCGAGGCGGTGGATCGCCGCGATCTCCATGGCGAGCCGGGTGTCCTCGATCAGGTCGGGCAGCGCCCGGCCCTCGTGCAGGAGGTCGAGGCAACGATGCGCCAGGGTGCCGATCACCGCACGCAGGGCCGGCGAGGCGCGCTCTGCCCCGAGTGCGGCGACCTCGACGCCGTGCGTGGCGAGCAGGTCGGCGGGCAGGTAGACCCGGTCGAGCTGGGCGTAGTCCTTCCCGCAATCCTGCAGGTGGTTGATGATCTGGAGCGCCGCGCAGATCGCGTCCGAGGCCGCCCAGGTCGCGGCCGGATCCTCGCCGTGCACGTCGAGGACGAAGCGCCCGACCGGCATCGCCGAGTAGCGGCAATAGTGCATCAGCTCATCGAAATCGGCGTAGCGGGACTTCCGGGCGTCCATCCGGAAGGCGTCGAGGAGCTCGAGGGCGTGGCGCGGCGCAAGCCCCCGCTCGGCCAGGGCCGCCTTGAGCGGGGCGGCCTCGGGATCGGCCGCGCCGGCCCCGGTCAGCGCGTCCGCGAGGCCGTCGAGGAGGGCGATCTTGCGCTCCGGGGTGAGGCCCGGGTTGTCGGCCACGTCGTCGCCCGCGCGCACGAAGGTGTAGAAGGCCAGGATCGGCCCGCGGTGGCGCGGATGGATCAGGTGCGACGCGACCGGAAAGTTCTCGTCGCGGTGCGACTTGCCGGAGCGCGCCTCGGTCGCGGTGGTCATGATGGGCGTCCCTTCAGGGCCGTGGTGCCGGCGTGCGTCGAGATCGGGCGCCGTCATCGCACGAACCCCGCCTGGCGGAACCACGTGACGGCATCCCGCAGGCCCTCGCGGTAGGGCCGCGCGGCGTAGCCGAGTTCGGCCCGTGCCTTGGCGTCGGAGAAGAACATCCGGTAGCGGGACATCCGGATCCCGTCGAGGGTGGCGAGCGGCGCCTTGCCGGTGACGCGGGCGGCAAGTTCCGAGATCACGGCCACCGGATAGACCGCCGCCCGGGGCAGGCGCAGCGTCGGCGCCCGGCGGCCCACGATCCCGGCGATGTCGGCGAGCATCTGCGACAGGAGCACGTTCTCGCCGCCCAGGATGTAGCGCTCGCCGATGCGCCCGCGCCGCAGCGCCAGCAGGTGGCCGGCCGCCACGTCGTCCACGTGGGCGAGGTTGAGCCCGGTATCGACGAAGGCCGGCATCTTCCCGTTCGCCGCCTCGACGATGATGCGTCCGGTCGGGGTCGGCTTCACGTCGCGGGGGCCGATCGGCGTCGAGGGATTGACGATCACGGCGGGCAGGCGCTCGCGCGCCACCATCTCCTCGACCACGCGCTCGGCCACGACCTTGCTGCGCTTGTAGGCGCCGATGGCGGTCTCGGGGGTGAGCGGGCGGGTCTCGTCGGCGGGCGTGCCGTCGTCGTGCGGCCGGATCGTCGCGACGCTCGATGTGTAGACGACCCGCTCCAGGCCCTCCTTGAGCGCCGCCTGCATCAGCACCCGGGTGCCGTCGCGGTTGGTGCGCACGATCTCCTCCGGGTCGGGTGCCCAGAGACGGTAATCGGCGGCGGCGTGCACGAGGTAGCGCATGCCCCGCATCGCCGCGGCGACGGCGGCGGGGTCGCGCATGTCGCCCTCGGCCACCTCGACGTCCGGCCATGTCAGGTTGGTGCGCGGGCTCGTCGCGCGCACGAGGATGCGCACCGGGAAGCCGGCAGCGCGGAAGACGTCGACCAGCGCCGGCCCGAGGAATCCGCTCGCGCCGGTGATCAGCACCGGGCCGACCTCCGGCCGGGCTTCAGACAGGGTGCGGTCCGACGCCTCGATCATGCTCACGGGGTTGTCCAGGATCACCGTCGCGCGGGCGACGAACAGGGATGGGCGGCGGGCGCAAGTGCCCGCCGCTTCTGCCATTCCGGAGCCTCAGCGGCAAGGCGGGCTCAGGCCCGCCCGCCGCTCAGGCGCGGCGCAGGTGGGTGCGCTTGGCCTGCTGCGCGGGGAGGAGGTCGCGGACGGTCTTGACGATGGCCGGCGCGTCCAGCCCCGCCTGCGCGTACATCCGCTCCGGCGTGTCGTGGTCCTGGTACGCGTCCGGCAGCGTCAGCGTCCGCACCCGCACGCTCCCCCCGTCCAGAGCGCCCCGCGCCGACAAAAGATGCAGCACCAGAGCCCCGAACCCTCCCGTCGAGCCCTCCTCCAGCGTCACCAGAACCTCGTGGCTCCCCGCAAGGTCCAGGAGCAGATCCTCGTCCAGCGGCTTGGCAAACCGCGCATCCGCCACCGTCACTCCGATCCCGTCCTCGCCCAGGCGCTCCGCCGCCTTCAGCGCCTCCGCCAGACGCGTGCCCAAGCTCACCAGCGCCACTCGCGCCCCCTCGGGCCGCCGCACCACCCGCCCGCGCCCGATCGCCAGCACCTCGCCCCGCTCCGGCAGCTCCACACCCACGCCCTCGCCCCGCGGGTAGCGGAACGCGATCGGCCCGGCATCGTGCGCGTGCGCCGTCGCCACCATGTGCACCAGCTCCGCCTCGTCGGCCGCCGCCATCACCACCATGTTCGGCAGGCAGCACAGATACGCCAGGTCGAACGCCCCCGCATGCGT
>NZ_BPQQ01000014.1 GCF_022179325.1 Methylobacterium isbiliense | reverse complement strand
ACTACCAGTACCTTCGCCATTCGACACCTCGTTCGCGTTGGGGGCGGTCCTTCTCGGCCGCCTTCTGTCGGTTCGCCCCAGTCAGTCCAGGATCGCGGTCTTCATCGCGTCGCCGTCGAGCCAGACGTGCACGGGCTTGCCGCGCAGGGTGGGATCGATGTCGTCGGCGATGCGGTACAGGCCGTCGATGGCGAGCAGCTCCGGCTCGAAGCGGCTGCACACGATGCGGGCGTTCGGGCTGCCGGCGGCGCCCGCGATGGCCCGGCCGCGCAGCGCGCCGTAGACGTGGATCGACCCGCCCGCGACGATCTCGGCGCCCGAGGCCACCGAGCCCATCACGGTGACGTCGCCCTCCGGAAACAGGATCGCCTGGCCCGAGCGCACCGGCGTGTCGAGCACGAGCGAGCCCAGGGTGGTCGGGCGCTCGGGCTGGGCCGCCGTCGCCGGCGCCGCAGCCGCGCCGGCCTCCGGCGGCGCGATCTCGGCGCCGGGACGGCCGCCGCTCAAGGGCGGCGGCAGGCCGGCGCCCTGGCCGGCCGCGCCCGCGCCTTCGAGCCCCATGACCGGGATCTCGCGGGCGGCGAGTTCGCCCAGGAGGGCGAGCAGCTCCTCGCGGCCCGGCGCGAGCGCCGTGACGTCGAGGATGATGGCGCGCCCGGCGAAGAAGGCCGGGGAGCGCCGCACCAGGGCGTCGAGGTCTGACAGCCAGACCTCGACGGGCGCCTCGGGGGCGAGCACCACGGCCAGGAACGAGCGGCCGCGGAAGCGGATCGGCGGTCGGGAGTGATTCGGGTTCGGCACGGGTATACGATTCGTTACCGTCCCATTCCGCGCCCGCGATGGTTAGCGATTGGTTAAGATGGCACGAATTCGTTCATCATTCCCTAACGGCATGAATCACGGTCGCGTCGAGGTGGCGGACGAGTCCGGGATCGAGCCCGAGGCGGCGGGCGAGGTGGTCGAGATAGGCGCGCTCCTGGGGCGTATCGACGTCGATGGCCATCAGGGAGGCGGCGTAGATCTCGGCCGCCTCCTCCGGCGTGCGGGCGAGCCGCGCCACCGCCTCGACGTCGAGCGGCGCGCGCAGGGCGTCCATCAGGAAGGCCTTGTCGTCCGCATCCAGGGCGTGACGGTCCATCTCGCCGAAGATCCGGGCCTGCTCGGCGGCGTCGATGTGGCCGTCCGCCTTGGCGGCGGCGATCATGGCGGTGAGGAGCGCGCGGCTCACCGCCTGCTCGTCCGCCGGGGAGGCCGGCTGGAAGCGGGTGCCGTGCAGCATCGCGGCGGCCTCCTCGGCGGAGGGCAGGAAGCCGCCGGTGCGGCCGGGCCGAGAAGCGGCGCCGACCGGCGCGGCGCCGAACGGCGCGGCGCCCGCGGGCGATCCGGCCGCGCGGGCGGGCTGGCTCGCCTGCCATTGCTGGTAGGCCTGGTAGGCGAGGGAGGCGACCATCGCGAGGCCGCCGATGCGCCCGGCATGGCCGAAGGCGCCGTGCCCCGCCCGGTGTCCCTTGCGCGACCCGAGCACCAGGGAGGCGAGGCCGCCGAGCATGGCGGCCTTCGAGCCCGAGCCGCCGACCGAGCGGGCGATCTGCTCCAGCGGCGAGCCGCCCGGGGCCTGTCCGAAGCCGCCCGAAGGGTGCCCGTAGCCGCCGCGCCCCTGCGCGGGGCCACCGAGGAACTGGTCGAGGAGGCGCTTGGCATCGAACATCGCGGTCGGGCTCCGGCTCGGGCGTGCGGGAGGTTCCAACGTGGGAAGCCGGGGCGCCCGGACAAGGGCGGCCGTCCGGAGCGAAGGCCCGCGGCCGGTCAGCGGCCGGCCGCCCGGCGCTCCCCGGCCCAGCGGCGCCGGGCCGTCCAGGCGTAGCGCGCGTCGCCGTCGAGGAGGTGCAGATGGTCGCCGAGCCGGTTGCGCTCCAGCCACGCCAGTGCGGCTTCGAGATCCTCGGCCGTCATCGCGGCCCGCGCCTTGTTGCCGAGGATCCGCTTGAGCACGGCGTTGTAGCGGTGGGCGAGGCGCCCGCCCGCCGGTGCGCGCAGCTCCGCCTCGTCCTCCACCGCCTGGGCGGTCACCATCGCGGCGACGCGGGCGCGCAGCTGCCGCTCGACCGCGGACGGGGGCAGGGCGGGGGCGGGCACGGCCTCGGGGCGCACCAGCGCCAGAGCCGGGCCGGGCCGCAGCATGGCGTAGCGCAGGCCGAGCGCGTTCGATTCGAGCGGCACGATGCCCTCGTCGCCGTCGGGCATCGGGCGAGGCTCACGCGCGGCCGCCGGGCGCTCGGCCTTCGGGCGGCGCAGGGCGGTGAGCTGCTCGGCCTCGATCCTGTCGCGGAAGCGCGCGAACAGGGGATCGTCCGGGTGGAAGACCAGCGCGTGCTGGTCCTCGTAGGGGCCGGCCTGCGGATCGACGCGGGTCGCCCGCGCGATCATCTGTTCGAGCCAGGGCCGGCTGCGGATGTGGGTGAGGGCCGCCACCACAGCGACCTCGGGGGCGTCGAGCCCCTCGTAGGCCATCGCCACGGTGACGAGCACGGCAGGCTCGGGCGTCAGACGGAAGGCCGCCAGCGCCGCCGCGGCGTCGGGCTCGGAGGAGACGGCGAGGCGCACGTCGCGCTCCGCCTGGGCGCCCGGCATCCAGCCCCGCAGCATCGCGCAGTAGCGCTGGGCGCTCGCTTGGTCGGGCGCGACGACGAGGAGCTTGCCGAGGCCGCGCGCCGGCTCGGCGGCGGGCAGCCCCCGGGCGAGGCGGCGGGCGGCGCGCAGCCGGCGGGTGGCGAGGAAGGCCTCGTGCAGGAGGTCGCGGGCGAACCCCGTGCGCAGGGCGGTGAACAGGGCCGGGCGCGTGGTCGGGCCGGGGGCGGGGCCCGAGAGGCGGTGGGGGCCGACCCGCGCCTGCCCGTCCGCCCGGCCGCCCTCCAGCCAGCTCGCCTCGCCGTCGAGCGCGCCGAAATTGACCGGCAGCACCGCCCGCTCGGCGAGCGCCTGCGCCCGCGAATAGCCGATCACCGCCCAGCCCGGGGCGGCGATGTCCGGCACGGGCGCCCGCCCCGGCTCGTCCCGGTAGGGAAGCCAGAGGATGCGCCGGCCGTCGGCCCGCTCCAGGGTGCCGGAGAGGAGGAGGCGCAGGCGCGCATGGCGCAGCAGGGGCGCGAGCGCCCGGCTCCAGGCCGCCGCCTCGCTCGCCGGATCGCCCTCCGCCAGCGCCGGAAGATGGTGGATCTCGTCCACGACGAGGAGCGTGCGGTGCCGGGTGATCTCGGCGAGGTGGAGCGCGGGTGCGGCGGCCACCGCCTGGTAGGTGGTGACGTAGCCGGCCAGTCCCCGGGCGGGATCGGGCGCGTTGTCGGCGGCCCGCACCGCGAGGGCGTGGCCGAGGGCGGACCGCCAGAGCGGATCCGCGAAAGCTTCCTCGGCCTGGAGGCGCAGCGAATCGCGCGGCACCACCCAGACCACGCGCTCGACCGCACCCGCCGCGACGAGCCGCGCAGCCGCGATCACCGGCAGCAGCGACTTGCCGCCGCCCGGGGTGACGGCGGCCAGGATGTCGGCGATGCCGCCGGCCTCGCCCCGCGCCATCGCGGCCACGAGTTCGGCGAGGCTGCGCTGGTGGCTGCGCAGGGGACGGGACGGGGCGCTCACGGCGCGGGGACGCGATTCATCCCCGCCAGCATGGCCGAGCCCGCCGCGCTTGTGAATCCCGGAGCCCGCTCGCCGCGCCCGCGGCGCTCACTCGCGCGAGGCGGACTTGACGCTCGACAGGTTCACGGCGACGACCCGGCGGTTCTTGGCCGCCAGCGGGTCGGCCGGATCCTTCGGCCGGCTCTTGCCGTAGCCGATGCTGATCAGGTTCGCGGCGGGCACGCCGTAATTCTCGACGATGTAGCGCTTGACCGCGAGCGCACGGCGCTCGGACAGGACTTGGTTGCCCCGATCCGAGCCTTTGCCGTCGGTGTGGCCGGCGATCAGGATGGTGTGGCCGGCCAGTTCGCGCCGGGCGAGGGTGGCCCCCAGCATCTTGACCACCGGCAGCGCCTTGGCGTCGAGGCGGGACGAGTTGAACGCGAACGGCACGTCGAGATCGATGTGGGGCCGGCCGTCGGAGACGGCGGCGAGCTGCTCGCGTTCGAGCGCCGAGAACGAGGTCCGGTTGCGGAACGCCTCGAGCCGCGGCTCGTCGGCGCCGTTGCGGATGGCCGTGGACAGGCTGCGGGTCGGCGCCGGGGGCAGCAGCGCGCGCAGGATGTCCTCTTCGGTGACGGACTGAGCCCGCGCGCCCAGGGCGGAGCCGGTCAGGGCCGCGCAGGCCACGATCAGGCCCAGCAGCACGCGGGGGGTATGCACGCGAGGGATCGGCAGGCCGGTGGATCCAGACACGGAACGCTCCTGTGCAGAACCGGCGGCGCGGACGCGACACCGCGTCCACCCTTCCACTATGCCACAGGCCGCGCGGCGCGCATGTGCGTCAGCGCACGCACAAGCGGACAAGGCCGGCGGCCGGCTTCGCCCGGGTCCGCTCAGCACCCGCCCTTGCATTGGACCCGCGCCTCGGCCGGCACCGGCGCGCCCATCAGGGCGGTGCCGGCCCCGAGGCCGAGCAGCACGAGGACGAAGAGGAGACGGACACGACGCATGACCAGGGCCTCCCAGGCGCGGAGCGGGTCGGCCCAGCGCCGACGGCATGCCCGCCAGTAAGCCCGGCCTCGGCCCGGCCGGCAGTGCGTCCCCGCACGCGGCGGCGCCCGCCGCCCCGCTACTCGATCGCCGCGACGCCGGAGCCCTGCGGCCGGCTGAGCCGCGCGGCGGACCGCACGATCGCCAGCACCTCGCGGCGCAGTTGGTCGTCCTCGATCTGCACGTAGGCGCGCAGGACGTCGATGGCACCCTGCGTGCTGAGGAAGCCGAAGACATTGTCGTCGCGGGCGGAGGCGTCGCCCGGCTCCTCGAAGAATGCCGAGACCGGCACCTCCAGCAGGCGGGCGATCTCGCGCAGGCGGCCCGCCCCGACGCGGTTCTGGCCCTTCTCGTACTTCTGGACCTGCTGGAACGTCACGCCCACGGCATTGCCGAGGGCGGTCTGGCTCAAGCCCTTCGCCTTGCGCAATGCGGTGATGCGGATGCCGACGAGGCGATCGACCTCGGTAGTCTGCTTAGGCATAGAAACCCGACACCCTGTCCCACAGACCGCACGGCACAGCCGCCGGCCTCCCCGAAACTCTGCCGCGCCTGAACGGATCCCGCCAGCCGGCGCCGGACCATCGGTCCCGCGCCGCTGCCGGACCGGGTCGCCGCTCCGGCTCCGCCGCGACCCGTTGCCGCCCGCACGGTCGGGGATTTCCGCCCGACGTGCCAAGCTCCGCCTCGATGGATCTGCCATGCAACCTAGCCTCCGTCTACACGCGACGGATGAATTCCCAAGAGGAATACTCCCGAAAAACTACCGAGGCGGCGCAGGCCAGTCGAGTCAGCCTTGACGGGGGTGGTCCCGGACCCGGCGAGCCGCCCGCTTGATTGACCGCGCGGAATGGCCTTGAGTCGCGCGTACCCGGGAGGCGGCCGTCGGGCGACGCTCCCGCCAAGGAGACTCGCGATGTTCTTCGCCATGAACCGGTTCAAGGTCTACAAGGATGCCACGGCGGAGTTCGAGCAGGTCTGGCTCGGCCGCGACAGCCATCTGGGCGAGATGCAGGGTTTCGTGGAGTTCCACCTGCTGCGCGGGCCGGAGCACGATGACCACGTGCTCTACGCCTCGCACACGGTCTGGGCCTCGCGCGCCGATTTCGAGGCCTGGACCCGCTCCGAGCAGTTCCGCAAGGCGCACAGCAAGGCGCCGGGCACCAAGCCGCTCTACCTCTCGCATCCGCAATTCGAAGGGTTCGAGGCAGTGCAGACCCTCGGCCGCGCCGAGGCGGCCGAGTAGACCGCGCCGCCGCGGATCCCGGCTCCGCTCAGCCGATCCGCGGCGGCGCGATCCGCGGCAGGAAGACCGCCAGGAGGCCGATGGCCGGCAGGAAGGCGCAGAGCGCGTAGACCTGCTCGATGCCGGTGCGGTCCGCGAGTTCGCCGAGCAGCGCCGCGCCGAGGCCGCCCATCCCGAAGGCGAAGCCGAAGAACAGCCCGCCCACCAGCCCGACCCGGCCGGGCAGCAGCTCCTGGGCGTAGACCAGGATCGCCGGCATGGCCGAGGCGAGGATCAGGCCGATCGGCACCGTGAGCAGCACGGTCCCGAGCAGGGTGGCGTGCGGCAGCGCCAGCGTGAAGGGCAGCACGCCGACGATCGAGCCCCAGATCACCACCTTGCGTCCGAAGCGGTCGCCGACCGGCCCGCCGAGGACGGTGCCGGTCGCCACGGACCCCAGGAAGACGAACAGATAGACCTGCGCCTCCTGCACCGACACGCCGAAGCGGTGCAGCAGGTAGAACGTGTAGTACGACGTGAAGCTCGCCATGTAGAAGTATTTCGAGAAGATCAGCACAAGCAGGATCGCCACCGTGCCGACGATCCGGCCGCGCGACAGCACGGCCGGGGCGACCGGCCCGCCCCTGCGCCCGCGCGCGGCGCCGCGGGCGAGGCGGCCGCGGTACCAGCGCCCGACCAGGCTCAGCACCACGAAGCCGGCCAGCGCCGCGAGGGCGAAGAGCGCGATGCTGCGCTGGCCGTGCGGCACCACGATGAAGGCCGCCAGCAGCGGGCCGGCCGCCGTCCCGGCATTGCCCCCGACCTGGAACACCGACTGCGCGAGGCCGTAGCGCCCGCCCGCGGCGAGCCGGGCCACCCGCGAGGCCTCGGGATGGAAGATCGCCGAGCCGGTGCCGACCAGGGCCGCCGCCGCGAGCAGGACCGGGAAGCTCGACGCGACGGACAGGAGCAGCAGCCCCGAGAGCGAGACCAGCATGCCGCAGGCGAGCGAGAACGGCAGCGGACGCCGGTCCGTGAGCAGCCCGACCACCGGCTGGAGCAGCGAGGAGGTGAGCTGGAAGCCGAGCGTCAGCAGGCCGATCTGACCGAAATCGAGGGCGTAGGCCTGCTTGAGCAGCGGATAGATCGCCGGTAGCAGCGACTGGATCAGGTCGTTGAGGAGATGCGACAGGCTCAGTCCCGCGAGCACGGCTGCGGCCGGTCCGGCCGCTCCCGCCGGCGCCCGCACCTCTCCGGGCATCCCGTCCCGGCTCGCCCGCGCGTCCATCCGCCGGCCGCTCCTCGTCGCTGCGTCCCCGTCCTCTCTACACCGGCTGTGCTCGCCGGCCTCTGCCGGCTTCCGCAGGGCAGGGTTGCCCGCTCCGGCACACCCGTCCCGGCCCCGCGCTTGCCCCGGTGATCCCGCCCGGCCGGCGCGGACCGCGACAGCGTCCCGTTCCGGCACGGGCGGCCCGGAGCGGCACAGCAGGCAGACGACGCGGCGCATGCGACACGAGCGGTTCCCCCCCATCGTCACACCCGGCCCGGCCGGGCCGGAGCGGCGCGCCATCTGGACCGCGCTGCTGCCGCGCCGCCGCCGGGGGGCCAAGCGGCTCGCCATCGGCACCGCCGCGGCGCTGGCCGACCTCGCGGCGATCGTCGGGACGGGCCTCGCCGCCCATCTCCTCTACCACTTCCCGTTCGCGCAGGGGACGGTCCCGCTCGCCGCGACCCTGCAGGCCGCGCTGCTCCTCGGGCTGTTTGTCCTCGTGCCGAACGTGGCGCGCGGGGAGTACAGCATCGAGACGTGCCTGTCGGGCCAGCCGCACCTGCGCCGCACCGCGACGCTCTGGCTCGTCGCCTGGACGCTGGTGCTGCTCGTCGGGTTCCTCACCAAGACCAGCGGCCAGTTCTCGCGGGTGGTGGCGGTGGCCTACTTCCTGGCCGGGCTGCCGCTGCTGCTCGGCACGCGGATCCTGACCCTGCGCCTCGTGCAGCGCCTCGTCACGCCGCGCTCGGACACGGCCCGCCGCGTCCACCTGATCGGCTACGAGGCCGACATCGCGAGCTTCTACGCGACGCATGACAGCGAGGCGCTCGGCCTGCGGGTGATCGGGGCGAGCTACCTGCGCGCGCCGCCCGCCGGCGCGGACGAGGACGCGCGCCGCCGCCAGTTCGGCGAGGATCTCGACCTCGCGGTCTCGGTGGTGCGCTTCCTGCGCCCCGACGACATCTTCGTTCTCGTGCCCTGGAGCGATGCCGAGGACGTGGAACGGTGCGTGGACGCCTTCCTGCGGGTCCCGGCCGCCCTGCACCTGCGGCCCGGGCGGGTGATGGACCGGTTCGAGGACCTGCGCCTCGCACGCGTCGGGCGGCTCAGCGGCATCAATGTCGGGGGCGCCCCCTTGAGCCCGCTCGAGGTCGCGCTCAAGCGCGCCTTCGACCTCGTGCTCGCGGGCCTCGGCCTGGTGCTGCTGTCGCCGCTCCTCGTGCTGATCGCGATCCTGATCCGGCTCGACAGCCCCGGCCCCTGCCTCTTCCGCCAGAAGCGCTACGGCTTCAACCAGGAGGCGTTCTCGGTCTTCAAGTTCCGCAGCATGCGGGTGGAGGCGGGCGCGACCTTCCGGCAGGCGACCCGCGGCGACGACCGCATCACCCGGGTCGGGCGCTTCCTGCGCCGCTCCAACCTCGACGAGCTGCCCCAGCTCCTCAACGTGATCCGGGGCGACATGTCCCTCGTCGGCCCGCGGCCCCACGCGCTCGCCCACGACCGCAGCTTCGAGCGGCGCATCGCACTCTACGCCCGGCGCCACAACGTGCGCCCCGGCATCACCGGCTGGGCGCAGGTCAACGGGCTGCGCGGCGAGACCCTGACCGATGCCGACATGCGGCGCCGGGTCGAGCACGACCTCTACTACATCGACAATTGGTCGATCTGGTTCGACATCCAGATCATCGCGATGACGGTCTTCGCCCGCAGCGCCTTCCGCAACGCCTACTGAGCCGGCGTCACGGGACGGTCAAGGACCTCTGGTTCATACTGCGTCCCAACCGTGGGCAGAACCGGGGGACAGGCCATGGTCGATCGGACGACCCTGACGCGACGCGAGACCGTCGCGGGCGCCGCGGCGCTCGCGCTGCTGCCGCAGGCCGCGGCCGGCCAGGGCGGGGCGCCCGCAAAGGGCGAGGCGCCCGGAGCGGGTGAGGCGCCCGGAGCGGGCGCCGGGCAGGTCACAGGCGTCGTCTACGAGGATCGCGGCGGCCTCGGCCGGCGGGGGCCGGGCGATCCCGGCATTCCGGACGTGCTGGTGTCGAACGGGCGCGACGTGGCGCGCACCGATGCCGACGGGCGCTACACGCTGCCGGTCGGGGACGAGACGGTGATCTTCGTCATCAAGCCGACCGGCTACGCCCTGCCGCGCGACGCCGACAACATCCCGCGCTTCTCCTACATCCACCAGCCGGCGGGCAGCCCGGCCGGGCTGAACCTGCGCTACGCCGGCCTCGCACCGACCGGGCCGCTGCCGGCCTCGGTCGATTTCGGCCTCACGCGCAGCGAGGAGCGCGGCGATTTCGAGGTGATCCTGTTCACCGACCCTCAGCCGGAGAGCCATGCCGAACTCGGCTTCGTGCGCGACACCGCCGTCACGAGGGCGCTCGGCCTCGGCGCGGCCTTCGGCATGACCACCGGGGACGTGCTGTTCGACGACCTCTCCCTCTACCCGCGTCAGAACCGCATCATCGGACGGGTCGGCATCCCGTGGTTCCACATCGGCGGCAACCACGACCTCAACTTCGAGGCGCCGGATGCCCGCCACAGCCGCGAGACCTTCAAGCGGATCTACGGCGCGCCGTCCTATGCCTTTCACTATGGCGGCGTGCTCTTCCTGATGCTCGACAACGTGCATTATCTCGGCGCCGCCACCGGCACGCCGGCGCGGGGCGGGCGCTACGAGGGCCGCATCGGCGAGCGCCAGCTCGCCTTCGTGGAGGCGGTGCTGCGCGAAACGCCCCGCGACCGGCTCGTCGTGGTGGCCATGCACGTGCCTCTCCTCACGGACCTCGATCCCGACAGCCCCGGGATCAACACCGTGGACCGGGAGGCGTTGCTGCGGCTGCTGGCCGGCCGGCCGAGCCTCAGCGTGGCGGGTCACACCCACACCACCGAGCATCACTATCTCGATGCGTCGGGCCGGCGCGTCGCCGAGGGGGCGGAGGGGCATCACCACCACGTGCTCACCGCCGTGTCCGGCTCGTGGTGGAGCGGGCCGCCGGACCGGCGCGGCATCGCCACGGCGGACAGCCGCGACGGCACCCCGCACGGCTTCCACGTCCTCAGCATCAAGGGGGCGGCGACCTACACCACCCGCTACGTGCCGGCGAGCGACGATGCGGGGCGCCAGATGCGGATCCTGCTGGAGAGCCAGTTCCGCACGGAGGACCTCGCGCGGCTGCCCGACACGCGGCTCGCCGACCTGTTCGGCTCGCCCGTGCCGGCCGAGAGCGTGGGCGGCACCGACCTCGTCGTGAACCTCTTCGACGGCGGCCCGCGCAGCCGGGTGCGGTACCGGATCGGCGACGGCCCCTGGCAGGCGATGGCGCGGGTGCGCCGGCCCGACCCGTTCGTCGCGGCGCTCTACGCGCGGTTCGCGGCGACCAAGAAATCCTGGGTGAAGGCCGAGCCGTCCTCCCACATCTGGACCGCCCGCCTGCCCGCCGGCGTCGCGCCGGGCTGCCACCGCCTCAGCGTGGAGGCCACCGACGAGTACGGCCGCCTCCACCGCGACGGGATAGTGCTGGAGGTGCTGGGTGGGGAGAGCGCGCCGGGCCGCCGGATCTGACGGCGGGCCGGTTCGCTCAGACGCATTTGGGGAATCAGAGGCGCTTGGGGAAGTTGATCACCGCGTCGCCGACCGCGTCCACCGTCTCCTTGATGGCGCGCCCGGCCGGCGCGAGGTCGGGGACCGGGAGGCCCAGGAAGGTCTTGGGCTCCGGCTCGGCCGGCGCGGCGGGCTCGGCGGCGGCGGTCTTGGTGGGCTCGGGCGCTGGCTTCTCGCGGCGCGCGACCGGCTTCGGCGCGGGTTTCGGGGCAGGCTTCGGGTCGGCCTTGGCCACCGGCTTCACGGGCTTGGCGGGCGGCTCGGCTGCGGCCGTCGCCGCGGGTCTGGCCGGGGGAGGCTCGGGGGCCGCCACGGCAGGCGGGACCGGAGGCGCCGCAACGGGCGCGATGGCGGCGGCTTTGACGGCCGGGGCGGGCGGCGGGGCGGCCTCGCTGCGCACCACGGGCGGCGCGGGCGGCGCCTTGAGCACCACGGGCTCGGGCTTGGGCGGAGCGACGGTGCCGGTCACGAGGCCGTCCGGCTGGCCTGCCGGGGCAGGCGGCGCAGCGGCGGGAGCGGGCGGCGGGGCCGCCGCGGCGGGCGTCGCGGGCGGGATCGCCACCACCCGCACCGGAACCGGGGTTTCAGCCTTGAGGGCGGGCAGCCCGTCCTTGATCTCGGGCATGTCGGCGACAGGCCCGACGCGGATGCCGGTGCTCGGCGGTGCCAGCAGGGTCTGGACCTTGGGGTAGGCGGCGAGCGCCAGCCCCCCGCAGGCGGCGAGGCCCAGCCCGGCCGCGGCCGCGAGCAGCGCAGGGCGGCGCGACACGGGCCGCTGCGCCGCCTGCGCGCGCCGCTCCGACGGATCGATCTCGACGGACATCATGCTCCGCTCCCGTAGCTCGCCCTCCGCACCGAAGAAAGGCGCGGCGAATCAGGCGCGAATTTGTCAAGAAGCGCCCGATTGTCGGGAAATAGCCGTGACAACTCACGAATTCGTTAGCGTTCGCGCGTGACCTCAGCACCCGGGCGTTCAATCCGGGCCCGTCCGCGCCTATCTTCGGCGCATGCAATGGACGGACGAGGGCCTCGTGCTCGGGGCGCGGCGGCACGGGGAGACGAGCGTCGTCCTCGAACTGATGACGGCCGGGCACGGCCGGCATCTCGGCCTCGTGCATGGCGGGCGCTCGCGCCGGATGCAGCCGGTGCTGCAGCCCGGCAACCTCGTGCGGGCGGTGTGGCGCGCGCGCCTGGATGACAGCCTGGGCCACTTCACCGTCGAGCCGCTGGAGAGCGCGGCCGGGCGGCTGATGGGGTCGCGGCTCGCCCTCTACGGCCTGTCCCACGCGGCGGGGCTGCTACGGCTCTTGCCCGAGCGCGACCCGCATCCGGGCCTGTTCGCGGCGGCCCGCATCCTGATCGCCCATCTGCACGATCCCGGCATCGCCCCGCCCCTGATGGTGCGGTTCGAACTCGCCGTGCTGGCCGAACTCGGCTACGGGCTCGACCTCTCGGCCTGCGCCGCCACCGGCTCCAACGCCTACCTCGCCTACGTCTCGCCCAGGAGCGGGCGGGCGGTGAGCGCCGCGGCGGGCGAGCCCTGGCGCGACCGGCTCCTCGCGCTCCCCGACTTCCTGGTCGACCGCTCGGCGGGCGGCACCGGGGCGACGCCGACGCCGCGCGACGTTCGTCAGGGGTTTACCTTGACGGGATATTTCCTCGACCAGCACGTCTGGCATCCGCGCGGCCTCGCGGCTCCGGAGGAGCGGGAGCGATTCGTCGCACTCGGGACCGCGGATGCCGGCTGATGTTCGTGTTATGTTCCGGCCTTCTGGCCGACCACTGACGAGTAGACGGGTTTCATGGGCAAGCCGTTCGAGCCGCCATCCGACCGCGACGGGATCGAGAACGTCGCGCTGAAGGCGGCGCTGGAGGAGCGCTACCTCGCCTACGCGCTCTCCACGATCATGCACCGCGCGCTGCCGGACGCGCGCGACGGGCTCAAGCCCGTGCACCGGCGCATCCTGTACGGGATGCGCCTCCTGCGCCTCGATCCCACCGCCGCATTCAAGAAATGCGCGAAGATCGTCGGCGACGTGATGGGCGACTTCCACCCGCACGGCGACCAGGCGATCTACGACGCGCTGGTCCGCCTGTCGCAGGATTTCGCGCAGCGCTACCCGCTCGTGGACGGGCAAGGCAATTTCGGCAACATCGACGGGGACGGCCCGGCCGCCTACCGCTACACCGAGGCCCGCCTCACCGAAGTGGCGCGGCTCCTGCTCGACGGCATCGACGAGGACACGGTCGATTTCCGCCCGAGCTACAACGGCGAGAAGGAGGAGCCGGTCGTCCTGCCGGCGGCCTTCCCGAACCTGCTCGCCAACGGCTCGCAGGGCATCGCGGTCGGCATGGCGACCTCGATCCCGCCCCACAACGCGGCGGAACTCTGCGACGCGGCCCTCTACCTCATCACGCACCCGGCCGCGACCTCCGAGCAGCTCAACACCTTCGTGAAGGGGCCGGACTTCCCGACCGGCGGCATCGTGGTGGATTCGGCCGCATCGATCGCCGAGGCCTACCGCACCGGCCGCGGCTCCTTCCGGGTGCGGGCGCGCTGGACCCGCGAGGATCTCGGCCGCGGCGCCTGGACCATCATCGTCACCGAGATTCCCTACGGGGTGCCCAAGGCGCGGCTCATCGAGAAGATGGCCGAATTGCTCACCGAGAAGAAGCTGCCGCTGCTCGCCGACGTGCGGGACGAATCCGCCGAGGACGTGCGCGTGGTGCTGGAGCCGCGCTCGCGCACGGTCGATCCCGTGGTGCTGATGGAATCGCTCTTTCGGCTCACCGAGCTGGAGAGCCGCTTCTCCCTCAACATGAACGTGCTGATGAACGGGCAGGTGCCCCGGGTCGTCGGCTTGGCGGAGGTGCTGCGCGAGTGGCTCGACCACCGCCGCACGGTGCTGCAGCGGCGCTCGCGCTTCCGCCTCGGCCAGATCGAGCGGCGGCTGGAGATCCTGGGCGGGCTCCTGATCGTCTATCTGGACCTCGACCGGGTGATCCAGATCATCCGCGAGGAGGACGAGCCGAAGGCCGAGCTGATGCGGGTCTTCTCCCTCACGGAGCTGCAGGCCAACGCCATCCTCGACACGCGGCTGCGCTCCCTGCGCAAGCTGGAGGAGATGGAGCTGAAGCGCGAGCACGCGGCGCTGACGGCCGAGAAGGCGGAGATCGACGCGCTGCTCGGCTCCGACGCGCTGCAGTGGAAGGCGATCACCGCGCAGGTCCGGGCGGTGCGCAAGACCTTCGGCCCCGAGACCGCGCTCGGGCGCCGCCGCACGACGCTGGAGAACCCGCCCGACACCTCGGACATCGACCTCGCCGAGGCGATGATCGAGCGCGAGCCGATCACCGTGATCGTCTCGCAGAAGGGCTGGATCCGGGCGCTCAAGGGGCACGTCGCCGACCTGTCGGGCGTGCAGTTCAAGGGCGACGACGGGCTGAAGCTGAGCTTCCCGACCGAGACCACGGCCAAGATCCTGGTCCTGTCCTCGAACGGCAAGGTGTTCACGCTCGATGCCGCCAAGCTCCCGGGGGGACGCGGCTTCGGCGACCCGATCCGGCTGATGGCCGACCTCGACGAGGACGCCGAGATCGTGACCGCGTGGCCCTACCGGGCCGGAGCCAAGCTGCTCATCGGCACGAGCGACGGACGCGGCTTCACCACCGCCTCGGACGGGCTCGTGGCCAACACCCGCAAGGGCAAGCAGGTCGTGGCCCTCGACGGCGCCGCGGTCACCACCCATTGCGTCGAGGTGGGCGAGGGGGACCACGTCGTGGCCTGCGGCGAGAACCGCCTGCTGGTGGTCTTTCCGCTCACCGAGATCCCCGAGATGGCCCGCGGCAAGGGCGTGCGCCTGCAGCGCTACCGCGAGAGCAGCCTCGCCTACCTGCAGGTGATCAAGCTCGCCGAGGGCCTGACGTGGCCCGACAGCGCCGGGCGCACCCGCAGCGTGGTCGGCGACGAACTGGCGAAGTGGGTCGGCCACCGCGGCACGATCGGCGCCATGGCGCCGCGCGGCTTCCCGCGCAGCAACCGGCCGTAGGGCCGGTCGCCCGGCTCGTCCCCGATCGCGCGCGGTCCGTCAGACCCAGACGCCGCGCGCATCCTCCGCGGCCTGGCGGATCGCCGCGATGTTCGGTGCGTAGGCGGCGGGGCCGCCCTTGAAGGTGGCGGAGCCCGCCACCAGGGCGTTGGCGCCGGCCCGCACCACCGCCGGCGCGGTCTCGGCCGTCACGCCGCCGTCGACCTCGATGTCGATGTCGCGCCCGCCCACCATGGCGCGCACCCGCGCCACCGTTTCGCAGACCGACGGGATGAAGCTCTGGCCGCCGAAGCCCGGATTGACCGTCATGCACAGCACGAGATCGACCATGTCGAGCACAGGCTCGACGAGGCTCGCGGGCGAGCCGGGGTTGATCGCCACGCCCGCCCGCTTGCCCAGCGCCCGGATGGTCTGGAGCGAGCGGTGAAGGTGGGGGCCCGCCTCCGCATGGACCGTGATGATGTCGGCGCCGGCCTGCGCGAAGGCGTCGAGGTAGGGGTCCGCCGGCGCGATCATCAGGTGCACGTCGAAGACCGCCTCGGTGTGCGGGCGCAGGGCCTTCACGATCGCCGGCCCGATGGTGATGTTGGGCACGAAATGCCCGTCCATCACGTCGACGTGGATCCAGTCGGCGCCGGCCGCGACCACGTCGCGGACCTCCTCGCCGAGCCGCGCGAAATCGGCCGAGAGGATCGAGGGGGCGATGACGAGGGGACGTGGCATGGCGAAGGCCTCGGCAACGCCGATAGGCCGGGCTCGGCCCGTCCCGGCCCGGCGGATCGGCGCGGAACGGTCAGGTCAGCGGCGGCGGAACTGGCTGCCGCCGCGGAACGGCGGGCGCGGGCCGGACGAGCGCTCGTCCTTGTGACGGAACACGAGCCGCCCCTTCTCGAGGTCGTAGGGAGACATCTCGACGGTGACGCGGTCGCCGGCCAGAGTCTTGATGCGGTTCTTCTTCATCTTGCCGGCCGTGTAGGCCACGATCTCGTGACCCTGGTCGAGTTGCACGCGGTAGCGCGCGTCCGGCAGGATCTCGAGCACGAGACCCTCGAACTGCATCAGCTCTTCCTTCGCCATCCATACTCTCCACCCGGCGGCCGTCGCGTGCGGCGCTCCGGGAGCAATTCATCGAAATCCAGCGCGAAGCGGTCGAGGCGAAGAGCACGGCACGGACGAGCCGGAGGCTGGAGGCCTGCGAACGCGACTGTGCATGTAAGGTGGGGCGCAGGGTCGCGCAAGCCGTGCCGGTGACGCATCCGGCCGACTGTCAACACCTGCCGTGCGCCGTGGGCGGCGCGGCATCCCCTCTCCCGCGCGGGAGAGGGGAGCGGAGGCGTGCGGCTCTCCCAACGGTCATGACCCATGAGCGTTGGTTCCGCTCTCGCAATGTCGCCGAGCCCTCGGCTTGATGTCGACACTTCGAGATGGTTCGACGGCCCTGTCGATCCCGGGCTTGCCCGGGATCGAGATCGATGCGTCAGCATCCTGGGCCGTCGGGTTTACTGGGTCGGGATCTCGTTGCCCGTGTAGTCGATGCGGCCGTCGCTGCCCTTCTTCCACATGTACATCACGTAGTCGGGACGGGTGATGTCGCCCTTCTTGTCGTACGAGATGTCGCCGATCACGGTCTTGAACGGCTTGCCGGCGTGCAATTGCTCGGCGACCTTCTTGCCGTCGGTGGACTTTGCGGCCTCCATCGCCTGCTTGAGGATCTGCACGGCGGCGTAGGAGTAGAGCGTGTAGGCCTCGGGGTCGTAGTTGCGGGCCTTGAAGGCCGCGACCACGTCCTTGGCGTTGGGGTTCTTGCGCGCGTCGGGCGAGAAGGTCATCAGCGTGCCGTCCGAGCCCGGACCGGCGATCTGCGCGAATTCCTTGTCGGTGATGCCGTCGCCGCTCATCAGCGGGGCGTTGAGGCCCTGGTCGCGCATCTGGCGCACGATCAGGCCGGCCTCGGTATGCAGGCCGCCGAAATAGACCACGTCCGCCTTGGCCTGCTTCAGCTTCGAGACCAGCGCCGAGTAGTCCTTCTCGCCCGGGTTGATGCCCTCGAACAGAACATCCTTGCCGCCCTTGGCCTTGAGCGCCTTCAGGGTCTCGTCGGCGAGGCCGCGGCCGTAGGGCGTCTTGTCGTGCACGAAGGCGATGTTCTTGCCCTTGAAGTTCTGGGCGAGGTAGCCGCCCGCCACCGCGCCCTGCTGGTCGTCGCGGCCGCAGGTGCGGAAGGTGTTCCAGAGCTTGCGCTCGGTGAATTTCGGGTTGGTCGAGGCCGGGGTGATCTGGACGATGCCGGATTCGGCATAGATCTCGGAGGCCGGGATCGACACGCCCGAGTTGAAGTGGCCGACCACCGCCTTGACGCCCTCGGCCGCGAACTTGTTGGCCACCGAGACGCCCTGCTTGGGGTCGGCCGCGTCGTCGGCGACCACGAGCGTGATCTTCTGCCCGTTGATGCCGCCGGCCTTGTTGATGTCGGCCACCGCCTGCTCGGCGCCGTTCTTGAGCTGCGCGCCGAAGGCGGCGCTGGAACCGGTCAGCGGACCGGCGACCCCGATCTTGATCTGCGCCTGAGCCGTGCCCGCCCAGGCAAGGCCGGCCGCCAGGGCGAGACCGGGCAACAGCGTGCGTTTCATCGGTATACTCCTCTGGATCAGACGTCTCGGTCTTGGTGGGCCGTCTCGCGGCCGTTTGCCCGGGGTTTGCCCCGGAACTCGTGAACTCTCGCGCGCCGCAAGCCCGAAGTCACGGCGGAAATCGGCGTTTCAGGCGGAGGCGCGCGGGCGCCAGCCGAACAGGCCGGCGCGTTCGTAGAGCCAGCGGTACTGCGTGGTCATCTGGCGGGCGCGGGTGGCGCGGAAGCCCGCCGAGCCGATCAGGAGCAGCACCACCGTGTCGACCGCGTAGAAGTGCGGCGACAGGAAGGTGCCCTCGAACAGGGCGAAGTGGATGAAGCGCACCGCCACCCCGAGCAGCAGCAGCGCCAGCACGCATTGCCAGTAGGGCCGCCAGCCGAGCGCGATGCCGCGCGCCGTCATCCAGGCGGCCCAGCCCCCCATCACCACCGTGACGAGGAGGAAGAGCCAGATCGTGCTCTCCTCGTAGAGAATGCCCTGCACGGTACTCACCCTGCTGCGGATGCGAGGCTCAATGGCGACCGCCTTCGAGGTAGGCGGCCTTCACGGAGGGATCGTCGAGGAGCTGGCGCCCGGTGCCGCTCATGGTGATCGTGCCGGTCACCATCACGTAGCCGCGATGCGCGAGCTTGAGCGCGTGATAGGCGTTCTGCTCGACGAGGAAGACCGTCATGCCGTCGCGCTCGTTGAGGTCCTTGATCACCGAGAAGATCTGCTTGACCACCAGCGGCGCGAGGCCGAGCGAGGGCTCATCGAGCAGCAGCAGCCGCGGCCGGCTCATCAGCGCGCGGGCGATGGCGAGCATCTGCTGCTCGCCGCCCGACATGGTGCCGCCGCGCTGGTGCAGGCGCTCCTTGAGGCGGGGGAAGAGGGCGCAGACCCGCTCCAGATCCTGCGCGAAATGCGCGCCGCCGTTCACGGCGGCCCCCATCTGCAGGTTCTCGTAGACGGTCATGCGCGGGAAGATCCGCCGCCCTTCCGGCGATTGCGCGAGGTTGAGGCGGGCGATCTCGTGGGTCGGCATCCGGGTGATGTCCCGGCCCGCATAGGTGATGCTGCCCTCGCGCGCCCGCGGATTGCCGAAGATCGTCATCATCAGGGTCGACTTGCCGGCCCCGTTCGCCCCGATCAGGGTGACGATCTCGCCCTCGTTCACGTCGAGGTCGACGCCCTTGAGGGCGATGATGTTGCCGTAGAAGGTCTTCACGCCCCGCACGCTCAGGAGCGGGGTGCGGCCAGTGGCGGCGAAGGCGGGCCGGTCGGCCGGAAGCGGGGTGGCGGCGCTCACGGGGCGGACCTCGCGGTGGCGAGGCCGGCGCCGATCAGCAGGCTGCCGCCGAGCCGGTTGAACAGCCGCACCCGCTCCGCCCGGCCGAACAGGCCGCGGGCGCGCCCCGCCAGCAGCGCGTAGGCGAGGGCATTGAGGCTGGCGATGACCAGGAAGGTCGCCTCGAACACCGCCATCTGGGACACGAGATCGCTCCGCGGATCGAGGAACTGGGGCAGGAAGGCGACGAAGAAGGTCAGGCTCTTGGGGTTGAGCGCCGTCACCAGCCAGACATGGGCGGCCATGCGCAGGGTAGGACCGCTCTCCCGCGGGGGCGCCTCCAGCCGGCCGCCGGCCCGCCAGAGCCGGAGGCCGAGCCAGACGAGGTAGGCCCCGCCGAGCCACTTCAGCCCCGTGAACAGGGTCGCGGAGGCGGCGAGCAGCGCGCCGAGACCGAGCATCGAGAGCGTCATGGCGGTGGCGTCGCCGAGCGCGACCCCGACGACGGCCGGCAGGGCCGCGCGCCAGCCGCGCCCGAGCGCGTAGGACACCACGAGCAGGATCGTCGGCCCGGGGATCATCACCAGGATGGCCGAGGCCGCCGCGAAGGCGAGCCACGTCTCGATGCTCATACGCCCACCTCGGCCTCGACGGCCTCCACCTCCTCGTCCTCGACGCCGAGATAGGCGGCGATGACGCTCTGGTCGCTCTGCACCTCGGCGGGTGTGCCGTCCGCGATCTTGGTGCCGTAGTCGAGCACCACGACGTGATCAGAGATCTCCATCACCACCGACATGTCGTGCTCGATCAGCAGCACCGAGGTGTCGTCGTCGTCCCGGATCGACCGCAGCAGGTCGTTGAGCTGCGCCGATTCGCGCGGGTTGAGGCCGGCGGCGGGCTCGTCGAGGCAGAGCAGCACCGGGTCGGTGCACATGGCCCGGGCGATCTCCAGCCGGCGCTGGTCGCCGTAGGGCAGGTCGCCCGCCGGGTCGTCGGCCCGATGCAGCAGGTTGATGCGGGTGAGCCACGCCACGGCCTTCTCGACCGCAGCTCCTTGCGCCCGGCGGAAGCCCGGCAGGCCGACGAGCCCCGCCAGCGTGTAGCCGGAGGCCAGCATCAGCGGGTTGTGCTGCGCGACGAGCAGGTTCTCCAGCACCGTCATGCCGGTGAACAGCCGGATGTTCTGGAAGGTGCGGGCCACCCGGGCGCGGCGGTTCACCTGGAAGCCCGGCAGGCGCTCCAAGAGGTATTCCGCCCCGTCGCGGTGGCGGAGCGTCATCATGCCCTCGGTCGGCTTGTAGAAGCCGGTGATGCAGTTGAAGACCGTGGTCTTGCCGGCGCCGTTGGGGCCGATCAGCCCGGTGATGTCGCCGCGCCCGACCCGGAACGAGAGGTCGTTGACGGCGACGAGGCCGCCGAAGCGCATGGTGAGGTGGTCGACGCTCAGCACCGGGTCGGCGAGGCGGGGAGAGGCGCTCATCAGCCGTGCCCCTCCTTCACGAGCGAGCCCGAGATGGCCTTGCGCTCCTTGAGCACCACCGAGGGCGAGCGCTCGGAGATCAGGCCGCGCGGGCGCCAGATCATCATCACCACCATGGCGAGGCCGAACAGGAGCAGCCGGTACTCGTTGGGGTCGAAGTGCTCGCCGAAGACGGGCTTGAGGAAGTCGAGGTTGCGCAGCAGTTCCGGCCCGCCGACCATCGCGACCGCGGCGATCGCCACGCCGATCTGGCTGCCCATGCCGCCGAGCACCACAATGGCGAGGATGATCGCACTCTCCAGGAAGTTGAAGCTCTCCGGGCTGACGAAGCTCTGGCGCACCGCGAAGAACGAGCCGGCGAAGCCGCCGAACATCGCGCCGAGCGCGAAGGCCGTGAGCTTGGTGTTGGTGGTGTTGATGCCCAGCGACCGGCAGGCGATCTCGTCCTCGCGCAGGGCCTCCCAGGCCCGGCCGATCGGCAGGCGGCGCAGGCGCAGGGTCACGAGGTTGGTGATCAGGGCCAGCACGAGGATGAGGTAGTAGAGGAAGACCACCCGGTGCATCGGGCTGAACGGGATGCCGAGGGAGGCGGCGAACCCGTCCTCGTCCGCCGTGAAGGGCAGGCCGAAGAAGGTGATGCGCGGGATCGACGAGATGCCGGCCGCGCCGCCCGAGAAATCCGACCAGTTGATGAGGACGAGGCGGATGATCTCGCCGAAGGCGAGCGTCACGATGGCGAGGTAGTCGCCGCGCAGCCGCAGGACCGGGAAGCCGAGGATCATGCCCCAGAGCGCCGCGAACAGCCCGGCGAGGGGCAGGCAGATCCAGAACGACAGGCCGAAGGTGGTGGAGAGCAGCGCGTACGAGTAGGCGCCCACCGCGTAGAAGGCGACGTAGCCGAGGTCGAGGAGGCCGGCGAGGCCCACCACGATGTTCAGGCCCCAGCCCAGCATCACGTAGGTGAGGATCAGGATGCCGAGATCGATCCAGTAGCGCGACTCGCTCAGGCCGCCGGTGCCGAGCGCGGCGAGCAGCGGGAAGGTCAGCGCCACGCCGAGGAAGAGCGGCAGGCCGAAGCGGGAGACGGATTGGGCGGCGTTCGGCGTCGCGTCGACCGCCTCGGTGGCCTGCCGGGGCGAGGGGGTCAGCGCCCGGCGCGCGTCGCGGCTCGCCAGGATCAGGCGCTGCGCGAGGCGGGCGAGGAAGACGAGGCCGCACAGGATCGCCACCAGCCCCCAGCGCGGGGTGAGGTCGAGGGCGCTCGTGCTGCTCAGATCCGTGCGGTAGGCCACCACGGGCACGCAGAGCCCGAAGGTGACGAGGGCGAAGAGCAGGGCGTCCTTGAGGATGGCCTGGAGATCGAGGGCCGGGCGGGCGGCGGGAGCCGCCGCGAGGGCGGGGGCCGGGGCGCTCATCAGACCTTCTCGACCTCGGGCCGGCCGAGGATGCCGGAGGGCATGAAGATCAGCACGATGGCGAGGATCGAGAACGCCGCCACGTCCTTGTACTCGATGGAGAAATAGGCCGACCAGAAGGTCTCCACGAGGCCGATGATCAGCCCGCCGAGCACGGCGCCCGGCAGGCTGCCGATGCCGCCGAGCACCGCCGCCGTGAAGGCCTTCACGCCGGGCACGAACCCGTCCGAGAAGGACACCACGCCGTAGTAGAGGAGGTAGAGGGTGCCGGCGACGGCGGCGAGGGCGGCGCCGAGCACGAAGGTGAGCGAGATGGTGCGGTCGACGTCGATGCCGAGGAGCGCGGCCATCTTGCGGTCCTGCTCGCAGGCGCGCTGCGCGCGGCCGAGCGGCGTGTGCTGGACGAGGTACCAGAAGCCCGCGAGCAGCACGGCCGTCGTCACCATGATGACGATCTGCCGGTAGGAGAGGGCGACCGCGTAGCCGTTGCGCTCGAACAGCACGATCACCTCCCGCATCATCGGCGGGGTCGGCTTGTTGCGGGCGCCCTGAACCACCTGCACGAAGTTCGACAGGAAGATCGAGACGCCGATGGCCGAGATCAGCGGCGCCAGGCGGAAGGAGCCGCGCAGGGGGCGGTAGGCGATGCGCTCGATCGACCAGCCCCAGAGCGCGGTGAGCGCCATGGCGATGATCATCACCAGGATCAGCGCCACCACCACGGAGGCGATGCCCAGGAACGAGGTCAGGATCAGGAAGGCGATCAGCGCGATGAAGGCCGAGAGCATGAACACGTCGCCGTGCGCGAAGTTGATCATGCCGATGATGCCGAACACCATCGTGTACCCGATGGCGATGAGGCCGTAGATCGACCCGAGCGTCAGCCCGTTGATGAGCTGCTGCGCGAAGACCTCCATGCGGATACACGCTCCCGTCCGGTCCGCCGCAGCGAACACGCCTCCCGAGACCCTGGACCCCCGTTATCGGGTGGCCGGCGTCGCCTTGGGGAAATCCTTAGCAAGGGTCGCACCACTCCACAATGAGGCGGAGGCGCGGCGGCTGGCCCGCTCCCGGCGGCTTCGCTATCGTCGTCGCGACGCCCTTGGGGGAGACGCGCGATGGCGATGACGATGAACGGCGAGGTGGTGCTGCCCGCCGACCAGCAGACGGTGTGGGAGAAGCTGAACGATCCCGAGGTGCTCAAGCGCTGCATCCCGGGCTGCGAGAGCCTGGAGAAGGTCGGCGACAACGAGCTCCAGGCCTCGGCCAAGATCGCGGTCGGCCCGGTCAAGGCGACCTTCAAGGGCAAGGTCACGCTCTCGGAGATCGACGCGCCGAACGGCTACCGCATCTCGGGCGAGGGGCAGGGGGGCGTGGCGGGTTTCGCCAAGGGCGGCGCGGCGGTGCGGCTGGAGCCGGCCGAGGGCGGCCAGACCAAGATGACCTACGACGTGGATGCCAGCGTCGGCGGCAAGCTCGCCCAGCTCGGCGGCCGGCTGATCAACGGCGTGGCCAAGAAGTACGCGGACAATTTCTTCGAGACCTTCGCCAAGGAGGTGCAGGGGGGCTGAGCGGAACCCGCAAACCCCGTCGCGGCCGGCAGCCCCGCCATCAGCCCGCCGCCGCGGCCTCCTCGTCCTCCGGCACCACGTCCACCGCCACCTGCAGCGTCTGCGCGCCCGACCCGGCGATGATGCCCGCCACCGGGGCGACGTCGGCGTAGTCGCGCCCGCGGGCAACCACCACGTGGTCGTCCTCGACGCCGATGGCGTTGGTGGGGTCGAGGCCGTGCCAGCCGTCGCCGCACCACACCGAGACCCAGGCGTGGCTGGCATCCGCACCTTCGAGGCGGGCCATGCCGGGCGGGGGGCGGGTGCGCAGGTAGCCGCTGACATAGGCCGCCGGCAGGCCGAGCCCGCGCAAGCCCGCGATCATGATGTGCGCGAAATCCTGGCAGACGCCGCGCCGGTGGGCGAAGGCGTCGGCGAGGGGCGTCGCCACCTCGGTGGCGGTGGCGTCGAAGGCGAAATCCGCCCGGATCCGCCGCATCAGGTCGACCGCCCCCGCATAGGCGCCCCCGCCCGGCGGGAAGCTCGCCCGCGCGTAGTCCGTCACCTCCGCCACCACCGGCACGCGCCGGCTCGGGCTGGTGAAATGCACCGGCGCGTCCGGGCCGAGGCTCGGGACCGCGAGCGCCCGCTCGCGCACCTCCTCCCACGACAGGCCGGAGGCGAGGTCCGGCAGCTGCATGCGCTCCACCTCGACGCGCGAGAGCGCCTCGATGCGGAAGGCGCGGTGGGGCGTCTCCACGGTGAGGGCCAGCGTGGCGTTGCCGAAGAAGTCGCGACCGCTCTCGCGCCGGTGCGGGAGCGGGTCGACGCCGATCCGGTGGGACAGCACGCGCTGCCCGTCCCCCTCCGCGGGGGTCAGCCGCAGGAGGCAGCGGGCCTGCGTCACCGGGTTGCGGTAGGCGTAGGCCGTGACGTGGCGCAGGAGGTAGATCACGCGAGGGCCACCAGTCGCTCGGGCCGGGCGGCCTCCGAGCCGCCGGGGAAGTAGCGGGTTTCCACCGCCTCGGCGATGGCCCACAGGCGCTCCTCCCAGGCGGCCGCCACGTCCGGGGTGAGCGCCGCGGCCTCGGTGCCGGCGATCTCGCCGGTGAGGCTGCGCACCAGCCGGGTCTGGGGCTCGGGCAGCCCGTCCTGGCGCAGGGCCGGCAGCCCGGCGAAATGCTCGGCGAGGCGCTCGACCTGGAAGGCCACCGAGCGCGGGTTGTAGGGGTCGAGCAGCACCATGTCGCGCACGGGGGAGAGGGCGACGCCGAGCAGGTAGCGGGCGCCGTAGGAGATGCGCGAATCGGCGAGCTGCAGCAGCAGGCCGAGATCGTCCGCGGTGGCGGCCTCCGCCGCGAAGAGCCCGGCGAAGCGGCAGGTGTTGATCGCCCGCTCGATGCGCCGGCCGATATCGACGAAGGGCCAGCCGCCGGCCCGGTTCATGTTCTCCTGCGCGAGCCCCGAGAGGGCGGCGCCGAGTCCGAGCGCCCGCTCGGCCCGGTCGAGCCACTGCGCCTCGGAGCCCGTGCCCCCGGGCCGGTCCAGCACGTCGAGGAGCGCGCTCAGGGAGCGCCACATCTCGACCGAGAGGCGCTCGCGCAGGGAGGCGGCGTTGCGCCGCGCCGCCAGCACGTGCGTGCGCGCCGAACCCCAGGCCTCGCGGCCCGAGAGGGCGTGGGCGGCGAGCGCGGCGGCCGGCCCGACCACCGTGGGCACCGCCCCCCAGGCGTGCAGCAGGCCGCGCAGCCGCCGGGCCGTGCCCTCGTCGGCCTCCGAGAGCGGCACCGCCCCGGCGCCGCTGAGCAGGCAGATGGTGAGGCGCACCATCGCCTCCGCGCGCTCCAGGTAACGCCCGAGCCAGAACAGGTTGTCGGCGGCCCGGCTCGGCAGCAGGCCGGAGACGCGGCGCACCGGGGCCTGCTCCAGACGCGGCATCGGCGCGGCGGCCGGGTCGGCCGGGGCGTCCGCCAGCACCCAGACGTCGGCGGCGCGCACGCCCGTGCCCATCGCCACCGGCTGGACGTCCGGCTGCTCGGAGACCCGGCAGAACCCCCCCGGCATCACCGCCCAGCCGCCCGGCGTCGCGGCGGCGAAGACCCGCAGCACGAAGGGGCGCGGCACGAGGCCGGGCCCGTCCCAGGCGGGCGCGGTGGAGAGCTGCACCGGCTCCTGGGCCACGAGGTCCCCCGGCCGGTCGCGCAGGATGGCGAAGAGTCGCCCGGTCTCCTCGGGGTCGCGCAGGCCGAAGGCCCGGGTGGTGAAGGCGCCCTGCGCCGGCGCGCTCGCGGGGCGCAGCGTCAGCGTGTCGGCCCGCGCCAGCACGGCGTCGCGCTGGGCGGGATCGCCGCACCACCAGGTGGGAAGACCCGGCAGGCGCAAGGGCTCGCCGAACAGGTGCTCGGCGAGCGCCGGCAGGCAGGAGGCGAGCCAGCCGCCCTCGACGAGGCCGGCGCCGGGCATGTTGCCCATCACGCAGGCACCGGCCTGCAGCGCCTCGACGAGGCCCGGGACGCCGAGCCGCGAGGCCGGGTTGAGGGAGAGCGGGTCGACGAAGTCGCCGTCGACGCGCCGCCACAGCACGTCGGCGCGCTTCAGCCCGGCCACGGTGCGGATGAAGAGCCGGCCGTCCTGCACCGTGAGGTCGTCGCCCTCGACCAGCGCGAAGCCGAGATAGCGGGCGAGCACCGCCTGCTCGACGTAGGTGTCGCCGTAGGGGCCGGAGGTGAGGAGCGCGATGCGCGGCTCCGCCCGCTCGGCCGCCGCCGCGAGCCCGTCCCGGAAGGCCTGGAAGAAGGGGGCGAGCGGGCGCACCGCCAGCGCCCCGTGCACCTCCGGCAGGGCGCGGGCGAGCACCATCCGGTTCTCCAGTGCGTAGCCGGTGCCGGACGGGGCCTGGGTGCGGTCGGCCAGCACGCGCCAGCGCCCGTCCGGCCCGCGCGACAGGTCGGCGGCGTAGAGGTGGAGCTGGCGCCCGCCCCCGGGCTGGCGCACCCCGTGCAGGGGCCGCAGGAATTCGGGGCTCGCCGCCACCGCGGCGGCCGGGATCAGGCCGGCGGCGACCAGGTGGGCCTCCCCGTAGAGGTCGGCGAGCACGGTCTCCATGAGGCTCGCGCGCTGCGCCACGCCGGCGGCGATCTCGGCCCATTCCGCCCCCTCGATCAGGAGCGGCAGCACGCCGAGCGGCCAGTCGCGCTCGGCGGCCTCGCCGTAGACCCGGTAGGCCATGCCGGAATTGTGGATGTGGCGCGCCGCCGCCGCGAAGCGGGCCGAGACCTCGTCCTCGGCGAGGTCCGCGAGCCGGTCGAGGAACCGGTCCCAGGCCGGGCGGATCGCGCCGTCCGGGCCGATCATCTCGTCGGGCACGCCGGGCCGCGGCCGGTAATCCGCGCACCAGCGCGCGCGCCGCTCCCGCCGCGTCGCCTCGGCCTCGCTCGTCTCCCCGCCGGCCTCCCGGACGGCGAGGGGCGCGGCGGCGCTCATCGCGGCGCAGGCGTGCGCAGGTCGAGCGTGAGGGGAAATTCCCGTCGCGGCTCCTCCGGCGCCAGCGTGACCCGGCCGGGAGTGTGGCCGTGGTCCTGGAAGCGGGCGAGGCGGCGCCCCTCGGCCTCGTAGGTGTTGACCGGGAAGGTCTCGTAGTTGCGCCCGCCCGGATGGGCCACGTGGTAGGTGCAGCCGCCGATCGCCCGCCCGCTCCAGGTATCGACGATGTCGAAGGTGAGGGGCGAGTGCACCGGGATGGTGGGGTGCAGGGCGGAGGCCGGCTGCCACGCCTTGAAGCGCAGGCCCGCCACCGCCTCGCCGGAGCGGCCGGTCTCGGTGAGCGGCAGGCGCCGCCCGTTGCAGGTGACCACGTGCCGGCTCGGCACGAAGCCCTCGACGCGCACCTGCAGGCGCTCCACCGACGAATCGACGTAGCGCACGGTGCCGCCCGCGCCGCCCTCCTCGCCGAGCACGTGCCAGGGTTCGAGCGCCTGGCGCAGTTCGAGCGTCACGCCGCCATGCGCCACCGAGCCGTAGCGCGGGAAGCGGAACTCGGCCTGCGCCTCGTACCATGCCGGATCGAAGGCGTAGCCCGCCCCGCGCAGATCCTCGATGACGCCCAGGAAGTCCTGCCAGAGATAGTGGGGCAGCATGAAGCGGTCGTGGAGCGCCGTCCCCCAGCGCACGAACCCGCCCTCCTGCGGCTCGCGCCACAGCCACGCGACGATGGCGCGCAGGAGCAGCTGCTGGGCGAGGCTCATGCGCGGATCGGGGGGCATCTCGAAGGAGCGGAATTCGAGCAGCCCGAGGCGACCCGTGGGCCCGTCCGGGGAGTAGAGCTTGTCGATGCAGATCTCGGCCCGGTGGGTGTTGCCCGTCACGTCGACGAGGACGTTGCGGAAGAGCCGGTCCACCAGCCAGAGCGGCACCTCCGGCGCGCCCGGCGCGGGCACCTGCGCCAGCGCGATCTCCAGCTCGTAGAGCCCGTCGTGGCGCGCCTCGTCCATGCGCGGCGCCTGGCTCGTCGGGCCGATGTAGAGGCCCGCGAACAGGTAGGACAGCGCGGGGTGGCGCTGCCAGTAGAGCACGAGGCTCTTGAGCAGGTCGGGCCGGCGCAGGAAGGGCGAGTCGGTCGGGCTGGCGCCGCCCAGCACCACGTGGTTGCCGCCGCCCGTGCCGGTGTGGCGGCCGTCGATCATGAACTTCTGGGCGCCGAGCCGGGTCTCGCGGGCGTCCTGGTAGAGGCCCGTGGTGATCTCCACCGCCTCGCGCCACGTCCGCGCCGGATGGACGTTGACCTCGATCACCCCCGGATCCGGGGTGACCTTGATCACGCCGAGGCGCGGATCGTAGGGCGGCTCGTAGCCCTCGACGTGAATCGGGGTGCCGGCCTCGGCGGCGGCCTCCTCCAGCGCGGACAGGAGCTGCACGTACTCGTCCGCGCGCTCCAGCGGCGGCATGAACACGCAGATCGCGCCGTCGCGCGGCTCGACCGTGAGGGCAGTGCGCACGGCGACGCCGGTCGGGCGCCGTGCGGTGCGCTGCGGCCCGGCCTCCGAGAGCGGCGGGCGCTCGTCCAGCGGGTCCTGCGGCACGTAGTAGGGATAGGATTCCGGCGGGACGTAGGGCAGCGAGCCGAGCGGCAGACGGAAGCCCGCGGGGGAATCGCCCGGCACGAGGTGGAGCGCCCCGCGCCGCGTCTCCCAGGCCTCCGAGACCCAGTGGCGCTCCGAGCCCACCGCGAGGTTGGCGAGCGGCAGCACGTAGGCCACCGGCGTGCCGAGGCCGCGGGTGAAGACCCGGGCCATGCGCGCCTGGGACTCGGCATCGCCCACCTTCGGCTGCAGCGGCGAGACATTGACGGGAAGCTCCGCCTCCTTGCGCTCCCAGTATTCGGGATCCTCGAAGGCGGGCTGCACGAAGCCGTCGAGGGCCAGGCGCCGGGCGAGCCCGCGGGCCAGCGCCTCGGCCTGCGCGATCGAGACCTCGCGCGGTCCCGCCTCGCGGGCGATCAGCTCGGCGTCGCGCCAGATCGGCTGCCCGTCCTTGCGCCAGTAGAGCGCGAAGGCCCAGCGCGGCAGGCTCTCGCCCGGGTACCACTTGCCCTGCCCGTAATGCAGCAGGCCGCCGGCCCCGAAGCGCGCGCGCAGGCGCCGGATGAGCTGGTCGGCGAGGCTGCGCTTCGTCGGCCCGACCGCGGCGGTGTTCCACTCGGGCGACTCGAAATCGTCCACCGACACGAAGGTCGGCTCGCCGCCCATGGTCAGGCGCACGTCCTGGGCGGCGAGGTCGCGGTCGATGCGGTCGCCGAGCGCGTCCATGGCGCCCCAGGCCTCGTCCGAGAACGGCTTGGTCACCCGCGGCGCCTCGGCCACGCGCGAGACCTGCATGGTGAAGCCGAAATCGACCTCGGCCGGGTCGGCGAAGCCGGAGATCGGCGCGGCCGAGCGGTAATGCGGCGTGGCGGCCAGCGGGATGTGGCCCTCGCCGCAGAGGAGGCCCGAGGTGGCGTCGAGACCGATCCAGCCCGCGCCCGGCACGTAGACCTCGGCCCAGGCGTGCAGGTCGGTGAAGTCCTTCGCGGTGCCGGCGGGGCCGTCCACCGCCGTCGTGTCGGGGACGAGCTGGATCAGGTAGCCGGAGACGAACCGGGCCGCGAGGCTGAGGCGGCGCAGCACCTGCACGAGCAGCCACGCGGAGTCGCGGCAGGAGCCGCTGGCATTCTCCAGGGTCTCGTCGGGCGTCTGCACGCCCGGCTCCATGCGCACCACGTAGGCCACGCTGTCGCGCACGAGCTGGTTGAGCGCGACGAGGAACATCACGGTGTTCGTCTCGGCGGGCAGGCGCTCCATGAAGGCGTCGAGGCGCCCGCTCCCCTCGCTCGGCACGAGGTAGGGCGCGAGTTCCTCCTGCAGCTCCGGCGGATAGGCGAAGGGCAGCGTCTGCGCGTAGTCCTCGACGAAAAAGTCGAACGGGTTGATGACCGCCATGTCGGCGGTGATGTCGACCTCGATCCGGAACTGCGTGGTCTTCTCGGGAAAGACGAACCGCGCCAGCCAGTTGCCGCTCGGATCCTGCTGCCAGTTCACGAAGTGGTTCCCCGGCGTCACCTTGAGCGAATAGCTCAGGATCCGGGTGCGCGTGTGCGGCGCCGGGCGCAGGCGCACGATCTGCGGGCCGAGGGAGATCGGCCTGTCGTAGGCGTAGGAGGTGACGTGGTGCAGGGCGGCCTTGATCGACACGGTCTCTCCGGATGTCTTGCTGCGGCACGGCCTCGTCGGATCGACGACAACGCTCCGGCGGCGGTTTGTACACGGCCCGGGCCGGACCGTCAGCCGCGCCGCGGCAGGACCGCTCCGCCCGGACGTCGCCCCGGGCTCGGGCGATCGCCGTCTGCCTACCTTTGAGGCAAGTCCCATGCCGCCCGGAACTCCGGACCGTCTCGCCCCTTAGGGAGCAGGGCCGACCGTGCGGACATCGGGACCGCGCGGTGCCCGGGCGGCGAATCGAGCGATGAAGATCTTCCAGTGCCAGGCCTGCGGGCAGCCGCTGCATTTCGAGCACGCCCGCTGCGAGAGCTGCGGGCGGCGGGCCGGCTACGACCCGCAGGCCGGCACCATCACGGCCCTGACGGAGATGGAGGGCGCCTGGGCCGGGTTCGGCGCCCCGGAGCGGCGCTACCGCTTCTGCGCCAACGCGGCCTTCGACGCCTGCAACTGGCTGGTTCCGGCCGAGTCGCCCGAGACCTTCTGCGTCGCCTGCCGCCACAACCGCACGGTGCCGGACCTCTCGGTGCCCTGGAACCTCACCCGCTGGCGCCAGATCGAGATCGCCAAGCGACGCCTGTTCTACTCGCTGCTGCGGATGCGGCTGCCGCTCGGCCTGCGCCCCGACGATCCCGAGGGCCTCGCCTTCGACTTCCTGGTCGATCCGGCCGAGGCGCAGGTCTGGGGCCCGGCGGTCCTGACCGGGCATCACCACGGCCTCATCACGCTCAACATCGCGGAGGCCGACGACGTCGAGCGCGAGCGGCGGCGCACGCAGTTCGGCGAGCCCTACCGCACCCTGCTCGGCCATTTCCGGCACGAGGTCGGCCACTACTACTGGAACGTGCTGGTGCGCCACGACGCGAGCCTCGCGGTCTTCCGGGCGATCTTCGGCGACGAGCGCGACGATTACGGCGACGCGCTCGCCCGCCACTACGCCGAGGGACCGCCGGAGGGCTGGCAGGAGCATTTCGTCTCGGCCTACGCCACCTCCCACCCGTGGGAGGACTTCGCCGAGACCTGGGCGCATTACCTGCACATCGTCGACACGCTGGAGACCGCGAGCAGCTTCGGCCTGCGGGTGCGCCCGCAGGCCCTCGACCTCGCCGCCACGATGGATTTCGACCCCCACCACGCCCCCGACCTCGGGCGCCTGATCGAGGCGTGGCTCCCGCTGACCTTCGCGATGAACTCGCTCAACCGCAGCATGGGGCAGGCGGACCTCTACCCGTTCCGCCTGACCCCCACGGTGATCGGGAAGCTGTCCTTCGTGCATGAGCGCATCCACGCGGGCGGCGACGCGCGGGGCTCCACGGCGGCGACCCTGAAGGCGGTGATCGCCGGGCTGCGCCTGCCCGTCGCCGCACCGCATCCGGGCTGAGCCCGACGATCCCGCGGGCCGGCGGCGCCGGCTTGGCTGACGGGCTCGGCGAGCCCGCCGGACGGGCTCACGGAGCCCGGCAGACGGACTCGCCGAGCCCGTCCCGCAAGCTTAGCTGTGGCGGGGTCGCAACACCGCGAAACCATCCCAGCTTTGCCCCGAACCGCCCCCTGTGCCGCCCCGATCCCGCCATAAACCAACAGCACTTCAACGGCCACGTTAAGCGACTGTCCCCACAACGATTTACCGCGACGAACCGGGATCCCTCGGGGGAGCGCGGGCGACGCTGGCGGGTTATCCGCCAGGGGTGTCGTTCAGCGTCGTCGTTCGGCCTCCAAAAGGGCGCACGGCGCGAGGATCACCTTGAAGTCGGACGAACCGACCGATCCGCCGAGAGTGAGTACGGGACAGGCCCATGGACGCGCGTCACACCATCGACAAGTCGAAGCTGCCCAGCCGCCACGTGACGGAAGGCCCCGCCCGGGCGCCGCACCGCTCGTACCTCTATGCCATGGGCCTGACGCGCGAGCAGATCCACCAGCCGCTGGTGGGCGTCGCCTCGTGCTGGAACGAGGCCGCCCCCTGCAACATCTCGCTGATGCGCCAGGCGCAGGCGGTGAAGAAGGGCGTCGCCGCCGCCGCCGGCACGCCGCGGGAATTCTGCACCATCACGGTGACGGACGGCATCGCGATGGGCCACCGCGGCATGCGCGCCTCGCTGCCCTCCCGCGAGGTCATCGCCGATTCGGTCGAGCTGACCATGCGCGGCCACGCCTATGACGCGCTCGTGGGGCTCGCCGGCTGCGACAAGTCCCTGCCCGGCATGATGATGGCGATGGTGCGCCTCAACGTGCCGTCGATCTTCATCTACGGCGGCTCGATCCTGCCCGGCACCTTCCGGGGCAAGCCCGTCACCGTGCAGGACCTGTTCGAGGCGGTGGGCAAGCACTCGGTCGGCGCCATGAGCGACGACGATCTCGACGAGCTGGAGCAGGTCGCCTGCCCCTCCGCCGGCGCCTGCGGGGCGCAGTTCACCGCCAACACGATGGCGACCGTCTCGGAGGCGATCGGCCTCGCGCTGCCCTACTCGGCCGGCGCGCCCGCGCCCTACGAGATCCGCGACAAGTTCTGCGCCGCCGCCGGCGAAATGGTGATGGACCTGCTCGCCAAGCAGATCCGCCCGCGCGACATCGTCACCCGCAAGGCGCTCGAGAACGCCGCCACCGTGGTGGCGGCCTCGGGCGGCTCCACCAACGCGGCGCTGCACCTGCCGGCGATCGCCCACGAGGCGGGCATCGCCTTCGACCTGTTCGACGTCGCCGAGATCTTCCGGCGCACGCCCTACATCGCCGACCTCAAGCCCGGCGGGCGCTACGTCGCCAAGGACCTGTTCGAGGTCGGCGGCATCCCGCTCCTGATGAAGACGCTGCTCGACCACGGCTTCCTGCACGGCGACTGCATGACCGTGACCGGCCGCACCATCGCCGAGAATCTCGCCAAGGTGGCCTGGAACGACGACCAGGACGTGGTGCGGCAGGCCAACGCGCCCATCACCCCGACCGGGGGCGTGGTGGGCCTCAAGGGCAACCTCGCGCCGGAGGGCGCGATCGTGAAGGTCGCCGGCATGCCCGCCGAGAAGCAGGTCTTCTTGGGTCCCGCCCGCGTCTTCGACAACGAGGAGGCCTGCTTCGAGGCGGTGACCAACCGCCGCTATCAGGAGGGCGACGTCCTCGTGATCCGCTACGAGGGGCCGAAGGGCGGCCCCGGCATGCGCGAGATGCTGGCGACCACCGCGGCCCTCTACGGGCAGGGGATGGGCGACAAGGTCGCGCTCATCACCGACGGGCGCTTCTCGGGCGCCACCCGCGGCTTCTGCGTCGGCCATGTCGGCCCCGAAGCCGCGGTGGGCGGTCCGATCGGCCTCCTCAAGGACGGCGACATCATCCGGCTCGACGCCATCCAGGGCACGCTCACGGTCGACCTGTCGGACGAGGAGCTCGCCGAGCGCCGCAAGGCCTGGGCGCCGCGCGGCAACGAGGCCACCTCCGGCTATCTCTGGAAATACGCGCAGACCGTCGGCCCGGCCGTGACGGGCGCCGTGACCCACCCGGGCGGCGCCCAGGAGACGCTCTCCTATGCGGACATCTAGGGACGACCCGCCCTCCCGGGCGGGCCTCCGGCGCCTCGCGGGCGCGCTCCTCCTCGGGGGGGCGCTGCTGGGAGCGGCGCTCCCGGCGGGCAGCCCCGCGGCGGCGCTCGATGCCGCCGTGCGCACGCCGGTGCCGGCGAGTGGGTACCGCAACGCCCGCGAGGCGGTGCGCTCGGGCGTGCGCGATTACAACGCGGGCGACAAGGAGGGCGCCGCCCGCGCCCTCGAATACGCGGCGGGCCAGGGCCACGCCCTGGCGCTGTGGAAGCTCGGCCGCATGTACGCGGAGGGCGACGGGGTTCCGCACGACGATCTCAAGGCGTTCGAGTTCTTCTCGAAGATCGCCGACGAGAACGCCGACGAGGGTCCCGATTCCGCCAACGCCACCGTGGTGGCGAGCGCCTTCACGGCGCTCGGCCGCTACTTCCTCGACGGGATCAAGGGCTCCTACGTGCGCCCGAACGTCGAGCGCGCCTACGAGATGTTCAACTACGCGGCCTCCTACTACGGGGACCCGAACGCGCAGTACAACCTCGCCCGGCTCTACCTCGACGGGACGGGCGTGACGCAGGACGTCCGGCAGGCGGCGCGCTGGTTCAACCTCGCGGCCGAGAAGGGCCATCCGGCCGCGCAGGCGCTGCTCGGCCAGATGCTGATCAACGGCCAGGGCGTGCCGACCCAGCGGGCGCGCGGCCTCGCGTGGCTGACACTCGCGCGCGACGCCGCGGAGGGGCCGAAGGACCAGTGGATCGTGAGCCTGCAGGAGCAGGCGCTCGCCGCGGCGAGCGAGCGCGACCGCGCCGAGGCCCAGGCCCAGGTGGACGGCTTCTACCGCCGCAGCGCCCGGGCGCGCTGACGCCCGGGCCGACAGGCCGATCCGGGACCGGATCGGCCCCACTCCGAGGCACCTTTTTGCCGGGTCAGCCCTTGGGGGCGGCGATCGCCGCCCTGAACGAGGGCCGCTCCAGCGTGCTCTCGACCCAGCCGGCGAGCTTCGGCCAGCGTCCGGAATCCACCCCCTCCTTGGCGAAGCGCAGGTTCACGAACCCTGTCGCCACCGCGACGTCCGCGAGGCAGAAGGCCTCGCCGACGAGGTAGGGGCCGGCGATCTGCGCCTCCAGATAGGTGAAGAGCCGCGGCAGCTCCTCGGTGAGCGCCTTCTGCACCACCGCCTCGTCGCAGGGCAGGTTGAGGACGCGGGGGCGCAGGATCCGGTGCACGAAGGGCCGCAGCAGCGGACCCATCAGCTCGGTGTCGGCGAACTTGTCGAACCAGACCGCGCGTCCCGCCTGACGCGGATCGGGCGGGAGCAGGGCCGGCTCGGGATGCTTGCGGTCGAGGTAGTGCACGATCGCCGAGGAATCGGCGAGGCGGAAATCCCCGTCGCGCAGGGCCGGGATCTTGCCGAGCGGGCTCGCCGCCTGGAAGTCGCGGTCGGGGTCGTGGAAGCGCAGCGGCACGTGCTCGAACGCCACCTCCTTCTCGGCCAGCGCGACCAAGACCTTGCGGACGAAGGGCGACAGGCTGCTGCCGTAGAGCTTCATGGACGGATCTCTCCCTCTGATGCGGGCCGGCGATGCGGTGTCCGGGCCGCGCATCATCGGCCCGCGCGGCGCCCGCGCGAAGCCGAAATCCGCATCGCGCGGCCATCGATCGGATCCGCATAAGTCCGCCCGGCGGGGCCACCGCAACCGCGGCGCGCGGCCCCGCAATCTCCGCGCAAGGCTCGCCGGCAACATGGCACCCGGACGGGCCCCCCGTCGCCATTCGTGGAGAGCGCTCCCCCGATGTCCGGTCGCGAGCACGCCGAGAGGCTCTGGAGCAACATCGTCGAGCTGGGCACCCGCCGCCTCGCGGCCCTGGGGGTCATCGGCCTGACCGTGTTCCTGGCGGTGGGACTCGGCGCCTACTATCTCAGCCGGCCCGCGCAGGAGACGCTCTATACGGGTCTCAACCGCGAGGACATCGGCCGCATCGGCGCTGTGCTCAAGGACGCCAACGTCCCGTTCGACGTCAGCTCCGACGGCACGGCGGTGCTGGTCGCCTACGGCCACACCGCCCAGGCGCGCATGCTGCTGGCCGAGAAGGGCCTGCCGCAGAGCTCGAAGTCCGGCTACGAGCTGTTCAACGACCTCGGCTCGCTCGGCCTCACCTCCTTCATGCAGGAGGTGACGCGGGTGCGGGCCCTGGAGGGCGAGATCGCCCGCACCATCCAGACCATGAAGGGGGTGCGCGCGGCGCGCGTCCACATCGTGCTGCCCGACCGCGGCTCGTTCCGGCGCGAGCAGCAGCCGCCCTCGGCCTCCGTGGTGGTGCGCACCGAGCCCGCCGACGACGCGAGCGGCGCCCAGGCGATCCGCCACCTCGTCGCCTCGGCGATCCCCGGCATGAAGCCCGAGCGCGTCACCGTGATCGGCACCGACGGGACCCTGCTCCTGTCGGGCGACGAAGGCGCCAACGCCCCCACGGGCAAGATGGCGAGCCTGGAAAAGCTCGTGAACCGCGAGATCCAGGACAACATCCGCCGGACCCTGACCCCCTATCTCGGCATCGGCAACTTCGAGATCAGCGTCGCGGCCCGCCTCAACACCGACAAGACCAGCACCAACGAGACGATCTTCAACCCCGATCAACGGGTCGAGCGCTCGGTGCGGGCGGTGCGCGAGACCGAGAACGCGCAGAACCGGGCCGCCCAGCGCCCGACGAGCGCGCAGCAGAACCTGCCCGACCAGCGCACCCGCTCGGACGGCAACGACACGTCGAGCAGCGAATCGCAGAAGCGCGAGGACCTGACCAACTACGAGATCTCCTCCAAGACGATCCAGACGGTCAGCGACGGCTACGGCATCAAGCACATCTCGGTGGCGGTGCTGGTCAACCGCTCGCGGCTCGCCGCCCTGGCGGGACCCGACGCGAAGGGGGCGGGAATCGACGGGCAGATCGCCGAGATCGAGCAGCTCGTCGGCTCGGCGGCCGGCTTCAGCAAGGAGCGGGGCGACCACGTCAAGGTGGCGGCGGTGGGCTTCGTCAACGACGGCCAGCCGCTGGAGCCGGTGCCGCCGCTGAGCCTCAGCGAGGTGCTGATGCGCCAGTCCGCGACGCTCATCAACGCCGCCACCATCCTGGTGGTCGCCGGGCTGCTGATCTGGTTCGGCCTGCGGCCGGCCCTGCGGGCGATCCTCGACGTGCCGGGCGCGGAGCAGGAGGAGACGGCGCAGCTCGCCGGCCCGGCCGCGGCGCTCACGGCCGGCGCGGAGGGTGCGCCCGCCCTCGAAGGCCCGGTCGGCGCGGCAGCGGCGGCGGCCGCTGCCGCCGGATTGCTCCCCGGCGCTTCCGGCGCCCCCGGCACCCCGGCGGTCGGCACGCCCGTGATGGCGAGCCTGATCGACGACCTCACCGACCGGATGAATCGCTCGCCGCAGAAGAAGCTGGAGCAGATGATCGAGTTCGACGAGGAGCAGGCGGCCACGATCCTCAAGCGCTGGCTCATGCGTGAGGAGCCGGCCTGATGGCTCCGGTCTTCGCCCGGCACCTGCCGGATTTCTCGGCCGAGGCGCCCGCCGCCGCGGCGCCCGAGCCCCTGGCGGTGCTGCTGCGCTCGGCCCGGCGCTCCGCCGAGCCGCCGCCGCCCGCCCCCGCGCCGGTCCAGGAGGATCGGGCGGCGCTGCTGCGCGAGGCCGAGGAGCGGGGGCGCCTGCTCGGCCGCGCCGAGGCGGCCGCCGAGACCGCCGCGGCGCTGGAGGCGGCCCTCGCGCAGGCCGAGGCCGCCGCCGAGGAGCGCCTGAACCTCGCGCGCGCCGAATGGGCCCGTGCCGAAGCCGCGATCCTGGCTGAGGGCCTTGCGGCCGCGCTGCGGGGCCTGGAGGAGCGCCTCACCGACCGGGCGGCGCGGGTGCTGCTGCCGCTGCTGGACGAGCGGCTGCGCGCCCAGGCGGTGGACGAGCTGAGGGCGGCGCTGGTGCGGCTGACCGCCGACGGCGCCAAGCCGGCGATTCGCGCGAGCGGCCCGCAGGACCTGCTCGCCGCGCTCGCGCGCGCGCTCGGCCCCCTCGCGGACGGGATCGCCTTCGCGCCGGACGAGACGCCGGAGGTGCGGGTGACGGCGGACGAGACCGTGATCGAGACGCAGCTCGCGGCCTGGGGCCGGAGCCTGCTCGCCGCCGTCGAGGGCGCCTGAGATGGCCGACCAGCCCCACGAGATCATCATCGTGCGCCGCCACGGCGACCACGAGGACGGCCACCACGGCGGCGCCTGGAAGATCGCGCTCGCCGACTTCATGACCGCCATGATGGCGCTGTTCCTCGTGATGTGGCTCATCAACGCCACCAGCAAGGAGACCAAGACCGCCGTCGCGACCTACTTCAATCCGCTGAAGCTCGCCGAGATGAGCCCGACCAAGAAGGGCCTGCGCGACCCGCAGACCGCCGACCCCTCGGAGGAGGCCCGCGCCGAGCCCAAGCCCCAGGACAGCAAGGGGGACGGCAAGGGAGCCGGCAAGGGCGAGGCGGCGTCCGGCGCCCCGGGCGCGGCGAGCCGCGCCCGCGAGGCCGCCCTGTTCCAGGATCCCTATGCGGTGCTGGCCCGCCTCGCCGCCGAGGCGGAACCCGAGCGCCCGGGCGAGGCGGCGACGCCGGACGATCTGCGCCTGGAGGCCGGCCAGCCCGGCCTCAGCGGAGGCGATGCGGCGCGCGATCCCTTCGACCCGCTCTACTGGCAGGTGGCGCCCCTGCCCAAGCCACGCTCGGAGAATCCCGGCCCGGCCAATACCGTGACGCCGCTGCCGCGCGAGGGCCGCATCGACGCGCGGGCCTCGATCGCCCGGGAGCCGAAGCCCGCCAGGGAGCCGGTCAAGGAGCCGGTCAAGGCCGACGCGCCGAAGGCCGCCGGGCTGCCGCCCAAGGCCGAGCCCGCCAAGGCCGAGCCCGCCAAGGCCGAGCCCGCCAAGGCCGAACCGGCTCAGCCGGAGGCCGCGAAGGCGGAGCCGCCGAAGGGCGAGGCCTCCGCCGCGGAGGCCGCCGAGACCGCCGCCGCGGCCGACCTCAAGGCCGAGATCGCCCGGGCGGTGCAGCCCCTCGCGACCGGCGCTCCCGCCCCGAAGGTGGAGGTGCGGCGCACCGGGGAGGGGGTGCTCATCAGCATCACGGACGAACTGAACTTCAGCATGTTCGGCGTCGGCTCGGCCGAGCCGCAGGCGAAGGTCGTCAAGGCGCTGGAGCGCGTCGCCAAGATCCTCAGCACGCGGCCCGGCCGCATCGTGATCCGCGGCCACACGGACGGGCGCCCGTTCCGCTCCGAGACCTACGACAACTGGCGCCTGTCCTCGGCGCGGGCGCAGATGGCCTCCTACATGCTGATCCGCGGCGGCGTCGAGGAGGCGCGCATCGAGCGGATCGAGGGCCACGCCGACCGGCAGCCGCGCAACCCCGCCGACCCGAAGGCGGCCGAGAACCGGCGCATCGAGATCCTGCTGCGGGGGCGGACGGAGTGACGGGACGGAAGTTCCGCTGCGCGGCGCGCCTCGCACCCCGGCTCGGGCTCGCGGGCCTCATCTGGCTCGCGGGAATGGCCGGGCCGGCCCTGGCCGCCGGCTCGAAATCTGCCGAGCCCGCGGCGCCAATCGAGCCGCTGCCGGTGGCCAAGCGCGGCCTGCCGGTCGAGCTCTTGCGCACCCTGCAGCTCCTCCAGGACCGGATCGCCCGGGGCGGCACCCAGGCGCACCTCGCCCAGCGCCCGCTGCTGGGGCACATCGAGGGACGGCTCACCGCGCTCGAACCCGAGGCCTGGGGCGAGGCCGCGAATGTGCGCGCGGCGGTGGCCTTCGCGCTCGCGGGCGGCGGGCCGGCGCTGCTGCGCCTCGTGGCGGAGACGGGCCGCGTCCCCGAGGCGGAGGTGCCGCTCGTCCAGGGCGCGCTGGCCTATCTCGGCGGACAGGAGGGGGAGGCGCGGCGGCTCCTGGCCAAGATCGACGCCCAGGCGGTGCCGCCGAGCCTCGGCGGGCAGCTCGCCCTGGTGCAGGCGACGCTGGTGGTGCGGGACGATCCGACCCAGGCGGTCCGGCTGCTCGACCTCGCGCGGCTGATCGCCCCCGGGACGCTGGTGGAGGAGGGGGCGCTGCGCCGCGAGGTGTTCGTGCTGGCGCAGATGGGCGACATCGCCCGCTTCGAGGCCCTGTCGATCCAGTACCTGCGCCGCTTCCGGCACTCGGTCTATGCGGGAAATTTCCGTCAGCGCTTCGCGGCGGCGCTGACGCGGTTGGAATTCGGCAACGACCGCGCCCGCTTCGCGCGGCTGGAGGCGATGCTGAAGGAGATCGAGCCCGAGGGGCGCCGCGACCTCTACCTGCTGGTGGCCCGGGCGGCCCTGGACCAGGGCCGGACCGGCGCGGCGATCTTCGCGGCCGACCAAGCCGAAATCCTGGCGCCGGGCGGCTCCGTCGAGGCCGCCCGGGCGAAACTCTACCGGGCCGCCGCCGGGATCGTCGCGCCCGAGCGCTTCGCGGGGGCGCTCGCTGCCCTGCGCGGCACCGACCGGGCCGCCCTGCCGGACACGGACGCCGCGCTCCTCGACGCGGCGCTCGCGGCCGCCCGCCAGATCCGCGGCGACCCTCCGCCCGCGCCCGCGGCCCCGCCCGAGGCGCCCGCGGACACCAAGCGGGCACTGCCGCCCGCTCCCGCCATCGCCCGCGCGCAGGAGGCGATCGGGCGGATTGACGCGATGATGCAGGGAGCCCGCCGGTGAGCATGCTCGACCCCTTGCCGCTGCTGGCGCCGCGCCCCCCGGAGGCGCCCGCCGGCCGGACCGTGCAGGACGACGCCGACGCCTTCGGGGCAGTGCTCGACGCCTTCACCGCCCGCGACGGTGCGCGCCCGGCCCCGGGGCAGGCGGAGGCATGGCCACAGCCGGAGGCGGCGTCCGCCGAGCCGGACCGCGACCCGTCCGCGGCACACCCGGCCCGTCCGGCCGGCGGCGAGGCGCCCGCCGCCTCCATCGCGGCGCTGCTCGCGGCGAGCGCCGGGTTCGCGGCGCCGCCGGCTCCCGGCCCGGCGACCTCCGACGATGCACGCCCGGCCGGCACCACGGTCGGCATGAGCCCGCCGGTGCGGCCGGAGACCGAGCCGCCCGGCCTCATCCCGCGCATCACCGTGCTCGCCCGCGAGACGCATTTCGCGCCGGTGATGCCGGTCGGCGCGAAGGCGCCGGAGGTGCACGAGACCGGCGCGGCCGTGCCCGATCGCCCGTCCGCGACGCTGGGTGATCCGCCATCGGCACCGCAGGTTCCGCCGGCGGCGCCCGCCACCTCCCAAGCGACGCCACCGGCCGTGCGGAAGGCTGGTGTCGCGGTGCCGCATGCGCAGGCCAACGAGGCGGGGGCGGCCATGCTGTCCGCGCCCTTGCGGGCATTCGAGCGCGCCGCGGCAGCACCGGTCGCCCTTCGCCCGTTGCAGGAGACGCCGGCGGCGTGGAGCCCGCCGCAGGCGGCAGGCGAGTCGCCGCTGGCGGCACCGAAGGCTCCGTCGGGCGCGCCGGAAACGCCCACGGAAGCGCCCTTGGCGGCGCTCGACCAAGCGCCGGCGGCACGGGGCTCTTCACGGCCGGCAACGACTGCTCCGCCACCGGCGGTGCCGAAAGTCCCGTCAGCGGCACCCGACGCGCCGTCTCCGGCGCCCATGGCTGCCGCAGAGGAATCCGGGCCGGCGCACCATCCCGCTTCTCCGGACTCCGGCCTTGTGACCCCGCACGGGCAAGCGCTCTCGCAGGCGGCCACGGCTGTCGCGCGCCCTGCCGCCGCGGCGGCGGAAACGGCCGCACGACCCGCGCCGGGATCGGGCGGCGCGGGATCCGCGGCGTCTCCTGCCCCCCGGGCCGAACCGGCCGCCTTGCCAGCGACGGGTGCGACGCCCGACAAGACGGCCGAGGCAACACCCGCCGAGAGGCCGATCCGTCCCGGCGACGCGTCGGCGTCGGAGGGCAGCGGATCCACGCCGCCGGCGCGCGCGGTTCCAACCGAACCGCGCGGCGGTCCGGGCCAGCCCTCGTCGCCCGTGGCGGCCGCCGCGGCGCCCCCACGGTCGATCGGCGAGCCGCTGCCGCAGGCTGGCCTTCCGCCTCCGGCCGCATCGCCGCACTCGCCACAGGAGGGGAGCAGCCCGGCGCACGCAGCCGGTCGATCCGTCTCGGGCGCCGTCCCGACTGAGCGCGAATCGCCGCGCGGCCGGGAGGCGGCCGGCGAGGCAGGCCCGCCCGCACCCGCTCCGCTGCCCGAGGCGGCGCAGGCCGGCACGCCTCCGGCCCCGCCCGCCCGTCCGGCCGAGCCGGCGCTCGCCTCCGCGACTCTGCCGGCCCTGGTCCGCTCGCTCGCGGCGCAGATGCCGCCCACCGGCCTCGTCCCGGGCGCCGGGCCGCTGCGGATCCTCACGCTTCAGCTCCACCCGGCCGATCTCGGTGCGGTCACGGTGCGGATGCGCCTGCGCGACGGCGACCTGGAGATGAACCTCGGCGCGAGCCGGGCCGAGACCGCGGAACTGCTGCGCAAGGATGCGGGCGTGCTCACCGACCTGCTGCGCGGCTCGGGCTACCGCCCGGAGATCCTGACGATCCAGGCCGAGCCGCGGGCGGAGGCGGGCACCCGCACCCCGGCCTTCGCGGACGCGCCGCCTCAGGGCGGGAGCGGCGCCGACCACCCGGCCCGGCGCGGCCCGCAGGACCATGCGGGCGAGCGCACCCCCTCCTCACGAGACACGTCCGATGACCCGGCACCCTCTCTCGCTCCTCGCAGCAGCGGCGTTTACCTCTAGCCTCGCGCTGCCCGCGGCGGCGACCGTCTGCGAGCGGGAGATGTCGCGGGCGGCCGCCAAGCACGGCGTGCCGCTCGGGATGCTCTACGCGGTGGGGCTCACCGAGAGCGGCAAGCGCGGCTCGCTGCAGCCCTTCGCCATGAACATCGAGGGCAAGGCCTATTTCGGCAGCAGCGTCGCAGATGTGCGCGCACGCTTCGACGAGGCGCGGCGCGGGGGCAAGCGGCTGATCGACCTCGGCTGCATGCAGATCAACCACCATTACCACGGGGCGAAGTTCGCCTCGCTGGAGCGCATGGTCGATCCGGCCGCGAACGTCGAGTACGCGACGCAGTTCCTGAAGGAGCTGAAGGCCCGGGAGGGCTCCTGGACGCTCGCCGTGGCGCGCTACCATGCCGGTCCCAACAACAACCCGGCTCAGAAGCAATACGTCTGCCGGGTCATCACCAACATGGTGGCGACCGGTTTCGGCGCCTGGACGCCGGGCGCCAAGTCGTTCTGCCAATAGGGTCGTTCTGCCAGTCGAGTCGATCGGCCGGCGGCGCGGCGTCAGCCCACGAAGGTGTAGCCGATGTAGCGCTTCGCCTCGATCGGGTCATAGCCGAGCCGGCCGCGCAGCTTCTTGCGCAGCTTGCTGACGTGCCCCTCGACCACGCTCTCCTCGACGTCGTTGCTGTAGACGCCGTAGATCGCGTTGAAGATCTGCGCCTTGGTCATGCGGCGCCCGCGGTTGCGCACGAGATATTCGAGGATGTGGCGCTCGCGCCGGGGCAGCGGCAGGGTCTCGCCGTCGACCTCCGGGTCGCGCCCGTCGAAATGGACCTTGAGGCGCTCCGAGGCCTTGGCCGCGGCCGGGCCGGCCTCGCCGTTCACCCGGCGCCAGATCGCCTCCGAGCGGGCCAGGATCTCCCGGACGTGGACGGGCTTGCCCAGGACGTCGTCGATGCCGGCGGTGAGGAGCTGCAGCGTCGCTTCGAGCGAGCGCACCTCGGAGAGGGCGATGATCGGCGCCCGGGAATTCCGGCGGATCAGGCCCGCGCAGCCGATGCGATCCTCGAAATCGCCCAGCAGGAAGCCCTGCACGGCGTCGAGATCCCCGGGCGAGGCCGCCTTGAACCACGTCCTGAACTCATCCGCCACGAGGCCGAGCGAGGACACGCCCTCGCGCTCGAATCCCGCCGCGTAGCCGCTCGTCACCGTCGGCCGGTCGTCGACGAAGATATACATTCCGGTGGACCCCCAAGACGCCGTCTGCGCGGACATTCTTGATCGCATCGCTCCCCCAGCAGCCGCATCGCATCGCGACCCTGCCGCGTGGGCCGGGCCGTCGCCGTGATGCTGCCTGTCGGGGGATCGTGTTGCTTTGTGTGACAACCGCAATGGGTTGTTCACGACTGTGTCGGGAGAGGGTGATTCGGTCAATGGCGGAGATGCAACACCAGGACGAACTTACCACACTCCGTTCGCGCGGAGCGCCGGGTTGCGTCGTCGGCGAGGGTGGCTCAGAGCATCCCGCGCGCCCGCAGGTCCCGCAGCCGGGCCGCACCCGCGCGGCCTTCGGGCTGGAGGGGCGTCAGGCGCCGCTCAATGCCGTCGAGCGCACGGATCTGGAGGCGCATGGCCTGCCGCAGCGCCTCGATGCGGGCGTGAAGCGCCCGAGCATCCGCCAGGGGATCGTAGGTCTCGGCGGGGGAGGGGGCGTCGTGCGGCATGGCGCCATTCCGTCCGCTCGTGGTTAATCTGACGTAAAGCGCGTGCCGTCGCGCCGGCGGGCGTGCGGCGGTGCCAAAGCCTTCCCATCTGTTGACCGAATGTCGCATCACGATCCCTCGCCGAACGCCCTGCCGACGTCGTGCCTGCGTCCTGGGGCCTTCCGGTCCGTCCTGCGCCACCGCGTCGCCGCGGGCCTGCTGCTCGCCGCCGTCGCGGCCGGGCTGACGGCGGCGGCGCCGGCGGTGCTGCCCGGCGCGTGGCAGGCCTGGCGGCTGAGGCAGGCGGCGGACGATCCGGCGGCGCTGGCCGCGCTGCAGCTGCCGGCCGCCGCGACCGAGGCGCGCATGGGGGCGGAGATCGACGCGGCGCTCGCCGCCAAGGATGCGGAGCTCGGGCACAGCCTCGTGGCGCTGGCGCAGGCCGAGGGCGTGCCGGTGGCGCCGGAGCGGCGGGCGGCGCTCGCCGCCCTGGACGAAGGATCGACGGCGCGCGGTGTCGCGGACGCGGCGCGCGGCTTCGCCACCGGCCGGGGCGAGGGGCTGCCGGGCCTCGCGGGCGCCGTCGCCGCCGACCTGACGGGCTACGGCGACCTGCGCGACCTCTGGACCGAGGGCGGCAAGCTCCTGCGGCGCGAGCCGTACGACGAGGTGCTGCTCGGCCTCTCGGCGGCGGGGCTCGCCCTCACGGGGGTCACCGTGGCCTCGTTCGGGACGGCGGCGGGGGCCAGCGTCCCGGCCCATGCCGGAGCCGCCGCCCTGAAGGTGGCGGCCCGCACCGGACGCCTGTCGAGGTCCCTGGGGGCGACGCTGGCGCGCACCACCCGCGGCCTCGTCGACGGCGATGCCGCGAAGGCCGCGCTCGCGGCGGCCGGCAGGCTCGACCTGGCGGCAGCCCGCCAGACCCTGCGCGGGGCGCTCCGGCCGGGGGCGGTCCGCACGCTCGGCGAACTCGGGACGGCGGCCGCCGGCCTCCAGGCGCGGCTCGGCACGCGGGGCGCCTTGCAGGCGCTGTCCGTCGCCGAGAATGCCGACGACCTGCGCCGGGCGGGCCGGCTCGCCCAGGGCTTCGGCGGGCGCACCCGCGCGGTGCTGGCGCTGCTCGGCCGCGGCGCCCTGGTCCTGGGCTCCGGCCTGCTGGCGCTTGCCCAGGGCCTCTGGCTCGGCCTCGCGTGGTTCCTGGCCGCCGCCCTGTTCTGCCGCCGCGCCGGCACCCTGATCGGCCGCCTGATCTGGCGGCGCCCCGGATCGCGGAAGGCCGCCCGCGGGGTGGAACCCCGCCGCGGTGACGCGCCCCGCTCCGCGGGCGCGGGGCTTCTCGGTGCGCGCCTGCAGCACCGCGTCGGAGACGGGCAGGTCGGGTAGCCCGGCGAGGTGTCCGGCAGGTCCGCCGCGGGTGAAGCGGACGAGATCGGCCACCAGCATGCAGGCGCGCACGGTGTCGCGGTCGAGGGAGCGCACCGGCATCATCACGCACCATTATGGCAGGTATATCCGGCAATATCTGTTCTTGATTACCCGACCGCGGCAAGGCTGCGGCACAGCCTCGATGCAGGAGAGAGCGTCATGCTGGTCATGCAGTACCGCCACCGGCTTCCGGCCGATTACGACATGGGCCGGATCCGCGCGCGCGTCGCCGCGCGCGGGGCCCTGTGGGACGCCACGCCGGGCCTCGGCTTCAAGGCCTTCGTGGCCCGCGAGCGCGGGCGCAG
>NZ_BPQQ01000013.1 GCF_022179325.1 Methylobacterium isbiliense | reverse complement strand
GCCCGAGGCTCACAAGCGCCACAGCGCCGGCTTCACGGAAGCGAATCATGACACATCCTCTTCCGCCACGGCGAGGCGGCGGCACAGCGGGCCTTCGGCCCCACGCTTCCAGATTGCCAGCGAAAGGTTAGCGGGCGTTTAACCCTAATCCTTCACCACATTTCGTGTCCGCATCGGTCGAACCCTCGCCGACCGATGGCCGCCCGTCGCGCAAGCCGGCTTCGTGTTCAGGCGATGCGGACACGAAATGTGGTGAAGGATTAGGGTTAAACGCCCGCTAACCTTTCGCTGGCAATCTGGAAGCGTGGGGCCGAAGGCCCGCTGTGCCGCCGCCTCGCCGTGGCGGAAGAGGATGTGTCATGATTCGCTTCCGTGAAGCCGGCGCTGTGGCGCTTGTGAGCCTCGGGCTGTTCGCGGCGCCCGCCCTCGCCGCCGACCTGCTCCCGCCCCCTCCGCCGCCGCCGCCTCCCGCCGAGCCCGCCGCCATCGGCGGCAACTGGTACCTGCGCGGCGACTTCACGGCGAGCGACTTCCGCAACCCGAAGGACGACACGCTGGCCGGCACGCCCGGCGCCCCGATCGTCGCGCTGCGGCTCGGCTCGACCCAGGGCTACGGCGGCGGCGTCGGCTATCGCTTCAACTCCTTCCTGCGCGCCGACGTGACCGTGGACGCCCGCAGCCGCAGCCGCTTCCGCGACTTCAGCTCGCGCACGCTGTTCACGCAGGGCTTCAACCAGGAAGCCGGCAAGCTCGACGTCGTCACCGGCCTGTTCAACGTCTACGCCGATCTCGGCACGTGGTGGGGCCTCACCCCCTATATCGGCGCCGGCATCGGCTTCGCGCACAAGCGCTTCCACGATTCCTGGTCCGGCACCACCTGCCTCACCGCCTTCTGCGGCGACACGCAGCCCATCTACGCGATCGGTGCGCAGGGCTTCGATCCCCGCGGCAACCACAGCGCGACGACCTTCGCCTGGGCGGCGATGGCCGGCCTCTCCTACGAGGTCGGTGCGGGCGTCAGCATCGACGCGAGCTACCGCTACCTCGACATCGGCAAGGCGCGCACCGGCTTCGACGCCTTCGGGTTCAACACGCGCATCAAGGACATTGCCGCCAACGAGTTCCGGATCGGCCTGCGCTGGGCCTTCGGCGGCCCGCTGGGCAGCCTCGTCCCCACGCCGACCTATTGACGATCGGCCGGCGCCGTTCCTCCGCCGGACTGACCTTCAGAGGCCCGGAGCGCTCCAGCGCTCCGGGCCTTTTCGTATCGGGAGCGACTAATCGGAGGGGCTGCAAGAGTATCTTAAGGTTACCGCGCGATGATCGAGCTCGACAGATCCCCTCATTGCCGATGTTTCCTCCTGGGACGGCCCTCATGCGTATCGCGACTTTTGGAATCCTGGCCGGGCTGTGCCTGGGGAGCCCGACCCCGCTCCGGGCGGCGGATCTCGACTTCTCGGCCCTGCGCGGCGGCAGCTACGACGCGCCCGCCGCGGCGGCCGGCAACTGGGACGGCGCCTATTTCGGCGCGCATGGCGGCTGGTCGAGCGCGAACTTCGGCTTCAGCAACGTCTTCCAGCCGATGGTCGCGAACTACACCCGGGCGACGGCCTTCGAGACAGCCCTCAACGTTTCGACCCTGCTGCGGCCGCAGAGCGTGCGGCGCGACACCGGCAGCTTCGGCGCCTATGCGGGCCTGAACATCCAGTACGACGAGTTCATCTTCGGTGGCGAGATCGACTACACCTATCTCGGCCTCACCGGGCGGACGACCGACTTCATCGGGCGCTCCAACGTCACGGACGGCATGTACCGGGCGGCGGTGCTGAGCGGTTCGGCGGCCACCAAGATCGAGGATTACGCGACGATCCGCGCCCGCTTCGGTTACGACGCCGGCAACTTCATGCCGTTCGTCACCGGCGGCTTCGCGGTCGGCCGGGCGCAGGTCGCCGACCGGGTCGAGGTGCAACTCGGCGAGTACGATCAAGCCACCTATCGCAGCAACCTGGGCAGCGCCACGCCGGCCTACGTCTTCAACAGCGGCTACCGGGTGTTCGATCAGGCCAATCCGGGGACTGCCGTGCTCGCCAGCCCGGTGGTCCTCGGCCGGACCAAGGAGCGCATCGTCGGCGGCATCGCGGCCGGCGCCGGCCTCGAATTCGCGCTCACCGCGAACATCCTGCTGCGCGGCGAGTACCAGTACGTGATGTTCGACGACTTCGACGGCCACAAGTCGCACATCAACACCGTGCGCGGGGGCGCGGCGGTCAAGTTCTGAGGCGCTTGCGGCGCGGCCCGAACCGCCCCATCGTCGCGGGACGAGCGGGGAGGGGGTGGCGATGCAGCGTCTGGCGGGCAAGGTCGCCCTCGTCACGGGCGGCGCGCGCGGGATCGGCCTTGCGACGGCGCGGCGCTTCGCCGAGGAGGGCGCCGCCGCGGTCATCCTCGCCGACATCGACGCGCGGACCGGCGCCCGGGCCGCGGCCGAGCACCCGGCCTTCGCGTTTTGCGCCCTCGACGTCACGGACGACGCGGCCTGGCAGCAGGCGGTGGACGACGTCGTCGCCCGCCACGGCCATCTCGACATCGTGGTCAACAGCGCCGGCATCGCGGTCGTGGCCACGATCGAATCCGTCACCCTGGAGCAGTGGCGCCGCGTGCAGGCGGTCAACGTCGACGGCACGTTCCTGGGCTGCCGCCACGCGGTGCGGGCGATGAAGCCGCCGACCGGGCGCGGCGGCGCCCTCATCAATCTCTCGTCGGTCTCCGGGATCGTCGGCGGGCACAACCTCGCGGCCTACAACGCCTCGAAGGGCGGGGTGCGGCTGCTGACCAAGTCCGTGGCGCTGCACTGCGCCCGGCAGGGCTACGGCATCCGCTGCAACTCGATCCATCCGGGCTTCACCGAGACCGACATGCTGCACGACCTCGCGGCGGGCGGACGCGACCCGGAGGCGCTGCGCGAGCGGCTGCGCGCCTCGGTGCCGCTCGGGCGCAACGCCCGGGCGGAGGAGATCGCCGCGATGGCCGCCTACCTCGCCTCGGACGAGGCGGGCTTCGTCACCGGGGCCGAATTCGTCATCGATGGCGGCGTCACCGCGCAGTAGGGCGGAAACCATAGAATCGGATCGTTCGGCGGGCTTAACCCTCCGGTGGCCGCGCCCGGGCGAGGCTCGGGCGGTTCCGGAGTTCTGCCCCGCATGGTCCGCCTCCTCCTCGCCGCCGGCCTCATGACCCTCGCGCTCGCCGCGCCCGCCCGCGCGGACGGCGTGCCCTCTGGCGGCTACGCCCCGGCCCCGCCGCGGGCGGCCGCCCCATGGGCCTATCGGCGGCGTCCCGTCCCGCACCGCTTCGCCGCCCGGCCGCGCATCCAGCCGGTCTCCTACGGCGAGACCGACGGCGAGGTCTATCACGGCTGGTTGCCGCGCAACGAGCGGCTGCCGATCTACAACATCCCGCCGCCCGTCTTCCCCGAGGAGTGATGCGCGGCGTCATGGCCGCGACCGTCATGCCCGTCGCCACCATTCCTGCCGCGGGACCAGACCCGGCGCAGCCTCAGGTCTCCAGCTCGCTGTCCCAGTACAGGTAGTCCATCCAGGTGTGGTGGTACTGGCGGTGGTCGAATTCGGGCTGGCGCCGGTGCAGCTCGTAGCGGCTCGGCCGGCGCGGCAGGGTGAGGAGAGGCATCTCGGCCTCGTCGGGCGTGCGGTTGGCCTTGCGCAGATTGCAGGGGCTGCAGGCCGCGACGACGTTCTCCCAGCTCGACAGGCCGCCCCGCGAGCGCGGCACCACGTGGTCGAAGGTGAGGCCGCTCGCCGGCAGCCGCTGGCCGCAATACTGGCAGCTGAACGTGTCGCGCAGGTAGATGTTGTAGCGGGTGAAGGCGGGGCTGCGCGCCATCGCCACGTAGCTCTTCAGCGCCACCACGCTCGGCACCTTGAGCGACCGGCTCGGCGAGCGCGCCTCGACGTCGTAGCTCGCCACCAGCGTGACGCGGTCGAGGAACAGGGCCGTGAACGCGTCCTTCCACGACCACAGCGAGAGCGGGTTGTAGGAAAGCGGGCGGTAATCGGCGTTCAGAACGAGGGTTTGAAGGTCCAGCATCATCCTGCCCTGGCGACTGACCGGCCGTGGCGAGACCCACCGGCATCCGGCCAGGTCGCGCGCCGCTCGCGGAGACAGGGGATGGGGACCATCGCCTACCTCCCGAGCCGTCCGGGGGGAGTGAGGGGACACGGCGGAAGGCCGGCACGGCCGCCAGCGGGGCGGTTGCCGCGGATCGCCTGTGCCCGGGATGTCTCCGGGCGTCTGTGCTGCTGGACCGAGATGATCGACGCCACCTGCTCGCAGCAGACCGGAAGGGCCGAGTCCATTGCGGCTCATTCTAGTAGCAGCATGACAGGGTTGTGAAGGATGCCGGTCCTGCCTGTGTGTCGCGCCCACAGGCGATCCGCCCCGGTGGTACCGGCCGCCCCCGGCGCGCTTTCGCCGCATTCCCGCGCCACAGGACGGCCCGGCTGGCGGCCGCGTCGGCGGCGTCGCGCCCTCGCGCCACGGGTTCACGAGGCGTTGAAGTCGCGCGGGTTCGGCCCGCGCCCCCTGTGACAGGCCGCCCGGTCGCCGCTACCTCTCCGGCCTCGTCCGGGCCGGAAGGCCGGATCGCGGAGACGAGGCGTCGGGCCGCCGCGCCCGCCGGGACTAGAAGGAATGCCGATGACACCGTTGCGCCGATGGATCGCCGCCCTGCTGACCGCCGCCGTGCTGGCGCCAGGGCTCGCCTCCGCGCAAGGAGCGGCAGCCAAGCCCGAGGCCGGCCAGGCGGCGCCCGCGGCGGCAGGGCAGGGGAGTGCGGCGCCCAAGGCCGACGCGGGCAAGCCCGACGCGGCCAAGCCCGAGGCCCCCAAGCCGCCCCCGACCCCGATCTCCGAGCAGATCAAGCAGATCCGCGCCCAGCTCGACGCGGAGAAGGCCGATCTCGACCAGCGCGAGCAGGCGCTGACCAACCATTCCCTGAGCAAGGACGATCTTGCGCTCCTGCGCGAGGGCATCGACCCGGTGGCCGAGCGGCTGCGGCAGGTGATCGACAGCCTCGGTCCCCGTCTGGAAGCCGCCAAGGAGCGCCTGACCCAGCTCGGTCCCAAGCCCAAGGAGGGCGCCGAGGCCCCCGACGTGGCCCAGGAGCGCGCCCAGCGCGAGGGCGGCGTCGCGGAGATCGACGACACGATGCGGCTCGCCCGCTCGCTCCTCGTGCAGAGCGAGCAGATCACCGACCAGATCAGCAACCGCCGCCGCGCCGCCTTCACGCGCGCGCTGTTCGAGCGCACCGACGGGCTGGTCAGTCCGAGCCTGTGGTCGCGCGTGACTACGAGCCTGCCGCGCGACCTGCGCGCCCTGGAGGTCGCCGTCGACGACACGGTCGTGCAGGTGCGGCGCAACGCGACCCCGCTCACGCTGCTGGCGGTGGCGCTCGCCATCGGGGTGTCGGTGGCCCTCTATATCGGGCGCCGCCACATCGCGCCCCGGTTCGCGTCCCGCGACGCGGCCAACGCGCCCTCGCGCCGCGAGAAGGTCCTGGCGGCGTGGCGGGTCGTGCTGGCGGGGGCCGTGCCGGCGATCCTCGGCAGCTTCGTGGTGGGTCTGGCGATCGAGGCGACCGAGCTGGTGCCGGAGCGCTTCACGGTGGTCGTCCACGGCGTCCTCGGCGCGCTGGCCTTCGTGGCGGTGGTGGAGGCGGTGACGGACGCGCTGCTCTCGCCCACCCACCCCGAATGGCGCCTCGTCGCCATGGAGGACGCCACCGCCGAGCGCCTGACCCGGCTGGCCATCGCCATCGCGGTGGTGATCACGGTCGGGCGGACCATCGAGGAACTGAACGAAAGCCTCTCTCTGGGCCTGCCGATCAGCATCATCACCCGCGGCCTGTTCGCGCTGGTGGTGGCGGTGGTGCTGGCCGAGGGGCTGCGGCGCTTCGCGGCCCGGGCCGAGACGGAGGAGGCCTGCCTCGGCCCCTACGTGGCGGCGGAGTCGAACACCACCACGATCGGCGGGCCGCTGCGCATCCTCGGCTGGTTCGTCGCCGGGGCGGTGGCCCTGTGCGCCCTCTCGGGCTACATCGCGCTCTCGTCATTCCTGATCGACCAGCTCCTGTGGACGGCGGTCGGGGTGGCGCTGCTCTACCTCGCCATCGTCAGCGCGGATGCCTTCATCGGCGGCACCCTGCAGGACGATTCGCGCATCGCCACGGCCCTCCAAGCCAATACGGGCCTGCGCAAGCGCTCCCTCAACCAGATCGCCGTGCTGATGGCCGGCCTCGTCCGGGTGGTGCTGATCACCACGGCGGCCGTGCTGCTGCTCGCCACCTGGGGCGTCGATTCCACCGACATCTACGCCTCCTTCCGGGCCGCCTTCTTCGGCTTCAAGGTCGGCGACGTCACGATCTCGCTCTCGACCATCGTCTTCGCCCTCGGCCTGTTCGCGCTCGGCCTGCTCGTCGCCCGCACGGTCAAGCGCTGGCTGGAGAACACCTACCTGCCGGCCACCGACCTCGATCCGGGGCTGCGCAACTCCATCGCCACCGTCACCGGCTATGTCGGCTTCCTGATCTCGCTCACGGTCGCCTTCTCGTTCCTGGGCCTCAGCCTGGAGAAGATCACGATCGTGGCCGGCGCGCTCTCGGTCGGTATCGGTTTCGGCCTGCAATCGATCGTCAACAACTTCGTGTCGGGCCTGCTGCTGCTGTGGGAGCGGCCGATCCGGGTCGGCGACCTCGTGGTGATCGGCGACAACGAGGGCTACGTGCGGCGCATCAGCGTGCGCTCCACCGAGATCCAGACCTTCGACCGCTCGGCCGTGATCGTGCCGAACTCCAACCTGATCTCGGGCGTGGTGAAGAACCGGGTGCGCGGCGACCGCACCGGGCGCGTCGCCATCACGGTCAGCGTCCTGCGCAACCAGGATCCGGTCAGGGCCGCCGACCTGATCGCCGGCTGCGCGCGGGCGCATCCGGACGTGCTGCGCGAGCCGCCGCCCCGCGTCGTCTTCCGCAAGATCGGCGATCCCTTCCTCGAATTCGAGCTGATCGCCATGATCCTCGACGTCGCCCAGCAGCTGAAGGTGCAGAGCGACCTCAATTTCGCGGTGTTCAAGACCTTGTCCGAGGAGGGCCTCATCCCCAATCTCGGACCGGGAGCGAGCATCGTCACCGTGCACGGGCTGGAGCCGATGCAGGAGGCCCTGGGTCAGATCGCGCGGGGCGTGCTCCCGCCGATCCAGGCCCCGGGCGAGCCTGCGCCGCGGCCGGCCGGGGACGAGCGCCGCCGAACGCGCGAGACCGTACCGTGACCCTTCTCTCCGCCGGGATCCGCCTGATCGCCCTCGCGGGGCTCGCCGGCCTCGTCTCGGCCTGCGTGTCGAGCGAGCGGCCGCGCCAGAGCGCGGCGGGGCCGAGCCTCTACTGGCCGATGACGGCCACGAGCGCGCAGCTCGACACCGGCTCGGCGCGGGACATGATCGCGGCCTACCGGCGCAACAAGGGCCTGCCGGCGCTCGCCCTCGATCCCGGCCTGCAGCGCCTCGCCGAGACCGAGAGCGCCGCGATGGCCGCCGCCGACCGCCCGAGCCAAGCCGACATCGTCAAGACGGTGGCGGCGCGGATGGGCTTCGACGATCCGAAGGCCAATCTCTCGGCGGGCTATCACACGCTCGCGGAGGCGTTCTCGGGCTGGCGCGACAGCCCGGCCCACAACGCCGTGCTGCTCTCCCCCGACGCCACCCGCATGGGCATCGCCACCGCCTACGCCCCGGGCTCCAAGTACAAGGTCTACTGGACGCTCTTGGTGGCGAAGTAGCGCCCCGTCACGGCACCCCCGATCCCGCGGGCGTCGGCGGCGCGTCGTTCAGGAGCGTGATCGTCACCCGGCGGTTGGCCGCCAGATAGGGGTTGTCCGGAAACAGCGGCTCGGTGTCGGACTTGCCGGAGACCACCGCGAAGCGGTCGTCCGGGATGCCGCTGCCGGCCAGCACCTCGCGCACGCTGACGGCGCGCCCGGCCGAGAGTTCCCAGGGCGGGGCGGGCGGGCGCCGCCCCGGCCGCGTCGCCGCCGTGTAGCCGGCGATCGCGATCCGGTTCGACATCCGGCGGATCGTGGGCGCGATGCGCTCCAGCACCTGCCGGGTGCGGTCGTTCGGCCGGGTCGAGCCGTCCGGGAACATCGAGCGGTTGTCCTGGTCCACGAGCGAGATGTCGAGGCCGCGCTGGGTCGGCTGGATCAGGATGTTCTTCGACAGTTCGGCGATGTCGGGCAGGTCCTGGAGGGCTTGGCGCAGGCTCGCCATGGCGAGGCCGAAGCCGTCCTTGTAGCCGTTCACCTGCACGCCGTCGGCGAAGATGTCGTCGGGGTTGGGCGGCGTGGTGCGGTCGGAGGCCTTCTCGGGGGGCACGTCGCGCGTGTCGCGCAGCCGCGTGGCGCTCGGCAGGCCGTCCTTCTCGATGATGCCGTTGAAGCGGCTCTCCTTGTTGACCCCGAAGGCGTCGCGCATCGAGCCCGCCACCGCCTGCAGCTTCTTCTGGTCCTGCGTCGAGTAGGCGGCGATCATCACGAAGAAGCTCATGAGCAGCGCCATGAGGTCGGCGAAGGTCACGAACCAGCCGTGACCGCCATGCGCGCCGCCCCGCTTCTTCTTGGCCACGGATCAGGGTCTCCCGGGAGCGGGCGTCGGGCGCTCAGGCCGCCTCGGCGGCGAGCTCCTCCCGGTGGTTGTGGGGCAGGTAGGCGATCAGCATCTCGCGCACCAGCGAGGCGCTCTTCGAGTCGCGGATGAGCAGGATCCCGTCGATGATGAGCGAGCGCGAGACGTCCTCCTCCTCCAGCTTGACGTGCAGCTTGTCGGCGATCGGCAGCGTGATCATGTTGGCGATGAGCGCGCCGTACAGGGTGGCGAGCAGCGCGGTCGCCATCGCGGGGCCGAGCTTCGAGGGGTCGGACATGTTGGCGAACATCGTCACCATGCCCAGGATGGTGCCGATCATGCCCCAGGCCGGCGCGCAGTCGCCGAAGGCCCGGTACACCTTCGAGCCCTCGTCGAGGTGCATCAGGAAGTTGTCGCGGTCGCGCTCCATCGTGTCGCGGATGAACTCGCGGTCGTAGCCGTCGGCGATGTAGCGCACGCCCTGGGCCAGGAAGGGGTCCGAGATCTCCATGGTCTCCAGCGCCATCGGGCCGGACTTGCGCACCACCTCGGCGATCTTGGTGATCTCCTCGATCAGCTCGCGCGGCTTCACCGAGCGCATGCTGAAGGCGTAGCGCATGCCCATCGGCACGCCGTGCATGATCACCGAGAAGGGGAAGCGCAGCATGGTGGCGGCGGTGGCGCCGCCGAAGATCACGATCACCGCGTGCTTGTCGAAATAGGCAGCGAAATTGCCGCCGTCGATCATGATGAGGACGACGACGACGGCGACGCCGCCGATGAGGCCGAGGCCGGTTGCGAGATCCATGACCCAGTCGAACCCTCGTCGCCCGGGTCGCGCGTCCCGGGTGTCCCCAGGTTAGCGGCGGCAGGCTCAACGAAGGGTAAAAACCCTTCCGATTCGCGCAGGCGGCGTCTGTCCCGTCATGCGCCGTTCAGGCAGAATCGGGCATGAGATCAGGGCGGTAGGAGGCGCGCGGCGCCGAACCGCCGGTCCAGGGAACGCGACGGATCCGCGAGATGATCCGCGCCGAGGGGTTTCGGAGTTCACCATGCGGTTGTTCAGGCTCTACGCCCGGGTCATGGGCCAGCTCGGACCCGACCGGAGGCTCGGCGGCGTGCTCGCCGTCGCCAACGTGGCGCTCGCCGCGGCGGCCTTCGCCGAGCCGGTGCTGTTCGGGCGGATCATCGACCGCGTCACCCATCTGCCGGCCCGCGCCGGGGAGGCGGGCTATGCCGACCTGATGCTGCTGGTCGCCGCCTGGGTGGGCTTCGGGCTCTTCTCCATCGCGGCCGGCGTCCTGATCGCACTGCACGCCGACCGGCTCACCCACCGCCGCCGCCTCGGCGTGATGGCGAACTACTTCGAGCACGTGCTCGACCTGCCGCTCGCCTTCCACTCCGCCAACCATTCGGGCCGGGTGCTCAAGGCGATGCTGGAGGGCTCGAACGGCATGGCGTGGCTGTGGCTCGGCTTCTTCCGCGACCATTGCGCCGCGATCGTCTCGCTCACCGTGCTGCTGCCCCTCACCCTGTTCCTGAACTGGCAGCTCGGGTCGATCCTCGTCGTGCTCGTCCTCGTCTTCACGGCGCTCACCACCTACGTGCTGCGCCGCACCGAGACGCTGCAGGGCGCGGTGGAGCACTACCATTCGGGCCTCGCCGCGCACGCCTCGGACGCGCTCGGCAACGTCGCGGTGATCCAGTCCTTCACCCGGGCCAAGGCCGAGAAGGAGGCGATGCACGGCATCATCCGCGACCTCCTCACCGCCCAGACGCCGGTTCTGTCGTGGTGGGCGCTCGCCGCCGTGGCGACCCGCGCCTCCGCCACCCTGACCATGACGGCGATCTTCGTCGCCGGCCTCGCGCTGCACTTCCGCGGGCAGGCCAGCGTCGGCGACGTGGTCTCCTTCATGAGCCTCGCCACGCTGCTCGTCGGCCGGCTCGATCAGGTCGTCTCCTTCGTCAACGGCCTGTTCATGCAGGCCCCCAAGATGCAGGAATTCTTCGACATCCTCGACACCGTGCCGGCCGTGCGCGACCGGCCGCACGCCAAGCCGGCGGCGCGGCTCGCCGGCGAGGTGACGTTCGAGGACGTGACCTTCTCGTATGACGGCCGCCGCCGCGCCCTCGACGGGATCAGCTTCACGGTGCGCCCCGGCGAGACGGTGGCCCTCGTGGGCACTACGGGCTCGGGCAAGTCCACCACGCTGAGCCTGCTGCACCGGGCCTTCGACCCCGAGACCGGCACGGTGCGGGTCGACGGCGAGGACATCCGCGACCTCTCGCTGGCCTCGCTGCGCCACAACATCGGGGTGGTCTTCCAGGAGCCGATGCTGTTTGCCCGCTCGATCCGCGAGAACCTGCAGGTCGGTCGCCCGGACGCCACCGATGCCGAGATGCTGGATGCCCTGGAGCGGGCGCAGGCCGGCGACTTCATGGCGCGCCAGCCCGACGGGCTCGACACCGTGATCGGCGAGCGCGGGCGCTCGCTCTCGGGCGGCGAGCGTCAGCGGCTCTCGATCGCGCGGGCGCTGCTCAAGAATCCGCCGGTGCTGATCCTCGACGAGGCCACGAGCGCGCTCGACGCTGCCACCGAGCGCAAGCTCCAGGGCGCGCTGGAGGCGGTGATGGAGGGCCGCACCACCTTCGTGATCGCCCACCGGCTCGCGACGATCCGCAACGCCGACCGCATCCTGGTCTTCGATCAGGGCCGCATCATCGAGGCCGGCAGCTTCGACGACCTCGTGGCCCAGGGCGGCCGCTTCGCCGAACTCGCCCGCGCCCAGTTCATGGCCGCCGAGGCCCCGCAGGACTACGCGCTGGCGGCGTGAGCATCTGGGGACCTGCTCTCCCGGGCCGCCGACGCTCGCATGATGAGCGCGGGATCCCCTCTCCCGGGCGGGCTTGCGCGTTCACACATCGCGAATGAGGCGCGGGTTCTCCTCTCCCCGCGTGCGGGGAGAGGCCTGAGCACCCCTTGCCGGGTGCGAAGGGAGCCCGCAGGGCGAGGGTGAGGGGGCGGCTCCGGACCAGCCTCATCCGGCAGCGCCCCCTCACCCTCGGCTGCCGCCTCGCTTCGTTGACAACGAGGTCAACGAAGCCCTCTCCCCGCGGGCGGGGAGAGGAGAACCCGCACGACCCAAAAGGGTGAATTCGCCAGCCCGGGTGGGAGAGGAGTTCGGGGATCGAAGATCCCGCGTGAGGGTGCGGGTGGTGCCGCAGTGAAGCGGTGAGCGTGGTGAGGGGAGCGGAAAGGCTCGGGATCAGCCGCTCACCGCAGTGCAGTGGTGGCAGCGGCCATCGTTCAGCCTCCTTCCGCACCGTCCCACCCTCAACCCTCCCCTTCTCCCACACGGGAGAAGGGATCCCGCGCCTTGGTCGTGACCAGTCGGCGGATCCCGAAGGCTGGATGCGCGCTCACGCGATGCCGAGCGCTCGGATCAGCATGAGGCTGATCGCGAGTAGCAGGACGAGCGAGCCCGTGACCGCGAGGGTCACCCGCCCGCCGACGCGGGCGAGCACCCGCACGTCGACCCCGAGCCCGAGCGCGGCCATCGACACCACGGTGAGTAGCGCCGCGACCTTGGTGAGCGGCCACGCCACCGCATCCGGCACCAGCCCGAGCGAGCGCAGGGTCGCCAGCGCCAGGAAGCCCAGGATGAAGCCCGGCACCAGCTTGGTCAGGCCCGGCCGCCCGGCGGCGGGCCGGGCGCCCGGCAGGTGCGGGGCGATGAGCGAGAACAGCACCACCACGGGGCCGAGCATCAGCACCCGCACCAGCTTGACCAGCGTTCCCACCTGCGTGCTGAGGAGCCCCACCGGCACGGTGGCGGCAAGCACCTGCGGCACCGCGTAGACGGTCAGGCCGGCGAGCACGCCGTACTGGTGCTCGGAGAGGCCGGCGAGCGGGATGAGGAGCGGCAGGCCGAGCACAACCAAGACGCCGAGCACCGCCGTGAAGGCGATGGCCGCCGCGACGTCGCGGGCCTCGGCGCCGATGACGGGTGCCACCGCCGCGATGGCGGAGTTGCCGCAGATGGCGTTGCCGCAGGCGACCAGGATCGCCATCCGGGCGGGCAGGCCGAGCGCCCGGCAGATGCCGTAGCTCGCCGCGATGGCGGCCAGCACCGTGGCGACGATGCCGGCGATGAGCGCCCCGCCCGAGGCGACGATGGCCTGGAGGCTGATCGAGGCGCCGAGCAGGGCGACCGCGACCTCCAGCAGCTGCTTGGCGCTGAAGGCGATGCCGGGCCGGAAGCGTGCGCCGGGGTTCCACGCGGTGCGCACCGCGATGCCGATCAGGATCGCGATCACCAGCGCCTCGACGTAGGGGTGTCCGAGGCTGTGCTCCTCGATCGCCTGCAGGCCCGCCGCCACCGCCGTGATGGCGAGGCACAGGAGGATGCCGGGCAGCGTCGAGGTCTGCTCCGTGGCCGTCCCCGCCGCGGCGTCGCGCGGCGCCTCCTCGGAGGATGCTTTCGTCGTCATCGCAAGGTCCGGGTGGCGTTGGGACGAAGGATGCTGTCTCGGTGCCGGCACGGAAAAGACTCATCTCCCATCCGCGTCGGCGGCGGAACAGGCTTCTCGGGAACGGCGCACCGCCGGCTCAGCGCAGGACCGACAGGTAGTGCACCTGCTGCGTCAGGCAGAGCGACAGGCGCCACTCCACCGGGCGCTCCTCCAGGTCAACGGCGACGCGGTCGATCTCCAGGGCCGGCGTGCCCGCGATGGTCTCGAGGAGCGCCGCCTCGCGGGCGGGCAGCAGGATCGCCTTGAGCCGCTCCCGGGCCGTGGCGATGGTGATCCCGAACTGGGTGGCGTAGAGGCTGTAGAGGGTATTGGGGACCGGCATCTGGGCGATGCCCGGGAACAGGCCCGTGGGCAGGCTGATCGTCTCGAACACACAGAGGCTGCCGGCGACCGCGCGCAGGCGCTCGATGCGCACCACGCGGGCGGTGCGGGAAAGGTCGAGGCGCTCGCGCTCGTCGCCGTTCGCCGTGCCCTCGGCGATCGACACCACCCGGCTGTCGGGGAGGGCGCCGCCCCCGGCATCGGGCTGCAGCTTGAAGAAGCGGAAGACGCTCTGCTTGTCGTCGTGCTCGGCCACGAAGGTGCCGCGGCCCTGGCGCCGCACCAGCAGGCTGTCGGCGGTGAGCGCGTCGAGCGCCTTGCGCACCGTGCCCTGGCTGACGCCGAGTTCGGCCGCGAGCTGCCCCTCGCTCGGCAGCATCTGGCCGGGCTGCCACACCGCGTCGGCGAGCCGCCGCAGCAGCGCGTCGTAGACCTGCCGGTAGAGCGGCCGGAAGCCCACGCTCTCGCGGCGCGGTGTCTCGCTCGCCCGTCCCAGGCCCGGTCGCTTCATGTCGTCCTGACGCAGATTCTCGAGCGTGCGCGATGCGGTGACATCTGCGTGCGTCACGGTCGTGCGCTCCCCGTCAGGGCCGAGCGCCCCGCCCGCGGCGATCGTGCGGTCGGCGCGACTCACAGCCGATGCTCGCGCGGCGCGCCGTCCGGCGCCGCGAGCGCGCGGATCTCGGACAGGAGTGCATCCGGGATGTCCACGCCCTCGGCGGCGGCGCGGACGCGCAGCGCCAGGCGGCGCGCACCCGGCAGGCGGGCGCCGTCCTGGGCGTCGATCGCCGCGGCGAGCGCCCCGAAGCGCTCCAGGGCGCCCGGGCCGAAGGCACCGGCGTCGATCGCGATGAGCAATTGTCCGGTGCCGGGCGGCTCGCCCTCGGCGTCGAGGAAGGAACTCGCCTCGGCGGCGAAGCGCCCGCCGGTGAGCCCGGCCGCCAGGAGTTCCACCATCAGGGCGAGCGCCGTGCCCTTGGCGTCCCCGAGGGGCACCATCGTGCCCTTGAGCGCGGCGGCCGGATCGGTGGTGGGGCGCCCGTCCGCGTCGAGCGCCCATCCCTCCGGAATCGCCTCGCCGCGCTGGCGGGCCGCCATGACGCTGCCGCGCGCGACCTTCGAGAGCGAGAGGTCCACCACGATCGGCGGCCGGTCGGGCAGGGGGCAGGCGAAGGCGATCGGGTTGGTGCCGAACACGGCCGTCGACCCGCCCCAGGGCGCCATCGCGGCCGGGGTGTTGGCGAAGAGCAGGGCCACCAGCCCCTCCGCGGCGAGCGCCTCCACCGGCCGGCCTGCGGCGCCGCAATGGTGCGAGCGGCGGATGCCCGCCGCGGCGATGCCCTGCGCCCGCGCCGCCTCGGCCAAGCCCGCCACGGCCGCGTCGAGAGCCGGATAGGCGAAGCCGTGGGCGGCATCGACGGCGATGAGCCCCGGCCGCGGGCGCGTCACGACCGGGACCGCCGCGCCCGCCACCTTGCCGCTGCGCACCTGCGCCGCGTAGGCGGGCAGGCGCGACAGGCCGTGGCCCTTGAGCCCGTCGGCCTCGGCCTCCACGAGCGCCCGCGCGGTGCTGGCCGCCGCCGCGCGGGCGGTGCCGCAGCGGACCAGCGCGTCCTCCGCCAGATCACGGGCGGCCTGTAGCGAGAGGATCGGCATCAGCCCTCCGTGAGGTGGCGGCGCACCGCCCGGGCGATCAGCGCGGAGACGCGCGTGTTCGATTCCTGCGTCACGCCCGCGATGTGCGGCGTCAGGATCAGGTTCGGCACGTCCCGGAAGACCGCGCCGGCGGCCGCATCGAGGGGTTCCCGCTCGAAGACGTCGAGGGCCGCGCCGCCGAGCCGGCCCGCGCGCAGGGCCTGGGCCAGCGCCGCCTCGTCCACGATCCCGCCCCGGGCGGCGTTGATCAGGATCGCGCCCGGGCGCATCCGGGCGATCCGGTCCGCCCCGATCAGGCCGCGCGTCTCGGGCGTGAGCGGCACGTGCAGGGAGACGACGTCGCTCCCGGCGAGAAGCGCGTCGAGCGGGAGGGATTCGACGGGGCCGTAGTCCGGCCGCCACGCCGCGTCGCCGGGCGCGAGGTAGGGGTCGTGGGCCGACAGGCTCATCCCGAGGGCGGCGGCGCGCCGGGCGGTCTCGCGGGCGATGGCGCCGAAGCCGACAAGGCCGAGGCGCTTGCCGGCCACCTCGCGGCCCATCAGGGCATTGCGCGGCCACGCCCCCTCCGCCACCGCCCGGCTCGCCCCGTAGGCGCCGCGCAGGAGCAGCATCGCGGCGGTGATCACGTACTCGGCGACCGCCGTGTCGTTGGCCCCCGTCGCCGGGTAGACGGCGATCCCGCGCGCCCGGCAGGCTTCGAGGTCGATGTTGTCGAGCCCGACGCCGAGCCGGCCCACCGCCCTGAGGCCGGGGGCGGCGGCCAGGAGATCGCCGCGCACCTGCGTCCGGTTGCGCACGATCAGCGCGTCCGCGCCGGCGAGCGCCGCGCGCAGCGCCTCGGGACGATCGACCAAGCCCGGGTCGTACAGGATCTCGAAGCCGGACAGGTCGGCGGCGATCGCCGCCTCGTCCATGAACTCGCTGATGACGACCTTCATTGTCGCGATGTCCTGTCCCCTGTCGTCAGGCGTCGCCGCCTCGGCCCCCGTCGACGGCAGGCGCGGGTCCCCCTCTCCCGCACGGGAGAGGGGGAGTCCACGCCTGCCGGCGGCTCACGCGCTGCGGTAGAGCTTCGTCATCACGAACTCCCGGTGGCCCAGCGCCTCGGCCGCGGTGAGGCGGCCGTTCGCGGTGCGCACCACCATGTCGATGAGCGCGTCGCCCGCCTGGGAGATCGTCATCTCGCGCGTGAGCACCCCCGACACGTCCACGTCGATGTGCTCGCCCATCGTGCGCACGGTGCGCGGATTGCCCGAGATCTTAATCACCGGGACGATCGGGTTGCCGATGACGTTACCCTGGCCCGTCGGGAAGGTGTGGACCACGTAGCCGGCCGCCGCCATCAGGGTCACGCACTCGGCCGCGGCCGAGGAGGTGTCCATGAAGTAGAGGCCGGGGCCGCGGGCCGGCGCCTCGGCGGGCTTGAGCGCGTCGATGTAGCGGCAGTCGTGGCCGATCTTCTCCAGGTTGCCGAGCGCCTTCTCCTCGATGGTGGTGAGGCCGCCCGCGATGTTGCCCTTGGTGGGCTGCGAATCCGAGAGGTCGTCGGTCTTGTGCGCCTCGATCACCTCGTCCTGGTAGGCTTTCCACATCGCGTACCACTTGTCGGCGATGTCGGGCGAGGCGGCGCGCTCGCGGCAGAGGTGCTCGGCGCCGGTGATCTCGGAGGTCTCGCCGAAGACCCCGTAGATGCCGAGCGGGATCAGCTTGTCGTAGAGGTTGCCGACCGTGGGGCAGGAGGAGAGGCCGGTGGTGGTGTCGGACTCGCCGCACTTCGTCGAGACCCACAGATCCGCGATCGGGCAGACCTCCCGCGGCAGCTCGGTCGCCCACTGCACGAAGCGCTTGGCCTGGTAGCTGGCCCTGGCGATCGTCGCGATGTCGCCGTGGCCCTCGATGCCGAAGCCCACCACCGGCTTGCCGGTCTTGGCGATGCCCTCGACGACCCGGTTGGTCCACTGGTCCTCGATGCCGATCACCACCACGGCGGCGACGTTCGGGTTCGAGCCGATGCCGATCAGGGTGCGGAAGTGCAGTTCGAGATCCTCGCCGAACTGCAGCCGGCCGTAGGCGTGCGGCAGGGCCATCGTGCCCTTGACGAGGTTGGCCACCGCCTCGCAGGCGGCATTGGAGAGGTCGTCGAGGGGCAGCAGCACCACGTGGTTGCGCACGCCGACGCGGCCGTTCTCGCGCCGCCAGCCCGTGAAGGTGGCGTTGCGGTAATCGGCGGAGGCGCGGCCCGGCGGAAGCGCCTTGGTGGCGAGCTGGTCGGGGGCACCCCCGACGAACGGGCTGGCGATCTCGTGGGGGAGCATGGACGGGGTTGCGGACATGGTCACCTCACCAGCGCTTCGTCTTGACGTTGTGGACATGGACGTGCTCGCCCTTGGCAACGGGCTGGATCACCTTCCCGATATCCTGGCCGTACTTGACCGCGGTGTCGCCCGCCTTGAGGTCGGTGAGCGCCACCTTGTGGCCGATCGGGATGTCGTGCCGGACCGCGACCTCGAAGGTCGAGTTGTTCTCCGTGATGACGCCGAAGGCGGCCGTGCCGGCCGACAGCCCCTCCACCACCGCCACCGCGACGTTGTCGAGGGGGCTGTGGGCGAGGAGGTGGGGGTGCGTCCGCCCTCCGTCCGATGAGGGGTCGTGGCTCATGGCGAATCTCCTCCTGTGCGGACTCCGGCCGCGGCGGTCGGTCTTGTATAAGATAACAGATACTGCGCCTGTCAACGCCGGGCGCCCGGAACACGGCCCCGCGCGGGCCGGCGGACGACGATGCAGGATGGAAGCAGAACGCCTTTCGCCTCCGGGATGCAAGTCCGGATTGGCGCTGCCGGCCCACTCTTATAAAAGACCAATGGGACCGCATGGGCGCGGCCGATCGCGCATGGCGTGCAGGAGGGGACGGGGCCGTGAGCGAGACGCTGCTCCTCGTCCTGTGCCTCGGCTGCGCCGGCCTGATCTCCGGCCTGACCGGCTTCGCCTTCGGCCTCGTCGCCTCCGGGACGCTCCTGATGCTGCGCCCGCCCGCGGAGGCGACGGCGCTGGTGCTGGTGTGCAGCATCCTCTCTCAGGCGATCTCGCTCCTGCGCCTGCGCGTGCGGCCGCCGCGCCGCGCCGCGCTGGCGATGATCCTGCCCGGGCTCGCGGGCGCGCCGCTCGGCACCGTGCTGCTCCACGGCCTCGATCCGAACGTGATCAAGGCCGGGATCGGCTGCTTCCTGATCCTCTACAGCCTGCTCGTCGCGATCCTGGGGGCCGGCTACCGGGTGCGGTTCGGCCATGCCTGGAGCGACGGCATGGTCGGCTTCCTCGGTGGCGTGCTGGGCGGCGTGGCGGGCCTGTCGGGGGCGCTCCCCACCGCCTGGAGCCTCGTGCGCGGCTGGGAGCCGCGCACGCAGCGGGCGATCTGCCAGTCCTTCACGCTGGTGCTCCAGGTCTGGGCCTTGGCGCTCCTGGTTCTGGTCGGCCCGCTCCCCGCCGCCCTGGTGCAGGATCTCGTCCTCGCCGTCCCGGTGGTGCTGGTGAGCGTGCTCGCGGGCCTGTCGCTGTTTTCCCGCATCGATCAGGCGCGGTTCCGCGCGCTCGTCCTGGCGCTGCTCGCGGCCATCGGGCTCGCCACCACGGCGCTGGCGCTGCCGGCCCTGCTGCCCTGAGGGCGCTCAGCTGCCGGGCCGGTCGTGCAGGTTGGCGAAGAACAGGTCCTTCCAGCTCCCGGGGCGGCGGCGGATCGTCCTGGTGCGCGCCATGAAGTCGGTGGTGCGGCCGATCGCCTGCGGGGTCGTGGTGAAGCGCACCTGCGGGTCGTCGAGGATCTGGGCGATCAGCCCGACGTCGCTCGCGTCCCGGGCGAGCCGCACATAGGCCGCCGCGGCGGCCCGCCGGTCGGCGTTGATCGCGCCGATCGCCTCGTCGAGGGCGGCCGTGAAGGCCGCGTAGAGCTGGGGATTGGCCTCCACGAAGGCCGAGGAGGCCCAGACCACGTTGAAGGTCGAGGGCTCGCCCAGGATGTCGTAGGTGTTGAGGAGCGTGCGCACGCCCGGGTGGCGCAGTTCCAGTTCCTGGGTCGGGGCCGCGGTGAAATGCGCCGTGACCTCGCTGCCCGACAGCAGGGCCGCCATGCCGTCGGGGTGCGAGAGCGTCACGGTGAGGCGGTCGAGGTCGTGGCGGCGCGCCTCGCCGAGTTCCTTCTCGGCGGCCATCTGCAGGAACATCGCCTGCACCGACACCTTCACGGCCGGCAGCGCGATCTTGTCCCGGTCGGTGAAGTCCGACAGCGAGCGGATGGCCGGGTTGCGGGTGTTCATCAGGAGCGGCATGGCGTTCATGGCCGCCACGCCCTTGACGGCAAAGCCCGTCCCCTCGGTCTTCGACCACAGCAGCACCAGGGGCGGCACGCCGCCGGCCGCGAACTGGATGGAGCCGGAGAGGAGCGCGTCGTTCATCGCCGCCCCGCCCGCCAGCGTGAGATAGCGGGCGGTGACGGGGGGAAGGCCCCGCGCCGCGGCGGCCTTCTGGAGCAGGCCCTGCTCCTCCATGAGCATCAGCGGCAGATGGCCGAGGCTGGGCTGGCGCGCGATGCGCACCTCGCTCACCTCGGCCCGCGCCCCGCGGATCCCCGGCACCAGCGCCGCCGCGGCGGCCGCGAGAACCTCCCGTCTGCGCATCTCGTCCTCCCCCGAGGCGGGCGCCCCCGCCTCATCCCGGCCGGCGGATCACCGGCGCCGCAACGCTGTCGATCATCACGTTCACGCAGGCCGGCCTGCCGCTGGCATGGGCCGCTTCGAGCGCCGCGGGCAGTTCTCCGGCGGACGTCACGAGGGCGCCGAAGCCGCCGAGCGCCGCCACGGCGGCGTCGTAGCGGCTCGGCAGGAGGTCGCAGTGGCGCGCGCGCTCCGGGCCGTACTGGCGCAGCTGGATCTGGTACTCGGCGTTCCAGCGCGCGTCGTTGCCGACCACCGCGATGAAGGGCAGGCCGTAGCGCAAGGCCGTGTCGAACTCCGCCATGTGGAAGCCGAAGGTGCCGTCGCCCAGCACCGCGACCACGGGCGCGTGGGGCTGCGCGGCCCGGGCCGCGATGGCGAAGGGCAGCGAGGCGCCGATCGTGCCCGAGACGCCGTTGACGAGGCGCCGCCGGGCGCGGACCAGGGCCTGCGGCCATTGCCCGATCTCACCCCCGTCGCAGATCAGCGTGCCCTCCGGGTGGCGGGCCAGGAAGGCGTCGACCGCCCGGCACAGCTCCACCGGGTGCAGGCGCCCGGGCGTGCCCCGCGCCTCGGCCCAGGCCGCCGGGCGGAAGGCCAGCGCCTCCCGCACCTCCCGGAGCCAGCCCGCGCCCGCGTGCGGCGCACCCGCCTCCTGCAGGGCGGCGAGGAAGGCGCGCGCGTCGGCCAGGCCGGCGGCGACGAGGCGCTCGGGCGGCGCGCGGCCGAGCAGCGCCGGGTCCGGATCGACGAGGCAGAAGAGGCAGTCCGGCGCCACCGCGGGCGCTTTGCCGAAGCGCAGCGTGAAGTCGAGGGGCTTGCCCGCGAGCACGAGGAGGTCGGCGCGCGCCAGCACCTCCGCGAAGGCGCCGAGGCTCGGGTCGTTGAGGCCGCGCGGGCTCTCCATCCCGATCACCGGCACGCCGATCCGCTCCTCCAGCGCGGCCATCGCGGCGCGGCCGGCCGGATCGCACGAGGCCGGGCCGCACAGGACGAGGGGCCGCTCGGCGCGGGCGAGCCGCCGCAGGACCGCCGCCGCCAGGGCGGGATCGGCGGCGGCGGGCGCTGGTCCGGGGTCCGGCAGCCGCACCGCGTCCGCCGGCACGCGGGCCTCCAGGAGATCGACCGGCAGGCTCAGATGGACGGGTCCGGGCCGTCCCTCGCGGGTGAGGCGCAGCGCCCGCGCGAGGTCGGGGCCGAGGGCCGCCACCGAGGAGGCGGTCCACGCGGCCTTGGTCATCGGCCGGGCGATCTCGGCCTGGGCCATCTCCTGGAAGGCGCCGCGCCCGAGTTCATTGAGCCCGGCATGGCCGGAGAGGAGCAGCACGGGCGATTCCGCCGCGAGCGCCGTGAACAGGGCGGCCGCGCCGTTGGCGTGGCCCTGGCCGCCCGTCACCAGGGCGACACCGGTCTCGCCGGTGAGCCGGCCCCAGGCATCGGCCATGTGCACGCAGGCCGCCTCGTGCCGGGCGTGCACGACCGCGATCCCGGTGGCGAGCAGCGCGTCGAAGACCGGCATGATGTGGTTGCCGGACAGGGTGAAGATCCGCGAGACGCCGAGGCGCTCCAGGCTCTTCGCCACGATGTCGGCACCGCGCAGGCTGTCCATCGGGGGTCCCGTCGAGAAGGGGGCGGCGCTCAGGCCGCGGCGTCGAGGAGCGAGCGGCCCGGCCGCACATGGGTGAAGTGCACCGGTTCGAGCGAGACCGCGAGGTCGCCGCCCGCGAGGTCGCCGTTTCCCTGCCGCACCACCGTGTAGTGCGAGGTGTCGAGATCGGAGGTCTCCGGGTGATCCTCGCGGAAATGCGCGCCGCGGCTGTCGGTGCGGGCGAGCGCCGCCGCGCAGATGGTCTGCGAGACGAGGATCAGGTTCTCCAGGTTCAGCCGGTCCATCCAGGTCAGGTTGTAGCGCCGGTCGCCGTCCGGGGCGCCGGCGCGCGCCACCGCCTCGGCGAGGCCGCCGAGGGTCGTCATGGCCCGCGACAGGCCCGCCGCGTCGCGCAGGATGCCGACATCGTCCCACATCACGCCGTACAGGGCCTCGCGGATCGCCCCGAGATCCGCCGCGGATCGCCCGAGCGGCCCGTAGGCCCGCGCGAGGCCGGCCTCGATCGCGGCCCGGTCCGGCTCGGCATGGGCGCCCGCCCGCGGCACCGCGCGGGCCATCGCCTGGCCGGCGAGGCCGCCGAACACCGTCGAGTTCGCCACGCCGTTGCCGCCGAGCCGGTTGGCCCCGTGCACCCCGCCCGTGTCCTCGCCCGCCGCGAACAGGCGCGGCAGGGCGGTGCGGCCATCCGCCTCGAACACGACGCCGCCCATCATGTAGTGGGCGGTCGGCACCACCTCGACGCGCCCGCCCGCGAGATCGAAGCCGCAATCGGCGCAGCGCTCGACCATGCCTTTGAAGCTGCGCCGGACGTGGTCCGGGCCGAGATGGCTCATCTGGATGTAGACGCCGCCGTTGGGGCTGGCGAAGCCCGCCCGGATGCGGCGCAGGATCGACCGGCTGACGATGTCGCGGGTGGCCCGCTCGGCCCGCTCGTCCACCGCCTGCATGAAGCGCTCGCCGGTGGCGTCGAGGAGCCAGCCGCCCGCGCCCCGCAGGCCCTCCTCCAGCACCGTCCCGGTCATGCGCGTGCCGGTGCCGGCGAGCAGTCCCGTGGGGTGGAACTGCACCATCTCCATGTCGCGCAGCGGCAGGCCGGCGCGCAGCGCCATCGCGAGCCCGTCGCAGGTCTTGTCGCCCGACGGCGTGTGGTAGCGGTACATGGTCGGCCCGCCGCCGGTCGCGAGCAGCACCGCCCTGGCGCGCACGAGGAGCGGCGCCCCGCTGCGCATGTCGAGCATCAGCACGCCCGCGAGCCCGGAGCCGTCCGCGGCCGGGATCAGCTCCAGGGCGCGGTGGTCTTCGAGCCGGCGCACGTCGCGGCGCCAGACCTGCTCGGCGAGGCGGTTGATGATCTCGATGCCGGTGAGGTCGCCCTTGTGCACCGTGCGGTCGAAGGTCTGGCCCGCGAAGGCCTTCTGGTGGACGCTGCCGTCCGGGTTGCGGTCGAAGAAGCAGCCGAGCTCGTTCTCAAGCTCGCGGATGCGCACCTGCGCCTCGGTCACCAGCGTCCAGGCGAGGGCCTGGTCGTTGAGCCACTTGCCGCCCTCGATCGTGTCCATGAAGTGGCGCTCGACCGAGTCGCCGGGGGCGAGCGCGACGTTGTAGCCGCCCTGCACCATGCGGGTGCAGCCGCACTTGCCGAGCAGGCCCTTGACGGCGAGCGTGACCTCGAGGTCGGGCGCGACCTTCTTGGCGTGGAGCGCCGCGAACAGCCCCGCGCCGCCGGAGCCCAGGATCAGGATGTCGGTGTCGGCGCGCGCGAGGTTCATCGGGCCTCCTCCAGGCTCGCGATCACCGCGTCGCGCCGGCTCGCCACGTCCCGCTGCACCTCGGCGAAGAGCGAGCCGCCCTGCGCGTCCATGCCGACGAGGAGCGGCCCGAAATCGCGGATCGCGAAGCGCCACAGGCTCTCGGGGTGGAGGTCGTCGAGGTCGACATCCTCGATGCGCTCGATCCAGGTGGTCTCCAGCGCCGCCGCGCCCCCGACGATGGCGAGGTAGGCCCCGCCCTGCTCGGCGAAGGCCGCCTGCGTCTGCGGCCCCATCCCGCCCTTGCCGATGATGATCCGCACGCCCTCGCGGCGCATCAGGTCGGCGGTGAAGCGCTCCATGCGCATCGAGGTCGTGGTGCCGATGCAGAACGGCGCGTAGCCGACCGGCGCCTCGGGGGAGGGCGCCACCCGGTGCACGTTGGGGGCGGTGTGGATCACCGCGTGCCCCCGCAGGTCGAGCCGGGTGCGCCGGCCGCGGTCGAACATGTGGATCAGGGTGGCGTCGCGGATGCCGTAGAGGGTGCGGCGCAGGGTGACGGTGTCGCCGATGCGCAGCTCCCGCACCCGGTCGGAATCCGCCGGCATGTCGAGGATGTGATGGGCCATGACGCCCTCCCTCTGCATCCGCCGCCGTGGCGGCCGCGGACGTGATGCGGATCATGCGAGCCGGAGCGGACCGGTCCGCTCAGGCGAAGGCGATGCCGCCCGGCGTGATCGTCGCGCGGGCGCGGCGGGCCGAGTGGCACTGGATGTTCACGGCGACCGGGTTCTGGGTGATGTGGGTCGCCGCCACCTCGACGTGGACCGCGAAGCTCGTCGCCCGCCCGCCCAGGCCCTGCGGACCGATGCCGAGTTCGTTGACGGCCCGCGACAGCTCGGCCTCGATGCGGGCGCCCTCCGGGTCGGCGCAGGCCGTGCGCAGGGGCCGCGTCGCCGCGATCTTGGCCAGATGCATGCACAGGTCCGAGGTGCCGCCGATGCCGACGCCCACGATGGTGGGCGGGCAGACCCGGCCGCCGAGGTCGATCACCCGGTCGATGACGAAGCGCTTGACCGCGTTGATGCCGTCGGAGGGCAGCAGCATCTGCAGGAAGGAGCCGTTCTCCGAGCCCGAGCCCTTCGGGATCATCTCGATGCCCACGGTCTCCTGCTGCTCGTCGAAGTCGACGTGGATGATCGGCACGCGGATGCCGCAGGAGGTCTGGTCGTTGTGCCGGGTGATCGGGTGGACCACGGAGGAGCGCAGCGAAAAATCCGGCTATTCGGATTTTGGCGT
>NZ_BPQQ01000012.1 GCF_022179325.1 Methylobacterium isbiliense | reverse complement strand
ACCAAGAACGCGGGAGGACCCCTCAAAGGGTCAAAGTTGCACGCCGAAACACAGCGTGGGCCGGCCGCGCTCACCCTCTATGGTCCGCCACCAGCCGAGGCGTTCGAGATCACGACGGCAGGTCCGGAGCTTCTTCTCCTCCGTCCGCAGGACCTCATCCATCAGCGCGTCATCGCTGATCTCGGCCCAGCCGGTCTTAGCGTTGACAGACTGAGCCACACGGAACGCGATCCGGAACTGCCCGTCCTTCAGCTGCTCGTCGTGCGACATGGCCTTGAGGATCTTGAGCGGATCGCGGCGTCGAGATCCGCGAACGTGCCGAGCGGCGTGCCATCGGGGGCGTACGCGTAGACGACCCGCACGCCGCTCCGCACCACTCGCTCAAGGCAGGTGCGGCCGACGAAGATGTGGAGTTCACTTCGATTTGACATCGAGGCACCGCCGTTCAATCTAGTTGAAGATGCGGCAAGGCCGAGCCAGAGGGAATCCCTGGCCCGGCAATGGCTTGTGCACGGTGCGGTGGGTGCTCAGTCGACGGGCGCCAGCTGCGGGCCGGACATCAGCGTGACCATGTCCGCGGTGCGCCGCTCGAGGTCCTCGATCATCATCGTCAGCATCTCCCGCTCCTGGGCGCTGAGGGTGACCGCGCTGCCCTGGCGGACGTCCTTCCGCTCCAGCACGTGGACCCACCACTCGAACGACACACGTCAGTCAGCTGTTCCGCTGGCGCACCGTCGCGCTCGCCGGCCTCTCGCATCGCGGGCGTCACCGCAACCGGAGCGCCATGACACGCTGGAGGATGCGCGAGAGCTGGTCGGCCGAGTATGGCTTGTGCAGGAGTTCGAAGCTGTGGCCGCCCTCCCGGGCCAGCACGTGGCTGTACCCGGAAGCCAGGACCACAGGCAGGTCAGGCAGCCGCCGCCGGATCTCGCGACCGAGGTCGACCCCGTTCATGCCCGGCATCACGACGTCCGAGAACACCGCGTCGAACCCCGACCCGTCCACGCCGAGACGTGCCAGCGCCTCCTCCGCGTTGGCTGCCCAGGCCGTCTCGTAGCCGAGGTCCTTGAGGATCTGGGTGGCGAAGCGGCCCACCTCGACGTTGTCCTCCACCACCAGCACGCGCTGCCCCGTGCCGCCGGCCTGGACCTCGGCCTCGACGGGCCGGGGCGCCTCGCGTTGGCCGGGCTCGATCTCGGGCAGGTACAGGGTGAAGGTGGTGCCGCGCCCGGGCGCGCTCTGGACTTCCACGTCGCCCCCCGACTGTTTGGCGAACCCGAACACCTGGGACAACCCGAGACCCGTGCCCTTGCCGATGTCCTTGGTGGTGAAGAACGGCTCGAAGATCCGTTCCAGCACCTCCGGCGCGATGCCGGATCCGGTGTCCGACAGCGAGACGGCGGCGAAGGGTCCGGGGGCCGCGGCGTGTTGCCGGATGGCTGGCTTCGGCACCCCGCAGGCGAGGCGCAGCGTGAGCGTGCCCTCGCCGTCCATGGCATCGCGGGCGTTGACCGCCATATTGATGAGCGCGGTCTCGAACTGGCTGCGGTCGGCGCGCACGAAGCAGGCCACGTCAGGCAGCTCGGACACGACCTGGATACGCGCGCCGGTCACCGGGTCGAGCATCTCGGCCACGCCGCGCAGGCAGCCGACGAGGTCGAACGCCTCGGGGTTCAAGGCTTGGCGCCGGGCGAAGGAGAGGAGCTGCCCGGTTAGCTTGGCGGCTCGGTCGACGGTATCGGAGATGGCGTCGAGGTAGCGCGCCTTTCGCGCCTCGGCGAGGTCCGGCCGGCGCATGAAGTCCACGGACGAGCGGATGATTGTCAGGAGGTTGTTGAAGTCGTGCGCTACGCCCCCCGTCAGCTGCCCGATGGCTTCCAGCTTCTGCGACTGCCGCAGCGCCTCCTCTGCCTGGGCCAGGGCGGACGCCCTCTCCCTCTCGGCGGTGACGTCTCGCCCGTAGGCGTAGATGATGTCGCCCTCGGTGGCGGTGTGCCAGGAGATCCAGCGGGGCGTGCCGTCCTCGTGCCGGTAGCGGTTCTCGAAGGCGGTCAGGTCATTGGCCGCCGCGGCGTAGGACAGGGCGGTGCGCGTGACGACGCGATCTTCCGGCCAGATGAACTCCAGGAAGCTGCGCCCGACCACCTCGGCGGGCTCGTGCCCCAGGATGGCCTTCCAGGCAGGGTTCACGGCACGGAACACGCCGTCGGCGCCGACCACCACGAGCAGGTCGCGCGAGTTGCGCCAGACCCGGTCGTGCTCGGCCGTGCGCTCGGCGATGCGCGCCTCCAGGGCCTCGTTGAAGCGCACGAGGTCGGCCATGACGCGCCGGCGGTCTTCGACATCGGTGTTGGTGCCCACCCACCCCGTGACGGTCCCGCGGGCGTCCCGCACCGGCTTGCCGCGGATCAGGAACCAGCGGTAGGCGCCGTCGGCGCGCCGGATGCGAAATTCGGTCTCGTAGTCGCCGCCCGTCTCGAGGGACTGGCTCCAAGTCCGCGCGACCCGCTCCCTGTCCTCTGGATGGACGACCGCGATCCACGCCGACCCGTCGAGGCCGCCTGCGGGCACCCCGGTGTAGGCGTAGACCTGATCGTTAAACCAGTGCAGCCCTCCGTCCGGGCGCGCCGCCCAGACCTGGCTCGGCATGGCCTGCGCGAAGACCCGGAACTGCTCCTCGCTCGCGCGCAGCGCCGCCTCCTGGGCCCGCTCCTCGGTTACATCCTGCGCGATGCCGCCGAGCCGCAGCACGCGTCCGTTCCCGTCACGGATTGGGAAGCCGGTGTCGCGGATGTGCCGGACGCTCCCGTCGTCGGGGCGCACGATGCGGTACTCGACCGTATGCGTCTCGCCTTGGAGGAGGCGCGGCATGGCCGAAAACGCCCGCTCCTGGTCCTTGGGATGCACCAGCGAGGCCCAGCGCCCGATGTCGCCCATGACGAGCTCGCGCCGGTCGCCCCAGACCCGCTCGTAGGCCGGGCTGAGATACTCCAGCCGCCCGCCGTCCGGGTCGGCGATCCAGAGGACATTGGCGGACGCCTCGGCGAAGCTCCTGAAGCGCTCCTCGCTCGCCCGCAGATCCGCGCCCGCCCGGACCCGGGCAGTCGTCTCCTGCGCGACGTTGAACACGCCGGCAACCGTGCCGTCCCCGCCCCGCACCGGGCTCAGCCCGTAGGTGAACCAGGCGCTCTCGGGGCCGTCGCGGCGGTCGAGAATGAGGCGTTGGTCCTGGACCTTGACCCCGCCCGCGCCCGACAGGACCCCCAGGAATTGGGGTTCGAGAGTATCCCAGACCTCGGGGAAGATCTCGCGCGCCGGCCGGCCCAAGGCCGAAGGGTGCTTGTCGCCAACCAGCGCCGCCCAAGCGTCGTTGTAGAGGGCGATGAGCTCGGGCCCCCAAAAGATCGCCATGGGCGTGACGGCGCCAAGCACGATGCCGACCGCGGTAGCCAGAGCGGCCGGCCAAGCCTCGGACGGGCCGAGCACGGTCGCGGCCCAATCGTGAGCTCGTATCCGCGCGGCCATGTCGCCATCGCCCTGGAGGGGGTTCGAGGGTGCTGCCGGGGCGTCGTCCATCCCGCGTTCGCATCCGTTCCGGTCGAGACCTCCCTTGTGGGTGATGGACCGCCATCCGCACAAGCCCGTTCCCGTATCGAGTGGCGTGGGGAGTTCCCCTGTCTTCCGGACGTGGCAAGCTTCGTCAGGCTCGCACCGCGGCCGCCGGGTGCTCGACCTCGCGCACGCGGCTGTCGGCGTCGAACTTCCTGAGCGTCGCCGCGCCGAACGATAAGCTCCTTCACGTAGGCGGCCTTGTCGTCCTCGTAGCCGGTTGCCAATCGCCGGTACCCTCGGGCACCGCCGGCTTGGCCGCGCCCGGTCAGCGGCGCCTCAGCCTGGGTCGCGTGCCGAGGATGACCGCTGCCGTCGCCGCCAAACCGGCGGCGAGCACGCCCGCGGTCGCCAGCGGGTGTAGGCTCGCCCTGGTGTAGGCGCTCGTGCGCATGACGTAGACCGGCGGATCGCCGCGGACCTCGCCTGCATGCCGCGGCGCATGCAGCGCGCCCTGCGGATCCCTCGGCTTCTCGGCCCGCTTCTGCAGGGCGATGATGACGGGCGCGAGCTCGTCGTAGGCGCCGGGCGCGAACTCCTTGCCCATCGTAAACAGCTTGCCGCCCCCGCCGACGACGATGTCGCGCTGCGGGTGCACGGCCGCGTGCAGGATGGCGTTGGCCACCTCCTCCGGCGGGTAGATGGGCGGTGGTAGCGTCGGCTCGCGGTCCATGTAGTTGCGGGCGCGCTGCGGCAGTGGAGTGTCGATGGAGGCAGGCTTCACCAGGGTGACCGATACCGGTGCGCCCTCGGCGATGAGCTCCATGCGCAGGGTGTCAGTGAACCCCTTCACCGCATGCTTGGAGGTGGCATAGAGGCCTTGGAACGGGAAGGCGAGGTCGGAGGCGATGCTGCCGACGTTGATCAGCGTGCCGCCGCGCTCGCGCAGGTGCTCGACGGCCACCAGGGAGCCGTTGATCGTGCCCCAGAGGTTGGTCCGGATCAGGCGCTCGTGGTCCTCGTAGTCGATCTCGCGCAAGGGGCCGTAGACGGTCAGGCCAGCGACGTTGACCCAGGTGTCGAAGCCGCCGAACGTGGCGGCCGCCTTGTCGGCGATGGCCTGGACGTCCTCGCGCCGACCGACGTCGGCCACGACGTAGGCGGCCCTCGGACCGAGTTCGGCCGCGACCCGGGCGAGTACGTCCCCGCTGCGGGCGGCGAGCACCACCCGGGCGCCGCGCTTCGCGGCCATGCGGGCGGTGGCCAAGCCGATGCCGCTCGACGCGCCGGTGACGACGATGATCTGCTCGCGCAGCGGCTTGTGCCTCATGTCCGGTTCGCTCCACCTCGACCCTGACGCGGGGCCCGGCGGGGCTACGCGCCAGACGCCGAAGCGTTGCGGCCGGCGTCGCTTCGGCTCCTGTCGTTGCTGTCGCGCCCGGCTTCGCGGGCCCGCTCGATCCGGTAGTGGATCGGCTTGAAGCTGCCGTTGTTCGACTGCAGCGCCGAGCAGGCGGTCAGGCCGATCAGGAGGTCGGCTTCCGCCTCGAAGGTGATGCGGTCTCCGGCCCGGCTGAGCGGGGGCTCGACCGTGAACGTGCCCGTCGCGCCGTCGACCGGCACGTTCATGAAGCAGTTGAAGGCGACCGGGATGCGGTCGAGGGCGACGCCGTATGGGGCGAGCGCGTGGGCGAGGTTGCCGAAGCAGCCGCGGTGCGGGTCCGCGTCGCCGCAGATGATGCGGAATGTGTCCGCCGAGCACGGAGTGAGCAGAAAGTCGTGCCGGCCCACCGTATCCTCGACGATGCGTAGCAGCACGTTCGAGCGGTTCGAGTAGAGCGGGTCGCCCGTCGTCAGGTAGATCCGGCTCGCGTAGTCGAGCGTGCGCCCCGACGAGATCACCTCGTCGAGGTCATGGCGGTTGAAGGCCAGGAGGTCGGCCACCTGCTCGCCGCGCGGGTCGATGACGATGAGCCTGTCGCCCGCGTCGAGGGTGAAGGCGACGCCCGAGCGCGGCGCGATCTCGTGGACGCGGGCGTCAGCGCACATCCGCGCCTCCCGCGTTCGCGGTCCGCGGCCGGAACGGGCAGCGCCACTCCTCGCCCACCGCCCGGCCGCTGTACTGGCGTGCCTCCGACGCCTCGCCGTGCCGCGCCAGCATCGGGTTCACGGACCCCGCGAGCGCCTCGTCCCGCTGCAGGATGGAGGCACGCAGCTTCTCGTAGCGGCCCGCTTCGCGCAGCTGCTCGAACTGGGCGTGCAGGTTGAACACCAGGACCGGCGAGGAGAACCGGCGCGCTGGCCGGCTCGCGTTGGGGTGCAGGCCGACCACGAAGAATGCCTCGCCGGCGAAGCTCAGGGAGAAGTGCGGGCTGTCGGGCTCCGGCGAGACGCGCCCATCCCATGGATGGCCGAGCCAAGCGTCCTTGTCGGCGAGCGACTGCACCCGGTCCCAGAGGTGCCGCTCGAAGCCTTCCTCGTCGAGATCGCCCGGCCCCTCGAACACGACCGCGAAGCTCTGGAACAGGTCAGGCCGGCGGCGATAGCGCGCCGCGAAGGCCATCAGCGCCGGGTAGATCCTCATGTCGTCCCACGCCGAGGTGAGGTCGCGCGCGACCAGGACCCGCATCTGGCCCTTGGTCAGGGCCGACTTCGCACCGACGCACGGGAAGCCGGCATCGCGGATGAAGGCGCGGAACGCCTCGGCCTGGGGGTGGTTACGGTCGTCTCTGGGCAGTTGCATCGGAACTCGGCACGCACGTCTCACAGATGCTCTCGGCACCCACAAGGGTGCCGAGGCAACAGGCAACGGTGCCGCTTCCTCCGCGTTCCGTGTGCGCTTCGTTGCGTCCCGGCTATCCACAACCGGAAGCGGTCCTGTTCGGGAACAGCTGCATCAGTGCCCGCGCGGCAGCGGGAGCCAAGGGCGCAGGCTGGCGACGCCTGCCGTGAAGCGAGCGTTCGAGATGGCGTCGAGCGTCGTGGCCGAGGCGCCGGCGGCCTTGGCTTCCGCCTCGAAGGCGACAAGCCGATCCAGCAGCGCGTCCGCCAGGGCCGGGATGGCCGCCAGGGGCCGGTCGGCGAGGATCTCGTGCAGCCGCCGCATGTAGTGACAGTGCGTGTCCGGTTCGGTCGCCATGGCACCTCCGCGCCGCCGACGCGCATGACGCGGGTCGGTCGTCTCTCGGAGAGGCGTGCCTTTCGGCGCAGGCGTGTGGGCAGGCATGCGGTCGTGTCGCTTGACGGGTCGGCCTTCACAACGCGTCGACCCGCCGCGGGGCTGCATGCCCATGACCCGGATGGGGCCGGGTTCCTAGCTCCGGACGCCGGCAAGAGGCAGGAACCAGGCGGTCCTCGTTCCCCGGTCCCTGACCAGCCAGGAACCACCCGCCTGAGCCTATGAGGCACCCCCCGGATGCGGCCGGCCGCAACCTGAGGCCCCACTGCAGGTTGGCGCGTGTATGCCTGGATGCGGATGCATGCCGGGCTCCTGAGCCGGCGACCGACGGCTGATCCAGGAGGATGTGGGTTGGCCGTGAACGACGAGACGAGACCAGGGGCTGTCGACCTGAGGCTGCTGTGTGCTGCGGTGGAGGCGTCGGGCGAGGCCATCCTCATCACCTCGGCCGAGCTCGACGAGCCGGGGCCGCGCATCGAGTACGCGAACCCGGCCTTCACCCGCATGACCGGCTACGAGACCCGCGAGCTCCTCGGGCAGACGCCGCGCCTCCTGCAGGGGCCCGGCACGGAGCGCGCCGTCCTGCATCGGCTGCGCGCGTCGCTCGAAGCGGGCGAGGCCGCCCACGGGGAGGCGCTGAACTACCGCAAGGACGGCACGACCTACACGGTCGAGTGGCTGATCACGCCCGTGCGCGAGCCAGACGGGCGCATCTCACACTGGGTCTCGACCCAGCGCGACGTGACCGACAGGCGCGCCTACGAGGACCGGCAGGCCTTGATGGTGCGCGAGCTGCACCATCGGGTGAAGAACACCCTGGCCACGGTGCAGGCGGTGTTAAACGCGACCGTGCGCTCCTCGCTGACCATTCCCGAGTTCGCCCGCGCCCTGTCGGGCCGCATCGCGTCGCTCGCCCGGACTCACGCGCTGATCACCGAAGACGTTGCGCAGGCCGCCTCGTTCCAGGGGCTTCTGCGGGCTGAACTCGATCCGTACGACGAGCGCGGTCGTCTGGCGCTGGACGGCCCCGAGGTGACGCTGCCGTCGGAACTCGCCGTCCCGGTCGGCATGGCCTTGCACGAGTTGGCCACCAACGCCCTACGGCACGGCTCGCTCGCCGACCCGACCGGACGGCTCGAGGTGACCTGGTGGGTCGAGGAAGGCCCGGCTGGGCGCAGCCTGCGCTGGGACTGGGCGGAGCACGACGGGCCGCCGGCCAAGTACCCCACGCGCGAGGGCTTCGGCCACCGGCTCCTCAACAAGGTCCTGGCGACGCAGACCGGGGCCGAGGTCGACGTGAACTTCGCCCCGGACGGCCTGCGCGTCTCGGTTCGTATGCCGCTGCCTGCATCCCGCGCGTGAGGGGGCGCTCGATGGGCTGCCTGACGAACTGGGGACGGACCCGCGGATGCGGGACGCGGTCAGGTCGGCATGGGTGTCTTCCTGCGTAGCCGTCCCACGGCATCCGGACGCCGACCAAGGGTTGTGGGACACATCCATCCACACGGAGCATCCATGCAGAACCCCTTCTGTGCCGGGTTCCTGCTCGCCATCGAAGCGCGGAAGGTCTTGAGCTATGGTTGGTGCGCATCGCCTGAGCAGGGGCAGAGGCTCAGGCCGAGATGGTCTCGCTGATGGGCGAGAAGGTGGTGGCTTACTCTTAGCTGAGAGGTGGTTCTGAACGGAATTTTCCTAAAGACTCGATAATCGATGACGCGAGGAGCTCGGCTGCTTGCGAGAGGGTTCCCGGAGCGCGATACAGTGCTATTTCTGTATCTGCGAGTTTTGGCAAGGAAAGTCTTGATGTTACAGACACTAGTCCCGCCGGGATCATCTCGGTAGGTAGAACTGTGATGCCGAGACCGGCTTGTACGGCAGCCTGTAACCCGGCGAGGCTCGGGCTTGTATATGCAATACGCCAGGGTCTTTGCTCCGCATCAAGCGCGGCGAGCGCACGCTTTCGATAGACATCCGGCACAGGCGCGAGGACCAGCGGTATAGGTTTGTTCTCTGGCAGGAGAGCATTCGGTGATGCCGTCCAGTCCAGCACCTCTCGCCAGACCTCGGTTCCACCTCCAAAGCCCTGTGGCTCGCGCTTGAACAGCATCAGATCATACAGGCCTTTCGAGAAACCATCCAAAAGGTTGACCGTGAAATCGCAATAGACCTCCAGAGCTACGAGGGGATGAGCTCGCACAAATTGAGACAGAATGGCCGATAGATGTGTCGTAGCAAAATCCTCTGGCGTGCCGATCCGTACTACACCTGCGACATCTGCATCGGTCAGATGTAGGCACGCATCATTACTAAGTTTTATGATCTGCTGAGCATATTTAAGCAGAATTTCACCATGTGGTGTAAGGCGCACCTCGTTGGTATCTCGCTCGAAAATGCGCCGCCCGAGACTATCCTCCAGGCGCTTGATCTGCTGGGAGACAGCAGGCTGCGAACGCCCGATGCGTTTGGCGGCACGCGTAAAGCTGCCGTTTTCCACAACGGAGACAAACGTGAACAACACATCGAGGTCGAAAGATGGGGGCATCATGCCTGGTATTTCCTAGATGAAGCATATGAGCACGTCGCATTCTTGATTTCCGTCGTCCACGTCCTAACAGCGAATGAGTTTCCATTTTGACCGCATCGAATACAAAGCGGGACTTATGCTAGGCAGCCTCGGAAACTTCAGAGTGCTTCGAGACCTTCTTACGCGAGAAGAAGCGCATCACCACCACGAAGAAGACCGGCACCATGAACACGGCCAGCACCGTGGCTGTGATCATGCCGCCGAGCACCCCCGTGCCGAGGGCCTGCTGGCTCTTCGCGCTGGCCCCCGAGGCGATCACCAGCGGCACGACGCCGAGGATGAAGGCCAGCGAGGTCATCACGATCGGTCGGAAGCGGAGTTCTGCAGCCTCCAGCGTCGCTGCGACCAGGGGCTTGCCCTGCGCGCGCAGATCCTTGGCAAACTCGATGATCAGGATCGCGTTCTTGGCCGACAGGCCGATGATGGTGATCAGCCCCACCGTGAAGTAGACGTCGTTGGGCAGGCCGCGCAGGTAGGCCGCCGCCACTGAGCCGACGATGCCCAGGGGCACGACCAGCATGACGGCGAAGGGGATCGACCAGCTCTCGTAGAGCGCCGCCAGGCACAGGAACACGAACAGAACCGAGAGCGCCAGCAGAAACGCCGCCTGCGAGCCGGCCAGCTTCTCCTGCAGCGACTGGCCGGTCCACTCATAGCCGAAGCCACCCGGCAACTCGCCCATCAGCCGCTCCATTTCGGCGATCGCGTCGCCGCTGGTGTAGCCCGGGGCCGGGCTGCCGGTGATGCGCACCGCCGGGTAGCCGTTGAAGCCGATGACCTGCGTCGGGCCTGTCAGCCAGGTCACGCGGGCGAACGAGGAGAATGGCACCATGGCGCCGCTGCTGTTGCGGGCGCTGTAGGTCATCAGGTCCTCCGGGCGAACACGCTTGTCCTCTCGCGCCTGGACGACCACGCGCTGCATGCGTCCACGGTTGAGGAAATCGTTCACGTAGCTCGACCCGAGCTGCGCCGAGAGCGTGGTGTTGATGTCCGCAAACGTCACACCCAGGGCGGCCGCCTTCTCGCGGTCGATGTCGAGCCGGATCTGCGGGGCGGGCGGGAGACCCTCGACCGTCACCTCGCGCAGGATGGGTGAGCGGGCTGCCGCCGCCAGGAGCTGATCCTTGGCCGCCATCAGCGCCTCGTAGCCGCGTTGCCCGCGATCCTGCAGGCGGAAGCTGAAGCCGCTCGTGGTGCCGAGATTGGCGATTGGGGGCGGCGCCAGCGCCGACACCTCGGCGTCGCGCAGCTTCGCGAAGCCCTCGTTGCTCTTGTCGATGATGGCACTCGAGCTCTGATCGGTGCCCCGCTCCGACCAGTCCTTGAGCGTGACGAAGGCCTGAGCCGTCATTGCCCCTTGTCCGAAGAAGCTGAAGCCATTGATGAAGGTGATCTTGTCGACACCCGGCGTGCCGGCGAGCTGCTCCTCGACCGAGCGCACGACATCGAGCGTCCGGTTCGCGCTGGCGTCGGAGGGCGCCAGAAGATCGGCCATGATGAAGCCCTGGTCGTCCACCGGCACGAAGCCGGACGGCATGCGCCACAGGGCGTAGCCCAGGCCCCCCACGAGCGCGAGGTAGAGCAGCATGAAGCGCCCGGCGCGCGCCACCATCCAACGCGTGGTGCCACCATAGCGACGCGTCAGCCAGTCCAGGCCGCGGTTGAACCAGCCGAAGAAGCCGCGCTTGGCGTGGCCGTGGCCCTTCTCGATCGGCTTGAGCATGGTGGCGCACAGCGCCGGCGTGAGGGAGAGCGCCAGGAAGGCCGAGAAGCCGATCGACACGACCATCGCGGCCGAGAACTGCTGGTACATGATGCCGACCGAGCCGGGGAAGAACGCCATCGGCACGAACACGGCCATCAGCACCAGTGTGATGCCGATCACTGCTCCGGTGATCTGCCTCATCGCCTTCTCGGTGGCCTGTCGCGGCGAGAGCCCTTCCTCGGCCATGATGCGTTCGACGTTCTCGACCACCACGATGGCGTCATCCACGAGAATGCCGATGGCCAGCACCATGCCGAACATGGTCAGAACGTTGATCGAGAAGCCCATCAGGAGCAGCACGACGCAAGTGCCGAGCAGGGCGATGGGCACCACGATGGTCGGGATCAGGGTGTAGCGGAAGTTCTGCAGGAACAGGAACATGACGATGAAGACGAGCACAACCGCCTCGGCGAGCGTCAGCAGCACCTTCTTGACCGAAGCCGTGATCACCGGCGTGACATCGTAGGAGACCTCGTACTTGACGCCCGGCGGGAAGAACCGAGCCAGCTGCTCCATCTTGGCCTTGACCGCCTTGCCAGTGGCGAGCGCGTTGCCGGTCGGGGCAAGCTGGACAGCAATCGCCGCCGCGGGCTTGCCGTTGAGCCGCGTCGAGAAGGCATAGGAGAGGCCGCCGACCTCCAGGCGCGCCACGTCGCGCAGGCGCACCGTCGAGCCGTTGGGATTGGCCCGCAGCACGATCGCCCCAAAATCCTCGGGGGACTCGAGTTGGCCCTTGACCAGCACCATGTTCTGGGTGCGCTGGGCCGTCGGGCTCGGCTGCACGCCGAGCAGGCCTGAGGCAACCTGGGCATTCTGGGCCTTGATCGCGTCCTCGACATTCTGCGCCGTCAGACTGAAGCCGAGCAGCTTGTCGGGGTCGAGCCAGACCCGCATCGCGCGCTCGGTCGAGAAGAGGCGCGCGCGACCGACGCCCGGCAGCCGGCGCAGCTCCGGCAGCACGTTGCGCGTGGCGACATCGCCCAGACCCACCTCGTCGAGGCTGCCGTCACGGGACGTCAGCGTCACGAACTGCAGGATGGCACTGCTCGCCTCGACGATGAGGATGCCCTGCTCGCGCACTGCCTCGGGCAAGCGAGGCTCGATGCGCTTGATGCGGTTCTGGACATCGACGGCCGCCAGCGCGATGTCGGTCCCGGGCTGAAAGTTGACGATGATCTCGACCTCGCCCGTGGTGTCGCTCGTCGACTCGTAGTTGAGGACGTTGGCGGCTCCGTTCAGCTCCTCCTCGATCAACCGGGTGACACTGAAGTAGAGGTTCTGGGTCGACGCACCAGGATAGACGGTCGAGATCGAGATCGACGGCGGCGCAATCACGGGATACTGCGCCACGGGCAGAAAGGGCAGCGCGAGCAGGCCGCCCAGACAGATGAAGATCGCCACCACCCAGGCGAAGATAGGACGCGCGATGAAGAAGCCGGGCATGGCGGCAGGTCTCCGAAGGAAGCTGACAGGCTTGAAGCAGGATCAGTTCGGCCGGGACTGCGCCGCCGCCTGCTGGGCCGGCACCCATGGCACGGGCTGGACCAAGCTGCCCGGCGTGAACTTCTGGAAGCCTTCGATCACGACGCGGTAGCCAGGCTTGAGCCCGTCCTCGACGACGATCTCATTGCCCAGCGTGCGGCCGACGCGGACCGGCTGCAGCACGGCGCGTCCCTCGTCGTTGACGACGTAAACCTCGCTGCCGCCGGCGTTGTTGCGCTGGATCGCCTGCTGCGGCAGCGTGATGGCGTCGGCGTCGATGCCCTCCTCGATCTGCACGCGCACGTAGGCTCCCGGCAGGAGCTCGGAGGTCGGGTTCGGGAACTCGCCGCGCAAGGTGACCTTGCCGGTGCCTGGATCCACGGTGACATCGGAGAAGAGCAGGCGGCCGGACTGAGGGTAGAGCGTCCCGTCGTCGAAGACGAGACGGACCTTGGCGGCGTTGGGAGAGACCTGACTGAGGCGTCCCTCGGCAAGGTCGCGCTTGAGCTGGTTCAGTTCGGTCACGGATTGCGTGAAGTCGGCGTAGATGGGGTCAAGCTGCTGGATGGTGGCGAGGTGGGTGGCCTCGTTCTGGCCGACCAGAGCCCCCTCCGTGACCAAAGCGCGTCCGATCCGACCCGTGATCGGCGCCCGCAGGGTCGCATAATCGAGGTTGATCTGCGCGCGTTGGACAGCGGCTTTCTGAGCGGAGACATCGGCCTCCGCCTGTCGTTCGGCGGCAAGCGCCAAGTCGTACTGCGCCTGTGTCGTGGTCTGCCCGCTGAGGAGCTGGCGCAGCCGGTCCTCCTGGCGGCTGGCCTGGAACAATGTCGCTTCCGCCTTGGCGAGTGCGGCCTTCGCGCTGGCGAGGTCGACCTCGAAGGGTTTGGGGTCGATGCGGTAGAGGACGCTTCCCTCCTGCACGAGGCTGCCCTGCTCGAAGGTCCGCTCGACGATGATGCCCGAGACGCGCGGGCGAACCTCAGCGATGCGCATCGGTGCGATCCGGCCCGGCAGTTCCTTGATAAGCGTGACGGCCTTCGGCTCGGCAACGATGACGCTCACCGCGGGAGGGGCTGTCGTGTGGCTGGAGGATGCAGGTTGCTTGTCCTGACAAGCTGTCAGTCCGATCGACAGAGCCAGGATCGTTCCTCCGCCGCCGACCCGAGACAAAATCCGCGATCCTCCTCGACGATCTGGCTGACACAGTTGGTGCCGCACTGCACACGAGAAGGTGTCTCGGCAAGTGGGCTTGCTGCTGTCGCACGTCGACATCGGAGTATCCTCCATGTGGGGTGTTGACGATGTAATCGCTGACAACATCCGACATCGCAGTCTTGGATGAGACCGCCAGAGGGGCCCGGACGTCTGTTCGATCAGGTTCGTGATCGATGCTCATTCCTGCAAGGAGCAGACTGTCAAAAAGCCCATAAGTTTTCTGAATGAGGCTCATTGGCCTGAGATGACTTGCTCGATGTAGTCGCACGGCCCACCTGCGAAGGAACCCAAGGTCCGGGCCCCTCTGGCGAGAGCTGCCGGCGCTCTCGCGATGTCGGACCATTCCCGACATCGCAGGCCGGCCTCAGAGACCCCCGATGGATTTGGCGTTCCTCTTCGCCCTCTGGCTCGGCAAGTCGCTCTGGATGTGGCTGGCCTTCGTGGCGATCGTGCTGGGCCTGCTCGTCCTCGACCTCGGCATCCTGCACCGCAAGACGCGCGAGATCGGCGTACGCGAGAGCCTCGGCATGAGCGGGCTCTACATCGCGCTCGGCCTCGCTTTCGGCGGCTGGGTCTGGTGGTACCTCGGGCAGGAAGCCGGGATGGCCTACCTGACGGGCTTTGCGGTCGAGAAGGCACTGGCGATGGACAACGTGTTCGTCATCGCCATGATCTTCGCCTTCTTCTCGGTGCCGCGCCTGTACCAGCACCGGGTGCTGTTCTGGGGCATTCTCGGCGTGATCGTGCTGCGCGCCGTGATGATCGGTCTCGGGGCGACGATCGTCGCCCAGGCCTCGTGGGTGCTGTACCTATTCGCCGTGTTCCTGATCGCCACCGGCGTGAAGATGATCGTGTTCGCCGATCGCCACTACGACGTCGGCACGAACCCAGTTCTGGCGTTCATGCGCCGGCGGTTCAACGTGACCGAGACGCTGCACGGCGAGAGGTTCTTCATCCGTCAGCCCGCGCCCCTGACCGGGAAGCCGGTCTGGTTCATGACGCCCCTGTTCCTGGCGCTGGTGATGATCGAGATCGCCGACGTCATCTTCGCGGTCGACTCGGTGCCGGCGATCTTCGCGATCACGACGGATCCCTTCGTGGTCTACACCTCCAACATCTTTGCCATTCTCGGCCTGCGGGCGCTGTATTTCGCTCTCGCCGCCATGGTGGACCGCTTCCACTATCTCAAGTACGCGCTGGCCGGCGTCCTTCTGTTCATCGGCTCGAAGATCTTCCTTGCCGACCTGCTGGGTCTGGAGAAATTCCCGCCGGCCCTGTCGCTCGGTATCACCTTCGGCCTGCTGGCTGCCGGCGTGCTCTGGAGCCTGTGGAAGACGCGAGATCGTCCGGTCACGACGGCAATGCAGAGCCCCTGACGGCTGCTGCGCAGCAACAACTGGTTCGGAGCTGGCCGAGACCGGCTCCGGAGAGGTGCCGAGCTTTCGCCCCCGGTCAGGCGCCTCGGACAGGCCGGTTCTTCACCTAACCGGCACGTCCAACGGGGGCAGGCACACGCAAGGAGACGGTCAATGAGCCTCACCCACATCGATCATCTAAGTCATCCGAGTGCAATCCTGGTCGAGCAGGACACACGCGAGGGGATCATCGCTCGGCGGAACATCCTTTTGGGCCTCTGGGCGGCAGCGCGTCTAGGACTGGAGGGAGCGGAAGCCGAAGCCTACGCCTGGAGCGTGCATTTCGCCGATCTGGAGGCGCCAGGGCACGATGACGTCATCGCCAAGATCGCAGCGGATCTGACCACTCACGGCGCTTCCGTGTGCGAGCGCAGCCTTCGGCGCCATCTTCGCGAGATGCAGAAGCGAGCCGAGTTGCAGCTCGCGTCCAATCTCACATGATGGCGATCGCGCATTTGTTTTCTGGATCCGTGAAATCCGAGACAGGAGCGCGTAGTTAGTACAAGTCAACGCCAGAGCTTAGATGCCCACTAACAACGCAAAATAGAGCTCCATACGTATAAGGGCGGCATATGGAACCACCTATGCTGTGTGTTTGCGAGAGCGCACGGCAAAGCGCATGGCATCGATGCAAGTGGCCGCCGATCTTTAGCCCTCCACTTCCTGTGGTTCAGACAGGCACTCGGCGTCCAGGTTCAGTCGCACCGTGCAGAGCACCATACCATGCCCATCACGGACATAAGCTACAAAGCTACGCTTACCGTCGCGAGGCGGCTTCTCCCGTCCTATGTCCGGCAGCGCCGCGATTGCGGCATCTCGAGCCGCCTCAAGGCTTGGGTACTCCTCCCCATCGTCATCCTTGAGCGATTGATCGCCGTCCTCGAAGTCGATGAAAAAATGAGGCATCGCTACGCGGAACCCAGGAGCATGATGGAGTGGCCCAAGGCTAAAAAGCCCGACCCTGCCGAAGGTTGCAGCGGGCCACAAACGGCACAGCTTATCCTACGTTAAGCCGGTGTGAGCGCTGATTTTTTCGGGTTTTGTGTACAAGTGAACAGACAGCCGCTCAAGCGCTACGGTAGGAGGTTGCTGACACCTAACCCTACTGCCGCTGTGCCATGATCCCTGACGCCGACCTCCCCTCCAGCGGCAATCTCCTCCTCCAGGCACTGCGTCCGAAGGATCGGGCGCTCCTCGCGCCGCACATGGAACTGAGAGACTATCAGCGTGGCGACGTGCTGTTCGAGGTGGGCGAGGACGTCTCCTGCATCACCTTCCCGTGCGGGCCGAGTGTTGCCGCTCTGATCATCACCATGCAGGACGGGCGCACGATCGAAACCGCGACGGTCGGCCATGAGGGCGCCATCGGCGGGGTGGTCAGCCAGGGCTCCCTGCCAGCATTCAGCCGGGCCGTGGTGCAGATCGGCGGGCCGATGCTGCGCCTGGAGACCGTACGTCTGCAGGAGGTCAAGGCGAGTTCTCCGGCTCTGCGCAACCTGTTCACGCGCTACTCGGATTGCCTGCTCGCGCAGGTGCTGCAGTCGGTGGCCTGCAACGCCCTGCACCCGATCGAGGAGCGCTGTGCCCGCTGGATCCTCAGCTTGCAGGACCGCCTGGGCGGCAACGTTCTGCCGATCACGCACGAGCTTCTGGCCGAGCTGCTGGGCGTGCAGCGCTCCTACCTGACCCGGACGCTCAAGAGCCTGCAGCAGCAGGCGCTGGTGCAGGTGCGCCGCGGTCGCATCATCGTCTGCGATCGACCAGCTCTGGAAGAGAAGGCCTGCGAATGCCACGGCGCGGTCAAACGCCACTTCGAGACGGTGCTGGGTGCCGTCTACAGCACCTCCGGCACGCTGATCGCCCTGCGCCCGGCCGCCAACGATGCCGGTGTGTCCCATGCGATGTGAGGGAACTCGACTGCAGCCGACATGGAACCCGATCGCCACCACAGGGCTCCCCTGGCAATGAGCCGCGCTTGCGACCCCTCTGCCGAGCAGGCGCGCCTGCACGCGCTGGAGCGCTACGAGATCCTCGACACGCCGCGTGAGGAAGATTTCGACGGCATCGCGGCGCTGGCCGCCGAGATCTGCCAAGCCCCGATCGCGGTAGTCAACCTGATCGCTGAGGGGCGGCAGTTCTTCAAGGCCGAGGTCGGGCTCGGCGTGCGTGAGACCCCGCTCGAGAGCTCGTTCTGCCGGCAGGCTCTCCTGCAGGAGGACTTCCTGTACGTGCCGGACGCGACGCAGGATCCCCGCTTCGCGTGCAATCCCCTGGTCACCGGGGAGCCGGGCCTGCGCTTCTACGCCGGGGCGCTGCTCAAGACGCCCGAGGGGCACCCGATCGGTACCGTCTGCGTGCTTGACACGAGGTCGCGTGAGCTGAGCGAGCGGCAGAAGGACACGCTGAAGCACCTGGCGCGGCAGACCATGGCGCAACTGGAGCTGCGCCGCACCCTGCGCGAACAGAGTGCCGAACGGGAGCTGCAGGACCGGATCCTGGAGAGCGCGACGGATTACGCGATCATCGCCACCGATCGCAGCGGCCGGGTCACCCGCTGGAACGCAGGCGCCGAGCGCATCCTCGGCTGGACGCAAGCCGAGATGCTGGGCAAGCGAGCCGACCACTTCTTCACGCCCGAAGACCGGGAGGGGCGCCGGCCCGAGATCGAGATGGGTCTCGCGCTCACGCAGGGCAGCGCGCCGGACGAGCGCTGGCACCTGCGCAAGTCCGGCGAGCGCTTCTGGGCGCAGGGTGAGATGATGCCGCTCAAGGCAGAGAACGGCGCGATCCAGGGCTTCCTCAAGATCCTGCGCGACCGCACCCAGCAGCGGCTGGCGGCCGCGGAGCGGAACGCCAGCGAGCTGCGCTTTCGCTCGCTGGTCGAGGTCAGCCCGCAGGTGGTCTGGTTCGGCGATGCGGCCGGCAACATCACCTACTGCAACCCGATCTGGTACGAGTTCACCGGCCTGGCCCCCGGCGACACCAGCGGCGACGGCTGGGCCAGCGTGATCCATCCGGAGCACCGCGAGCGGGTGCTCGACGTGTGGAAACAGGCGGTCGCCTCCGTGAGCTCCTACGAAGTCGAGATCCCGTTTCGGCGCGCCAGCGACGGTCAGTACCGCTGGCATCTCGCCCGCGGCAAACCCGTGTTCGACGCGGCCGGGGCGGTCGAGAGCTGGATCGGTATCGCTATCGACATCCACGAGCGCAAGACCGCCGAGCAGCGCTTCCAGGCGCTCACCGAACTGGTGCCGACGGTGATCTGGTTTGGCAACCCAGACGGCAGCCTCAGCTACCTGAACGATCGCTGGTACGCCTATACTGGGCAGACGCCTGACCAGGCTCTCCCGTCGGGCTGGACCGAGGTGATCCATCCCGACGACCTTGCGTCCCTGCAACAGGCCTGGGACGAGGCACGGGCACGCGGCGCTTTGTACGATACGGAAGCCCGCCTGCGGCGGCATGACGGTGAGTACCGCTGGTTCTTGATCCGGGCCGAGCCGCTGCGCGACGAGGGTGGGCGGGTGATCGGTTGGCTCGGCAGCAACAGCGACATGCACGACCGCCGTCAGATCGAGGAGGCTCTGCGCAAGGCGCAGGATCAGCTGCGCCTAGCGGTCGAGGCCACCAACATCGGCATCTTCGACTACGACCTGGTCACGGATGCCCTGGAGTGGGATGCGCGCGTGCACGCCGCCTTCGGGCTGCCGCCGGACGCGCCGGTGACCTACCAGACGTTCCTGGCCGGCCTGCACCCGGAGGATCGGTCCTGGGTGGATGAGGCGGTGAGGGCCGCTCTCGATCCGGCCGGCGACGGTTCCTACGACATCGCGTACCGCACGATCGGCTTGGCGGATGGGGTCGAGCGCTGGCTGGCCGCCAAGGGGCAGGCCATCGTCGAGAAGGGCCGCACGGTGCGCTTCGTCGGCACGGTGCGCGACATCACCGAGAGCCGGCGGGCTGAGCAGGAGCTGCGCGAGACCGAGGAACGCTACCGGCTGGCATCCCGCGCCACCAACGACGCGATCTGGGACTGGAGCCTCGCCTCCGACCACATCCGCTGGAACGAGGCGGTGCAGACCCTGTTCGGCTACGCTGAAGACGAGGTCGGCGCGAGTGGCTCCTGGTGGAAGTCCCACATCCATCCCGACGATCGCGAACGCGTGAAAACCAGCATCTACGCGGTGATCAACGGCGACGGGGAGCACTGGAGCGACGAGTACCGCTTCCTGCGCGCTGACGGCACCTACGCCGACATTCTCGACCGCGGCTACGTGCTGCGGAACGGCCGCGGCGGCCCCGTGCGGATGATCGGCGCCATGCTCGACATCACTGCCCGCAAGCGGGCCGAGGAGCACCAGCGGCTGCTCACGAGCGAGCTGCAGCACCGGGTGAAGAACACCCTCACCTTGGTCCAGGCGATCGCCAGCCAGACCCTGCGCGGTGCGACGGACGTCAACGAGATGCGCGAGGCATTTGCCGCGCGGTTGATCTCACTGGGCCGCGCGCACGACATCCTCACCCAGTCGAGCTGGACAGCCGCGCCGATCGCGGAGGTGGTCGAGGGCGCCCTCAGCGTGCACCGGAACGCGGGCCCCGCCCGCATCCGAGTCAGCGGACCCAACGTGCTGCTGGCCGCCAAGCCAGCGCTGTCGTTGGCACTGGCGCTGCACGAGCTTGCCACCAACGCGGCCAAGTACGGTGCCCTCTCGAACGAGAGCGGCGTGGTGGAGCTGCGCTGGCACGTGGTGCACGCCTCCGACGCGTCCCGGTTCTGCCTGATTTGGTCCGAGCAGGGTGGCCCGCCCATCCTTGCCCAGCCGGCGCGCAGAGGGTTCGGCTCGCGGCTGATCGAGCGCAGCTTCGCCGCCGAGGTCGGTGGCGAGGTGAAGCTGACCTACGCGCCGACAGGTCTGGTCTGCCGGCTGGAGGCGCCGCTCGCCTCGATGCAGGAGCAGCGCGGTGAGGCTGCAGCCTAGCGCACCGGTCGTGAGATGCCGAAGGTTGGATCACAACAAGGCGCTGACCTTGAACTCCTGGCCATGAAGCGCCGCTTTCCACGGATTGTGGGGCGTGTCGCAAACGTTCAACGGCCGAAAGGATCTTCTCCGAATAGGGCGTTAGAATGCCTGCTCGCCGCCGGCTAAACCCCATCGACGATGGCTCATGAAGCGGTTTGACGGACCTGAGATTGCCCCATCGGACCGGGATGCACTTATGCTCGGAGCATGTTTTCCTACAGCCAAATTTTTGCGACACACTCTTCGGATGCATGGGATCATTCGGGCCGCTGCCGGCATGTTCCCGCGTCAGCCCGGCGCAGGTGCACACATGTACGCCAACGGCCTCACCTTCGCGATCGGCGTTGTCATCCTAGGCCTCGCGCTCGTCCTACTATGGATGCTCGGCGTTTAGGCCAGAGCCGTGATCACCCCGAGAAGCGCTATCGACCTTATATCCTATGAGAGGGCGCTGCCCCGCGAACTATGCGAGCCTGTTGGTGTCGAGACCCCAGGCGCCCGGCCCGCACGTTCCTTCAGCGCGCAAAGATGCAGGTCACCATAGACGTCGATTGCACCCCTGAGGAAGCACGGGCGCTCCTGGGCTTGCCAGATGTGCAGCCGCTTCAGGTCGCTGTCATGGTCCACATGGAGAAGCGTCTGCTAGCAGAGGCCGACTGTCTCTCGCCAGAGCGTCTGATGAAGGCCTGGATGTCATTCTTCGGACAAGCTCGACCGCTGGACTGTTCGCATACCAAGCGAGACGGCTCGAAAGGGTTTGAGCCGACATCCTAAGCTGCCCCAAGTCAGAACGGCGATCCTGCTACCCCGGTGCAGGCCTGCGCTTCCGGCCCACACGGCTGCGCTAAACTTGGGTAATGGACAGACGCCTCCAATGTCAGCGACGAGGGATGCATGACGCTGCCCGTATCCGCGTAGCTCCCTGGGCTACGAGCAGCTTCATCAGCGGGTCGGGTGCATTCTCCCTCATCTTCCCCCCAACCCGGCCCGCTGCCGACCTGATCACCCACTTCGCGGGGTCGACATGAACGGCATGGCTGACCGGCTCACGATCGGCGAGTTGTTGATGCTCAGGATCGTGACGCACCGTGAGTTGCAAGCTGTCATTGACGGCTTCCTGGCCAACCCGCAGCCGGGCTGGTGGGAGATCACGGACGGGATCAGCGTCGACATCTTGGCAGCCGTGAACGCGCATCCTCACGCGCGAGCCTGGATGTCTCAACCCGGCGCGACCCTGGCGGCCCATGAGCTAGCCATCCGCACGGTGATCCTCTTGGCGAAGCCAGCGTAAAGGCCACGTGCCCACCGGCAACACTACCGCCGGGAGGAGGGCGGCACCTTCGGGGTTTTTGACGAGTGCAGAAGAACCGCGGACGGTCGTCAGCCTCGGGTGCGAACGATGTAATCTGAGCCGCCTCGGGTTTCGCGGAGGCTCCAACTCTTGAGAGAATGGAGCCATGAGGAAGCACATCCCCCTTCTCACCTAAGGTCCGCGAGCGAGCGGTTCGGACGGTCTGGGAGCACCAGGGCGGGCACGGCTCGCAAGGGGCGGCGATCCAGTCGATCGCCGCCAAGATTGGCTGCTCGGGCGAGACCCTCAGGAACTGGGTGCGCCAGTCCGAGGGGGATCAGGACCTGCGCGCTGGGCCGACCACGGACGAGCGCGAGCGGATCACGGCTCTGGAGCGCGAGGTCCGTGAACTGCGCCAAGCCAACGAGATCCTGCGCAAGGCCAGCGCGTATTTCGCCATGGCAGAGCTCGATCGCCGGTCGCGGACATGATCGCGTTCATCGACGACCATCGGGACGCCTACGGGGTCGAGCCGATCTGCAGTCCTCAGCCCACCATGCTCCGCGAGAACTCGCGCACCTGCCGGGTCGAGTCGTTGACCCGCTGGGTCGAGGAGGCGATCAAGCCGATGCTGCGCGAGATGTCGGCGACGGCGGTCGTCATCGCCTGCATATTGACCGACATCTCCTGGGCCACCGCCGCCTGCTGCTCGACCGAAGACGAGATCGCCGCCGAGATCGTGTTAACCTCCCCAATGGTCTCGCCGATGCCGGTGATGGCGGTGGCCGCTTCGTGGGCGGCGCCCTGCGTCTGGGCGATCTGCGCACCGATGCTCTCGGTCGCCTTGGCGGTCTGGGCCGCGAGGTTCTTCACCTCGGCGGCCACCACCGCGAAGCCCTTGCCGGCCTCTCCGGCGCGTGCGGCCTCAATGGTGGCGTTGAGGGCGAGCAGGTTGGTCTGGCTGGCGATGTTGTCGATCAGATCGACGACCTCACCGATGCGCTGGGCGGCGGCAGCGAGACCTGCGACCACGGCGGAGGTGGCGTTGGCCTGCTGGACGGCGCGACTGGTGATCTGGAGAGCGCGCGTCACCTGCTGGCTGATCTCACCGACCGAGGCGGCGAGCTCCTCTGAACCGGCTGCCACGCTCTGGGCGTTGCCGGAGGCCTGCTCGGAGGCGCTCGCGGCACCGACGGCCTGCTGCGAGGCCTGGGAGATCGAGGCCGCAATGCTGTCGAGATCGGTGTCGATGGCCTTCTGCAGCCGGGTGCGTTCCAGGCGCTCGCTCACCGCAGGGGTGATGTCGGTGGCGATCTTGACGACCTTGACGAGCTTGCCGGAGGCATCCGCGACGGGGTTGTAGGTGGCCTGGATCCAGACCTCGCGCCCGTTCTTGCCGACCCGCTTGTACTCGGCGGCCTGGAACTCGCCCCGGCGCAGGGCAGCCCAGAAGCGCTCGTATTCCGCCCCCTGCTCCGTCGGGTCAACGAACATCCGGTGATGACGGCCCTTCACCTCGTCGAGTGCGTAGCCGACGACGGCGAGGAAGTTCTCGTTGGCGGTGAGCACGGTGCCGTCGAGGGCGAACTCGATGATGCCCTGCGAGCGGTCGATGGCGCGCAGCTTGCCCTCGGAGTCGGCGTTGCGCAGCTTCTGGGCCGTGATGTCGTGGGCGAACTTGATGACGCCGGAGGGCTTGCCGTTGCGGCCGAGGAGGGGCGTGTAGCTGGCCTGGATCCAGACCTCGCGGCCGCCCTTGCCGATGCGCTTGTACTCGGCGGTCTGAAACTCACCCCGGCGCAGCGCTTCCCAGAAGCGCTCATAATCGGTGCCCTGCTCGGCGGGATCGACGAACATGCGGTGGTGCTTGCCGCGGATCTCGTCGAGGGCGTAGCCCATGGCCTTGAGGAAGTTCTCGTTGGCGGCGAGGACGGTGCCATCGAGAGCAAACTCGATCACCGCCTGCGAGGTGTAGGCGGCCTTCAGCTTGGCGTCGTTCTTGGATATGAGCGTGAACATGATGGAGTGTGCCTCGTGCAGGCTTGGTGTCTGTCACCAGGAGCGTGGCCGTCAGTTATTTCTAAGATATTGATCTGATTGTAGAGTGGACTTTTGTCGGAAATCTCATGGATTAAGCAGATTGAACTAAGCATCGTGCAGGATCGACCTGCCTGGATGCGCATTTCATGACGATTTCAATCTTTAGTTGTGATAATTTTTCATTGAAAAATGTAAACTTGCGCTGATAATAGCGCAAGTAATTGCGTAAAATTGAAATCAGCAGACGTTTAACGACTGCGTCGCCTGCACTTATCGCGCATGCGTCAAATTAAGATCGCGACATCAAGGGTATCTTCAGGATGCGCAGGACTAGGCCAGATCCCGCGCTGATCGCGCGCGGTCTGAAGTACTGAAACCGGTTCACGGCTCGGGGTCAGAGAAGTCGCCCACACGACGGGCCTAGATCGTCATGCTCCTCACTGTGGCGGTGAACCTCGTCACAGTGGCACGCGTCCGCGCGGCTGCAGGATCATTCTGATGATCCTCCCTCGGTTTGACGGTTCTCCGCACTTTGATGTTGGTGGCGAATTCGCTGTGCCTCCTGCGATGAGAGGACGAGCCGGCTCGAAGTCGTCGGCGAGACATTGCGCTGCCCACTGAACGCGCTGGCAACGGTGGCTCCCAACTGGCTACGCGCGTGCACGACCCCGACATAGGCCGAACGGTACGAGCTCCGAGCGAGCGAGTTCCGGCTGCCCAAGAGCCAGACTGGGCGCCGGGCGTGGGCGGTGCAGACCGCCGTTGATGGCTTCACGTTACTGGCTCTCGCCACGGCGGACGGCGCGCCGCCGGTCGTGCGGGACGCCGCGGCCCTTGAGACCCTGCGGCGCGTCTGGGTGCAGAACTTCCTCGTCCAGCACGGGCCGGAAGGCGCCCGCGTCGAGTGGCGGAGGAATGATCAGGTGCCGCCGTCGGGTCGCTACATCGGCTCGCCCTACGACGTGGAGGCGCGCTAAGGACAGTGTATTAAACCAGATCATCTGGCTGCGTGGCGTTGATGAGGCGGCGAAATCATCGGCATGAAAGCTTACTATTGGACATTGTCTTTCGAGCGTCTATGCTGATTTAACACGAATTAGAAATGATGTTACTTCCTGCGTCAGGCTGTCAGCGTGCAATGCAAGCTCCCGAGCTGCGCTCAGGACTTGTGTGGCCGCCGTACTGGTCTGACCAGCCCCCTCCCGAACTTGCGAGATGTTGCCCGTCACCATCTCTGTGCCGCGGGCGGCCTGCTGCACGTTGCGGGCGATCTCCAGCGTCGTCGCGCCCTGCTCCTCCATTGCCTCCGCAATCCCAGCCGAAACACTCGACATCTCGGCAATAACCCGGCCGATCTGGCGAAGGTCCGCTACCGCTTGGCGCGTTTCGTCCTGAATGACCGTGATCTGCCCGGAAATCTCCTCGGTCGCCTTCGCAGTCTGTCCAGCGAGCTGCTTCACCTCGGCGGCGACCACTGCAAATCCTCGACCCGCCTCACCTGCTCGCGCAGCCTCAATCGTGGCGTTCAGCGCCAGCAGGTTTGTTTGTGACGCAATGTCGGAGATCACCGACACGATGGTGCTGACCTGTTCAGCCGTGCTCGCTAGGCGCTGCACCGTCGCATTGGTCTGGCGTGCTGTCTCGACGGCTCCGGTCGCCACCTGTGCCGACTGGCCGACCTGGTGCACGATCTCCCGCACGGAAGCTGACATCTCCTCGCTTGCCGCGGCGACCATCTGCACGTTCGCCGAGGTTTGCTGCGCTGCTCCTGCGGCCGTTACCGTCTGCTGTGTCGTGTCGGCGGCAATTCTCGCCATGGATTGCGCCGTCGCTTCCATCTCGGTGGCAGCGCCCGCGAGCCCTTGGGCCAGAACGGAGACGTCACGCTCGAAGGCCTGCGTGAGGGCGTCGAGCAGGCTCACGCGCTTCATCTTGGCGGCGTTCTCCGCCTCCTGCGCAGCGGCGAGGTCCTGCGCATGACGGGCATTGCGGGCCGCCTCTGCTGCCGCCGTTTCCGAGGCAGCCAGCGCGCGGGCGAGCTGGCGAGCGGCTAAGGCGAGTGCGCCAGCCTCGATCACTAGAATGACCGCGTGGAGCACCACGCGCGAGTACTCGGCGCCGTTCGGAAACACGGCAGCCGGATAGAGCACGTTGAGCGACAGGTGATGGACAGCGACCACCGCGGTGGCAACCAGGATCGACGACCAGCAGCTCCAGCCCGCCGTGACGGCGAGCACGGCGAAGAAGGCCATGTGCATGTCGATCTGTAGGTGCGTGCCGGCGGTGCAGAACACCAGCAGCCCAACCAGCGCCATTGCTGTTGCGGCCGAGAGGTGGCGCGTGAGCGCATCCGCGCCGGCGATCCGAGCAGCACCGAACACGGCAAGAAGCAGCGCCCCACCGACGGTTCCGACGGCGAGTGGCTGCCCGCCGACGAGCCAAGCCGCGATCACGATGACGGCGTACAGGCCGCTCAACCCGCCGAGCATGATCGGCAGGAACGCGCGCCGCAGTTGGTCAAGGGCGCGAGACTTGGTCATAGGGATCCAGCTCCGATCCGAGGGGTGGGTGCAGAAGTGTCGGGATTGCATCCCGGGAACAGGGCAGCGGTCACGACGAGGGTTGCGCCCCCTCGATAAAGGTCCGCGACGAGGTCGAATGAGGCGGTACTGAGGATGACAATCCGACCTCGGCTCGACATCCAGATGATCCGAGCCTCCGTTGCTGCGATCGCGGAGGGCAGGGGCGCATCAGGCATGAGCGTCACGACAGCTACCGGTTGGCCGGGGCGAGGCGCGAGCGTGAGCGCCACGGGCGCCATCCCGCAGAGGAGGATGAAGCTCAGGGTCAATGCTGCAACCAGGTTTCGACTCACAGCCTACTCGAACGGTGTGCCAACGATCCTGCAACTCGGAGATGCAGCCGGATGTCTGTACCATATCTTAGATTAGGCCGAGGCAACCGGTGCAATAATCAGCCTTTAGAGATGTTAATATTTAGTTCAAATCTTCTGTTTTGAGATGGCCTAAGACAATCAGGCTAAGTCGCCGCCAATTGGATTGTCAAATTAGCGCGGCGCTCAAATTTCAATTCCGGCGCATGGAAACCATACTGGAAATAAGAGGTTCGGGAAAACGGTTGCAAGGCCCGGGAGCGACATGCCGGCCGAGCGCCTGACGGAGGCATGCCCATCCAAGGTGCTGCCGTGAGACACCGAGACCGGCGGCACTCACGATAGGCAGCCTCAGCAGAGCGTGAGGCCATCATCCAGACCCAGGCGAGACACACCATCTGCGCTCGGTCGCAGCCGGTATGTAAGAAAAACGACCATTTTCCTAACAACGCTGGGCGCGTCCTCCACTGACGCACTTGACGCGAGGGCGCGACGCGGCTGTGGATGTCAGGAAACTGTGGTAGGAAAACTACTGCTAGGAATACGCTCCTCCGCTACTATCCTGACATGCTCGTCGGATACGCCCGCGTCTCGACCCAGGACCAGAACCTCGACCTCCAGCGCGACGCCCTGACTAAGGCCGGCTGCGAGCGCCTCTTTGAGGAGAAGAAGTCCGGCAAGGCCGGCACCAAGCGCCCTGCGTTCGAGGCGGCCCTCGCTTTCCTGCGCCCCGAGGACGTGCTGGTGGTCTGGAAGCTCGACCGGCTCGGGCGCTCGCTGGTCGAGATGATGCGCACCATCGATGGCCTGCGTCGGCAAGATGTCCACTTCCGCTCGCTCACCGAGCAGTTCGACAGCGACACGGCCCATGGCCGCTTCGCCCTGCAGGTGCATGGCGCCATGGCCGAGTACTTCCTCGACCTCAACCGCGAACGCACCCTGGAGGGCCTGAAAGCCGCCCTGGCACGCGGTCGCAAGGGTGGCCGGCCCAAGGCCTTGTCCGAGGCGGATCTTGAGGTTGGGCGAGCGCTCCTGGCGGCGGGCAACATCTCGGTGGCCGAGATCGCCAAGCGGCTGGGGGTCAGCCGCTTCACCTTCTACAGCTACTTTCCGCAGGCGCGGGCGCGTAGCCAGGCGGCGGCGAGGAAGGGCTGAGGGGATGCCGATCCGACGCGAGCATCGCGGCTACTATCCGATCGACTGGCCCCAGCTCTCGGCGGTGGTCCGCTTCCGCCGCGCGGGCGGGCGCTGCGAGGGCTGCGGGCGACCGCACCTGCAGCGCGTCATCTGCCTCTCGGACGGAAGGTGGTGGGACGCGGAGGTCGGGACGTGGCGCAATGGCCGCGGACGAGTGCTGCGGCGCAGCCCGGCCGTCGACCTGCTGGCGGAGGTGCGCACGACGCGGGTGGTGCTGGCGGCGGCGCACCGCAACCACGACACGTCTGACAACGCGGACCAGAACCTCGCGGCGCTCTGCCAGCGCTGTCACATGCTGCACGACCGGCCAGAGCACCGGCGGCGGCGCTGGTTCACGCTGTTCCGCCGCAAGGCTATCGGCGACCTCTTCCGGGGGCCATATCCACCCTAGAGCACAGCTTGAACGCCAAATTGCCACGATATTGCAGTTCAGTATCTAAGGCTGATCCAGTGCATCGTCAGTCGAGACTCACAAATCTAAGCCAAACGAATTCTGCGACGCTCAGGCCATAACCTATTCACCCAGCCTTTCGATCGGCGCCGTGATGCGGATCGTCAGCCCCTCCGGCTGCCACTCGTACTTCAGCTCTCCGCCTAGCTGTGTGCCTACGCTCCGAGCCATCATCTGGCTGCCGAACCCGCGACGCTCCGGCGCTCCGGCCACCCGGGGGCCGCCCTGCTCCTGCCATAGAACCGCGAGGCTATCGCCTTCACGGCAGATCTGGATTGTCACGCGTCCACCAGCCGTGGACAGCGCACCGTACTTCACGGCGTTGGTGGCCTGCTCGTGCATGATCAGCGCGAGTGCCGTCGCCGCCCGCTCACCAACTGCGGTGTCGGCACCTGCGATCACGAACCGCTCGCGCCCCTCCTCGGCGTAGGGAGCCAGCAACGCGCGAAACAGACCCTGCACGGTCAGGCTCGCTTCGTGAGGAGGTGTCATCGCACTGTGCGGACGAACGTACTCGTGCGCCAGCGCCAGGGCCTGGAGGCGGCTCAGGAAGCTCTCGGCATACTCTTGAGCCGCCGGATGCCCCCGTGCCGTCAAGGTCGCCAGTGCGCCCACCACCGCAAAGATGTTCTTGATCCGGTGCGACAGCTCCCGGGTAAGAAGCTCGCGCGCCTCCTCATTCACCTTGCGCTGCGTGATGTCGCGATGCGCGCCGATCAGGCGCAGCGCACGGCCCTCCCCATCGCGCTCAATCCGTGCGGTCGCGGCGATCCAGCGAACCTCGCCGTCGCTCGGCCGGATGATGCGGTACTCGGCCTGGTAGCTGGTCTCGTGGCCCTGCACGGCCTCGATGAAGTGGCGCTCCGTCGCCTCGCGGTCGTCGGGGTGGATGCGGTTCACCCACGCCTCGTGGCTCTCGCAGGCCGCCTCGGGTGGCAGACCGTGGATGCGCAGGTACTGCGGCGAGCGCCGGTTCCTGAACCCGGCCCGGAGCTCGACTTCCAGACCACCCACACCTGCGATCTCGTGGATCTGCTCCAGTTCGGCTTCCCGGCGGGCCAGAACCTTCTGGAGGCGGCGGTGCTCCAGCTGCACCATGGCCTGCCGCGCGAGGGCCTGGAGAACCTCGGCCTGCTCGGCCGTGAGCCCATCCGGTCGCGGCCTGACATCCAGCACGCCGATCGTGCCCAGCGGCAAACCCTCCGGCGTCCTCAGCAAGGCTCCGGCATAGAAGCGCAGGCCCGGCTCGCCGGTCACGAGCGGATTGCAGGCGAAGCATGGGTCCTGAAGCGTGTCGGTCACGACGTACAGGCCGCGGTGCAAGATGGCGTACTTGCAGATCGAGACGTCGAGGGGCGTCTCGCGCACACCAAGCCCGACCTCGGCCTTGAAGAACTGGCGCGTATCGTCGACCAGGTTGACGACGGCGATCGGCGTCCGACAGACCTGCGCGGCGATCGTGCAGAGATCGTCGAGGGCTTGCTCGGGCGGGGTATCGAGGATCTCGTAGGCGCGCAGGGCGGCGAGCCGGTCAGCCTCCGACCAAGAGCGATCGGAGGCTGCCGGAGGATCGGCAGCGGCGTCGATCATCGGTCACCTCGTGACGAGCTGGGCAGCAGCCCGCTACTCTTACGGTAGCGGCTGAGCAGTCCGCAACGGAACAGGTTCAGCGCACGCGGTCGCCTCTGCACAGAGGCTTGGGGAAGCGCCGCTCACGCTGAGGCATTTACCCATGACGTCTCCCCACCCTCCTTCACTATCGTGCTGAATGGCGAAGAGCCTGCGGCGCGACGCGAACCGATCGATCCCTCGAGCGCCAGAAACCGCGCGCCCGGAAGGCATTCACGGAGGGGACTTTACGGGCGGCAGGGTGCTGGAGAACGGTAAGGCGGTTCGTCCGCTGAGCTCATCTGCCTCGCGTGCGGCGATCGCGGGTCGGCGCTCCACTGCTCGCGCCGGTCCTCGACCCGCGCCCGGCGCAGGCGATCGACGGCCGCCTCGATGGCCGTCCTGCCCTTCAGGGCGAGCTGCGGCCAGCGCTCCAGCACGATCTGCTGGTCGCGGAGCCGAGCGAGGTCCCAAAGGATGCCGCGCTCAGCCGGTGCCCGCTCGACCGCCTCGCGTTCGCGCAGCTTCTCGTAGGCAATCGCCTCCTGCCCGATCTGCTCGCGGACCTGACGCACGGCATCGGAGGCGGCCTTCCGCGCGTCACGGGCTCGCGCGAGCGCACCTGCCGCCGCCTGGATCTCGGCCTCGCCCTGCGTCATCCCGCCTGTCATGCGGGCAAGCGTGTCACGGAGCCGCGCTCCGATGCCGCGAGGCGCCAGCGCCGACTTTTGCGCGTGCCGCAGGGCGGTCTCTGCCGTACGTTCCGCGGCCGAGGCAGCATCAAGCCGCGCCTGAGCTTGGCGGCGCTCGGCGTGCCGGCACGGCGGCAGTGGACTCGCGCAGCGCAGCTCGGCGAGGGTCTCCTCCAGCGCCTCCCGCTCGCGTGCGATCCGGTCCGTCCAGATCTGCGCAGCGCCCCGGACGTCGTCCTCGGCAGCGGGCCAACTGGCGGATCCGGCTGGCGTCGTGTTCGTCGTCCGGTCGCCAGGACCGATCGGCGGCTCGCCGGTGTCAGCCGGCGTTTCCCTGTCACCAAGGGCCGCAGGCACCTGCGGCCGCGGAGAAGGGCTGCCGGCTGGTGCCACCTCGCTGCCCGCCTGCTGCTCCGGCTCCGCCGCGCGCATGGCGGTGCGGTCAGGGCTGGGCTCGCCGATGGGCGCCGTCATGCGCGCCACGACCTCAGCCCGGCTCCGGCCGACGAGCCGGTCCACCGCGCCGATCAGGTGACCGTCCTGGCGGATGAGCCAGACCCAGGGAGTGTCGCCCGGCACCAGATCGAGGCCGAGCTCCTCCAGCGCTGCCTTGAACCCGCTGCCTGTGTCGCTGCGCTCGTAGGCGGTCAGCACCTCCGCCCTGACCGTGGGGGCGGAGATGCCGACGCGCGCGAGGCGGGCGCGGGTGGCGCTGGTGAGGCCCGAGCGGGGCAGCGCGTCCGGCGCGGGCCGGATCGCCTCGACGGCCGCGGCCACGTCGTCGCGACCCATCGCGCGCAAGCGCCGGGCGACCGCGTCCGTGCGCCGGCTGGCCGTCAGCGGCTCGCCGAAATCCACTTCGAGGCTGGCCCGCACCGCCTCGAGGCGCGCGTGAAGGAAGGCCGTGTCCAGAGCCCGACCATCCGGGCCGACATGGCAGACGAGGATATGCCAGTGCGTGTCACCGCTCTCGCCCCGGGCGCGGGGCTTGCCCGCGTGCTCGACCAGGGCGTAGCCGTGCTGCTCGGCGCCGAGCGCGCGCCGGATGCGGGCGACGGCCTCGTCCCGCTGCTCGCCGCTCCACGGCCGTGCCGGGCTCAGGGTCAGGTGCAGGAAGGCCACCGTGGCTCGGGAGCCGTCCCGCAGCCGCGTGAAATCCTTGACCGCCGCGGCCAACGTCTGAGCGAGGCTGCCGCGCACCCGCACGAGGTGGACGCACTGGCCGCCCTCGGTCGACAGCAGGTGGGCGACCAGCGTCGTGGTGGCGCTCGCCGTGCGGCCGTGCGGGTGGCAGTTGATAATCACGGCCCGGCCTCGATCACGCGCGTGACGTCGTGGTGGATGTGCCGCAGGCGCTCGAGCAGCTCGGCCAGGGCCGCCGACAGCGCCGCATCCTCCGCCCGCGCGTCCGAGAGATCGCTGACCGCGTCGGACAGCTCGCCCATGAGCGCGGTCCAGCGCGCCAGGGCGAGATCGCGGAAGCGACCGCCGCCGGCAGCCTGCCTAGCCGCCTCCACGGCGGCGAGACGGGCGAAGGTCGACACGCCGATGTGCAGCTTGGCACTCGCCCGCTCGATCGTGTGCCGCTCCTGCGGGGTCAGGCGCAAGCTTGTCGTGTGGACGGCCTTGCGCGTGGACGAGGCGGACATGGGTCGGGCTCCCTGGCCCGGATCGGCGGTAGCACCACGGCAGTGCTGGCCCCTTCCGTCGATCCGGTATCGCCAGGAGCTTGGCGACGGGCCACGAAAATCCCAATGCGGGCAGGCACGCCTCCCGCGGATCGGCCGGATGGGATGCGGAGGCGGTCAAGAACGTCCTGACATCAGGACGCATTGGAGAGGCCGTCTTGCCCCCCGACATGGCGGGCATGAGCGCACACGGGCGGCACCTCTTCACTCTGGAAATCCGGCCCAGCCGAGACGTCGCGGGCGCGCATACCTGAGCGATCCGCGACCACGGCAAGCTGTACCGGCGATCAGACCGGCCGCATCGATCCGAGGCGCAAGCCCGGTCGGTAGCCGAGGCCGAACTCACGCCGCTGGTGGCGAGGCATGCGGCGCACGCTCTGCCTCTTCAGGGGCGGCGACCGCCTGATCTTTGAGCCGCTCGACCTTAAGCTTGGTCGGCTGAAGCCCCCTGAAGATGCCACGCAACCCACCGCTCGTCATGCCAGCGGGCTTCATGCCCGGATCGGACAGCTACAGGCCAAGGTCAGCCGGATCCTGGCACCTCGCCAGGATGCGCCGGCGAATTGCCCGAGAGCTGCCGAACTAGCAGCCTGCCCATGAGTTCCTAACGCTAAGTGCGCAGAAAACAAACGCCAGTGATCACTGCACACTAGCGTTAGACTTCCGCACACTCATGTTAGCGCATCGTCGTACTACACATCGTCGATGCCCTTGTTCAGGAAGTATCCTCGCTGCCGCAGCATCAGCAGCAGGCCCTCGCGGTAAAGCGACTGCGCCGAGACGCGGTCCCGGAACGCAATCTCGCGGATCAGGTCCAACGTCTCGGGACGGGCGTAGAGCGAGCGGTGCGCCTGCACCGGTCGCTCTTTGGCGGGCGCTGGAGCGGGCGGGATCGGACCCGGGGCCTCCGGGACATCGGCGTCCCGCAACTGCGCAGGTGCGCTACCAGGTGATCGCGCAGTCACATGATCAGGTGGTGCGACGGGGGTAATCGCCCCCTGAAGAGAAACCCTCGGCTTAGCCATGACTCTGCTCCAGATGCGTCTTGGTCCAGTCCCACAGAACCCGGATCTCGGCCGCGGCCTTGCCGCGCGGAGCGACCTCGGTCACGCCGAGACCCAGAGCTACGGCGTCTCGGAAATCCATGCGGTCGGCGACGGGCGGTGCCACGACGCCGCTCGTCCGAAGCGCGCCGATCGCATCCACTGTTCGGGCGTGAGCGGCTGGGCTGACACCATTGAGGATGAAGGCGAAGGGCCGCTCGTAAGCGAGCAGGCGTGAAACGGTTGGGGCGGCGGCTCGCAGATCGAAGGCCGAGGGCCTGACCGGGACCAGGCAAAGATCGGCGTGGGCGAGCGCCACATCGACTTCGGGCCCGAATGTGCCGGCGGTGTCCAAGATGACCAAGCTCACGCCCGGCACCTGCCGGGTCTGAGCGATCCAGCGGTCGAGGGCCGACGGAGCGACGGCGCGCAGGATGATGTCACGCCTGTCGCGGTCCGCTCGGATCTCGCCCCATCCGGCGAGCGACCGCTGCGGGTCGAGGTCGACGACGACCACGCGCTCCCCATCCTCCTGAGCCGCCACCGCCAGCGAGCTCGCCAGCGTGCTCTTACCGCTCCCGCCCTTTTGCGAAGCCAAGACCAAAACGCGCATGGACGTCACCACCGTGCTGCGACCGCACCGTCGGGCGACGGGCGCATCGTACGGGAGGCTAGTGAAATCCGTCGAGCGTCGCCAGTTTTTCACATAATCACATAGCTAGGCCATCGTATGGCTACGAGACTAGGTGCTTGGATGAGTGCGTGATCATGCGACTGTGGATCAGCATCGCCAAGCGTGCCGCTTCTATCCAATGAACTCAAACCATTGATAAATCGAGGAAATTCTCTATTGTGCAGGGTTGGAGCAGTCGATGGAGGGCCGCATGGGAGCACGAGGTTGGGGGGACAAACTCCTTGCATAATGCCTTTTTTGATATAGCCTCTGGTCATGCCCTGGCGTGTTGACGTCCTCAACGAGGCCGTCCTGGCCGAGCTGGATGCGTGGCCCGCGAAGGTCCGTGCTTCCCTGGACAAGATTGTTGAGCGGATTGAGACCCTGGGTCTGGACCGCTTGCATGAGCCGCATGTCAAACATCTTCAGGGCAAGCTCTGGGAGATGCGTCCGAGCGCGGGCGGTGATGACGGCCGGGCTATCTATGTGACGGTGTCCGGGAAGCGCGTGGTCATCGTGGCCGCCTTCATGAAGAAGACCAGGAAGACCCCCAAGCGGTGGTTGGAGCTGGCCGAAGAGAGAGCGAAAGGAGTGCTGTGATGGCTATTCCCTTCAAGACTGTCCGCGCGCGTTGGAACGCCGATCCGGAGTACCGGGCTGCGTATGCCGAAGTGTCGCCCGAGATGGAACTCGCCTTCGCCATGGCCGAGGTACGTCATCGCGCCAAGCTCTCTCAGGCCGAAGTCGCACGTCGCATGGGCACATCCCAGGCCATGGTCGCGCGCTGGGAGAAGGGCAAGGTCGCTCCGAGCACCACTTCACTGCGACGGTTCGCACAGGCCACTGGCGTATCCTTGCACATCCAACTCGGCACCGAGCGGATCGTAGAAGCCGCCTGACGCAGAAGCCTCGCCTCAGCGCGGCTTGTCAGCGACCGTTCTGGGTGGGGTCAATGATCCGAGCCGATCGACAGTGGCGCGTGATCGTGATCCGTCACGACGAGTGCTCTTCTCCCAAGGCAGGACGGGTTCTCCCCCGGCGAGCTGCAGCTCACCGGGCTGAGGAGCGAAAAGCCCTGCAAGGCAGCCCTGGCGCGGCGCCCGGATCGCCTCGCGTGCCGTCAGTGACGCGGCAGGCCCAGTTCGCGGGCAGCCACCACCGCCTCGACCAGGCGCGTCAGCCGCCGCAGCGAGCCGCCGCGCCAGCCCCGCCGTACCAGCAGCAGTTCCTCCCCGCTCAGAACCGGCATCCAGGCCGCGTCGAGCCCGCGGCTCGCCGCGACCCCGGCCAGGATCGGCGCGATCAGCGCCTCAAGATGATAGGGCTCGGGCGCCGGCATCTCGACCACCCGCAACCGGTCGAGAAGCGGACCTGGCAAGTTGTGCAGAGTATTGGCGGTCGCCAGCCACGAGACCCGGCTCAGATCGATCTCGGTCTGGAAGGCCGGATCGGGGTAGGCCCTGGCGGTCTCCGGCTCCAGCATCGGCAGCAGCGCGTGCCACAACTGTCCGTAATCTACCCGCGTCGCCGCCTTCTCGATCTCGTCGACCAGCATCAGCGGGTTGGCGATGCCGTGGCGCGCCATCGCCATCAGAGGATGGCACGGCTCCGCCGTTGCCCAGCGGCGGTCGAGCCCGCCGATGCTGGCCCCCGCGTCGCGCGTCCCGTCCACCCGCCACACACCAACGCCGAGGTGATGCGCGATCCGGCTGACCAACCGGCTCTTGCCGGCACCGGGCGGGCCGACCAGCACGCTCGGGCGCAGCACGGCGTGCGGGCGGCCGATCAGATCCGTCAGCAGACGGTCGATCGTCGCTGTCGCGTACGGGAACTCGACAGCCAGCGCCGCCCGGACCTGCGCTAGATCCGGGGTCCGGGCGAGCGGCAGCGGCTTGCCGATGATCGCCTCGTAGCCCTGGCTGACGCTCCGGCCCCGATCGCCGCCCGTCTGCTGGACCGAGGCCACGACCAGGAGGTGGCCCTCGGGCACCGCCGCGAGCGTGGAAGCGGGGGGAGTGCCTCCTCCTGAGCCGCTCGGGGCGGCACTCGCCTTGCGCCGCTCCCGGGCCTCGTGCCTCAGCCGCTCTTCGAGCAGCAGGCGCTTGCGCATCTCCCCGGCCCTGGCCTGCTCGTCGATCGCCCAGGTCAGACGCTGCCCGAAGTCGGGCAGCAACCGCAGGAGCAGCGCTCCGTGGACGAACGCATCTTCATGGCCGAAGCCGAGGGCCGACGCTGCCACGGCGGCGGCGCTCGCCTCGGCGCTCAGCCCCAGCAGCGCCGCCTCGAGCGCCTCGGTCCAGGCGTCGCGATGGGCGCAAAGGTCGGTCACACCGCCGTCGTCGGCCTCGGCCGCCTCGCTCGCGGCCGAGCGGTGGCCGAAGTCGAGGTCGGCCTGCGCCGCACCGAGCGCGGCCAGGCGATCCTTGAAGCCGGAGAGGATCTCGACCTCGGACCACAGCGGCAGGGCGAGCCGCGCCGCGGCGGCGCGGTCAGCGCCGTCGCAGGACAGCAGCGCGACGAGGTCGGCCAGGGCCCGCGCCGCGGGCAGGTCGCGCTCGACCGCGTGCATGTCGAGCGCCCGCATCAGCCCGGCGCGGGCGTGCGCGAGGGCGGGATCCTGCCACAGCCCGCCGGCCTCGCTCGCCGCCACGATCCAGGCCGCGGCGAGCGGCGCGGCGGCCGGGACCAGGGTGCCGATCTCGGTGGCGAGGCCCTCGCGCGCCGCGACCAGCCGCAGGGTGGGATCGAGGCAGGTGCGCAGGCGGCGCGGCAGGAGCGGCACGAGCAGGGCGCGGGCCGCCTCGCGGGTGACGCGCGGAGTGGAGGAGAACGCCATCGTGTCCTCCTCAGCGAGCGGGAGCCGGCGCGGCGGGGCGGCCGGGACCGGAGCGGCGGCGCCAGCCGTGGGCGAGGCGCAGGGCATCGAGGTCGGCCCGGCGCCGTGCCCGCCGGCCGTGCACGTGGGCGAGCAGGTCGGCGCAGGCCGGGTCGCCCAGCGCGGCGCAGAGCAGCACGGCGGTCATCGCCGGCTCCAGGTGCTCGGGGCGCGCCGCGGCGTGGGCGAGCGCCGTCAGGGCGGCGCGGACGGCCGCGGCCGGGTCGGCCTGGCAGGCCTCGGCCCAGCCCGGCAGCGGCAGGGGCGGCAGGGCCAGGAGGGCCGCGCGCAGGCGACGCTGGGCGGCCAGATCCAGTGCCCCGGGCGGCAGGCTGCGCCACCAGGTCAGCGGCGCCTCCGCAAGGCAGGCGGGAGCGGGCACGGCGGCCGCGTGCGGCCGGGAGGAGTCGAAGTCGGAGGTCATCAGACAGGCCTGGAGAGCGCGTCGGCGCACGGCACGCGACGGCGTCGATGGGGTGATCGGAAGGGCGGGAGGCCGGGCGCGCTGCGCCCGGCGAAAGGGCCGCTAGCAGCCGGGCAGGCGGTGAGACCCGTCGGCTCCGCCGGCGGTGACGTAGGCGGCCTCGACGAGGTCGGGCAGCACCGCCCGCAGGCGGGCAGCGAGCACCGCCGTCACCGTCGCGAGCGCGTCCGCGACCGGCACCCCGAACAGCGTGTCGAGGTCGGCTCCCGCCACCGTGAGGTCCTCCGAGAAGCCGGCGCGCCCGTACACGTCGATCAGCACCGCCCGCGCGCTGCTGACCTGAAAGCCGAGGCTCGCCGCGAAGCTGCGCCCCTGCAACTGGGCCGCCCGCAGGATCCACTCGACCTGGTCGATCTTGCGTCGTTCGCTCTTGCCACTGCCGCGCTTGATCTCGGCGATGATGGCGCGCCGCTCCTTGGTGTCGATCGCCACCAGATCGAGGAAGACGGTCTGGGCCACGCTCCCCGCCAGCGCGATCGACCTGCCGCGCAGAAGGTCGGGCGTGCTGTCGCGCAACAGCTCCTGGGTGGGCTCGGTGATCGGCATGGCCAGGTTGCGCAGCACGAGGTAGCGGCCGCTGCGCTCGAGAGCCTCGGCGGCGGCGGTCTCGAGCAAGAGCCCGTGGCGCTTGACGATCGAGGCCAGGACCGAGGCGAACTGCGACAGGCCCGGCCCGAGCAGGGGATCGGGGATGAAGATCGCGTCGAGGGCGCCGTCGACGGCGGCCTCCGTCGCGGCGAGGAGCTCGGGCGAGCAGGCGGAGCACAAGATGGAGTCGGCGGGCGCCACGCCCTTCATCGCACCCCGGCCGAGCGGCACCGGGATGGGCGCGGTGGAGGGAGCACTGGAGGTGGGCTGGGCGGCGCGCAGCCGGCGCTGTCCGCCGCGAGCGGCGGGATGGGCGAGAACGTTGGTCATCGAGGGTGGTCCGTCCAGAGGACGCGCGCCCGCATCCCCCCGGCGTCGGGTGGTGCAGCGGGCAGGGCCGAGCCGAGCTGATCGGCGGCCGGCATGGTCGCGTCGGTTGCAGGAAAGCGAGGCGGGCGCGGCGTCGGTCGGGACGCGCGGGTCGGCCTCAGCGGCTCATGCGGGTGGGGTGGACGGGCGACCGGTCCGGCGCGGCGTTGGCGCCGAGGAAGAAGGACGGTTTCGCGCGCGGCACGCGGCCGCTAAACAGGCTCTCAGCCATGGTCGGTATCTCCACAGGATACAGGTCGTGGTCAGGCCAGCGCCGGTGCTGCTAACACCGGTGCCGGCCGCCTCTGCTAAAGACGGCGCGGCACGCGCAATTGGACTGCCACGCTCGAACCTGGCCTGGTCCCTCCCGCTTGGGAAGGGGACCGGCAGGCCTCCCGCGCGCCAATCGCCAGCATGGTTAACGCGCCGGCCTCCAGGGCCACGCCCGCCGACAGGAGTGGGAGTGAGGAGCCGTTGTCCACATCCGGCCGCCACAGCGCAGTTGACGGCCAGCGCACCGCAGGCAATGGTCAAGGTACTGACGACGCGCAGCACCTTCTCCCCCGGTTCGGGGGGTGAACCCACAGCGAGACGGCACGAGGCTCTCCAGCCCCAAGCCAGATCGAACTCGGAGCGTCGACGGGCTCAGCCCGGAGAGCACGAGGTGGCAACCCCGCTTCAGCGGATCGAGACGGCCCCCCGCATCTGCGGAGGTCGTGTCCCTGGAGGTGGTGTAGCTCGACGGGAGCGAGAGAGCCCGCCTGCGCGCCCATACCAGCGCTGAAGCAGGCGGGCTCTCTCGCGGGGTGGTCATCGGCGGTTGCCGGGTAGGGTCGGGTTGCGAGCACCAACCTCGAACCCGAGAGACCTCCGATGACCGACGAGATGATGAGCCTGCGCGGGCTGCTGGAGAAGAGCGCCGATGCCGACCTGCTGCGCGAGATGATCGGCTTTGCGGCCGAGCGGCTGATGGAGCTGGAGGTGGGCGGCCTGACCGGGGCGGCCCATGGCGAGAAGAGCGCCGAGCGGCTGGTCCAGCGCAACGGCTATCGTGACCGGGACTGGCAGACGCGGGCCGGCACGGTGGAGCTGCGCATCCCCAAGCTGCGCAAGGGCTCGTACTTCCCGAGCTTCCTGGAGCCGCGCCGCTTAGCCGAGAAGGCACTCACGGCGGTGATCCAGGAGGCCTACATCCAGGGCATCTCGACCCGCTCAGTCGATGACCTTGTCCAAGCCATGGGCGGCACGGGCGTGTCGAAGAGCCAGGTCAGCCGGCTCTGCCAGGAGATCGACGAGCGCGTGGGCGCGTTCCTCGACCGCCCCATCGAGGGGGAGTGGCCC